>JBDHWD010000097.1:0-11196 GCA_039810005.1 Thermomicrobiales bacterium | reverse complement strand
ACGCTGTGTCGGTCGATACACGAGAGCGCGGCAAGAACCAGGCCACTGGCCAGCCGGCCAACAGCACTCAACCCCGGGGGAGAACAGGGTCGTCAGAAGGTCGTGCTGCGATAGTAGCACGGCGTATCAAGAAGTGGGAAACCGTCGATTGGCGAAGATTGCCACTCGTGGGCCACCCTGACGCACTACCTCGGCTAGTGACAACACGGGTCGTCAACGCCAAAGTGACACGTAGGTTGCCGCGGCAGCCTCCGCCGTGCCCTGACATTTCGAGCGCGCACGCGAGAAATCTCCCCGGCCCGATACAGACGACAGCTCGACGTCCTCTACACTGTGGCGGCGATAAACCAAACAGTGTGACAGGGCGAACCGATGGTCGCCTGACAAACACGGTCGACACTATGGCGCTGAAAGCTCTTTCACAATAGAGGAGAGTTCCAAGTGACCGCATCACTCACCTTCGAAGGGCAGGTTGTGCTGGTGACCGGCGCGAGCGCCGGGTTGGGGTTGGCAACGGCGCGGGCGTTTGGTGAGGCCGGCGCGATCGTGGCGCTGAACGATCGCGCCGAGGAGCGCGTGAACGCGGCCTGTGCGACGCTGGAGGCGGACGGGATTCGCGCGTTGCCGGCCACGGCGGACGTGCGCGACGCGGAGGCTGTCGAGGCGATGTTCGCGCGGGTGATCCGAGAGGTCGGTGCGCCGCGCGTTGTCGTCGCCAATGCGGGTATCTACCCGAACAGCCGCTTCCTTGATATCAGCCACGGCGAATGGGATGCGGTAATCGGCACGAACCTGACCGGCATGTTCCACACCTGCCAGAGCGCCGCGCGAGCGATGGTCGCTGCCGGTATTGCCGGGCGGATCATCACGCTCTCGTCGGGCGCGGCGAACCGGGCGCTGCACGGCTGGGCGCACTACAGCGCCTCGAAGGCCGGCGTTGTCGCGCTCACCCGCTCGATGGCGATGGAGCTCGCCCCGTGGGGCATTCGCGCCAACGCGGTGCTGCCGGGCTACATCGACGTCGGCGAGGGCGGCGCACACCTCTCGCCCACCTATCGTGCAGCCATGCGCTCGTCATCCCCACTCGGACGACCGGGCACGCCCGAGGACATTGCCAATGCAATCGTCATGCTGGCTTCACCACTGGCTGATTACATTAGCGGCACGACGCTGGTCGTCGATGGCGGAGCCAGTGCCGGAGCCGCCGGATTGTGGCCGGTCGAGCCGGAGGAGACACACGAATGACCGATGCACCCGACAACGCACGCTGCCGTGCCCGCGATCTGGGCATCACCATTGGCAACTATCGGACCGGCCCGCTGAACGCGATCACCGACGTCGCGGGCGTCGAGGTAGGGCACGCGACAGTCAGCTGGGGCGACGCCGACCTGCCCGACCGCCACGGACCGGCCCGCACCGGTGTCACCGCGATCTGGCCGCGGCGCTACGACGCCAGCGGTGGGGACGACGACCTCATGACGCATCCAGTCGCCGCCGGGTTCTTCGCGCTGGCGGGCACCGGTGAGATGACCGGTCGCAGCGAGATCGAGGAGCTGGGCAGGATCAATACGCCGATCGTCCTGACGAACACGATGGGCGTCGGGACAGCCTACGACGCCATCTGCCGCTACCTGGTCGAGCACGACGAGCGCGTCGGCGGCAGCGAGGGTGTCGTCATCCCGGTGGTTGCCGAGTGCGACGACGAGTATCTCAACGACTCGCGCGGCTTCCACGTCACGGCTGCGCACGTCGCAGCCGCGCTGGACACCGCCAGCAGTGGCCCGGTTGCCGAGGGCTGCGTCGGCTCGGGCACCGGCATGATCTGCTTCGGCTTCAAGGGTGGGATCGGCACATCGTCGCGCCGGGTCGCCGACGGCGACGCAACCTGGACGGTCGGCGTCCTGACGATGACAAACTTCGGTCGCCGCGGCCGCCTCACCGTCGATGGCGTGCCGGTCGGTCGGCACATCCCGTGGGGATCGGAGGCGGAACTGCCCGAGCAAAGCCATCGCGGCGACCGCGTGGATGGCTCGTGCATCGTCGTCGTCGCGACCGACGCGCCTCTCGATGGTCGCCAGCTGGCACGGCTGGCGAAGCGCGCGGCGCTCGGGCTGGGCCGCACCGGCTCGGCCGGCGAGAACGGCAGCGGCGAGCTACTGGTGGCCTTCTCCACCGGCTACCGGCCGCAGCAGGGACCGGGCGTCGCCGTGCAGCAGATCATCGAGGGCGAGTCCATCAACGACCTGTTCGCCGCCACAGTCGACGCGACCGAGGAGGCTGTGCTGAACAGCCTGTGCATGGCCGAAACGACCACCGGCCGCTTCGGCCGCACGATCCACGCGCTGCCGCTGGAGCGTGTGCGCGGGCTGCTGGCGGAATACGGAAGGGCGACGCCAGCGGGTAGGTAATCGTCACTCCAGTGATCAACCTTGCGCGTGCTCGGCAATTTCAGATCGGCATTGCACAAGATGCGCGGAGCAGACCGGCCGCCATTCTGGCACGGTGCAGACATTTATCGTATAATGTCCAATTAGAATACCCCTACGGGGTATTCTTTGGTGTTCGTCGGATTCTACAGTTCGGCAATTATCACTGGAATATCGTCGATATGACGAGTGCAGTATGTTCGAGTGACAGCGACAAAAAGGAGATGCATTTCCAGAGAAAAGACAAACGGTGAAAGCCTGTGACACCTGATATGCGAAGATCCAATGACGGTAACACACGCGGCGCGCTGCTAAGAATGCGTTTCACATCGCCTGATACGCACGGCAATGTATCGAGTGTGCCCGCAATTACTCGCAACAAGGAGAGACATGTCTGACCTGATTGATCCAACAATCCCATCGACGAGCCAGAACGGTGCTCCGGCGGAGAGCGATCGCAACTCGACGACCGTCGGCAATAACGGTCCGATCGTGCTGCACGACTTCCACCTGATCGAGACGCTCGCTGCGTTCAACCGCGAGCGGGTGCCCGAGCGAAACCCGCACGCCAAGGGCGCGGGCGCGTTCGGCGTCTTCGAGGTCACGCACGATGTCTCGGCCTACACCCATGCAGCGGTGTTCCAGCCGGGCGCGACGACTGAGACACTCCTGCGCTTCTCCACCGTCGCCGGCGAGCAGGGTTCGCCGGACACCTGGCGCGATGTGCGCGGATTCGCGCTGCGCTTCTACACGGAGGTCGGCAACCTCGACATCGTGGGCAACAACACGCCCGTCTTTTTCGTGCGCGACCCAATGAAGTTCCCGCACTTCATCCGCTCGCAGAAGCGGACGCCCGATAGCGGCGTGCGCGATGCCACGATGCAGTGGGACTTCTGGACGCTCAACCCGGAATCAGCCCACCAGGTGACGTATCTCATGGGCGATCGTGGCCTGCCGCGCTCGTGGCGCACGATGAACGGCTACGGCTCGCACACCTATGCGTGGATCAACAAGGCCGGTGAACGGTTCTGGGTGAAGTACCACTTCATCTCGGAGCAGGGTGTTGAGAACATGACCGGCGAAGAAGCCGAGATGCTCGCGGGCAAGGACGCGGAATACCATCGCCGCGATCTTTTCGACGCGATCGCCCGCGAGGAGTTCCCATCCTGGACGCTCAAGGTGCAGATCATGCCCTACGACGAGGCAAAGACCTATCGCATCAACCCCTTTGACCTGACGAAGGTCTGGCCGCACGCCGACTATCCGCTGCACGAGGTCGGCAAGCTGACGCTGAACCGCAATCCCGAAAACTTCTTCGCCCAGATCGAGCAGGCCGCCTTTGCGCCGTCGAATCAGGTACCGGGCACGGGCATCTCGCCGGACAAGATGCTGCTCGGCCGCGTCTTCGGCTATGCCGACGCGCAGCGCGCCCGCATCGGCACGAACTACCAGCAGCTGCCGGTGAATCAGCCGAAGAACAAGATCAACTCGTACACGTTCGACGGCAACATGCGCTTCGAGCATTCCGGAAATGCTCCGGTCTATGCGCCGAACTCGTTCGGCCGTCCGTGGGCGGACACGCAGGGGCCGGTCGAGAACTCCTGGGAAGCCGACGGTGAGCTCGTGCGCCGCGCGTATGACCTGCGTGAGGACGACGACGACTTCTCGCAGCCGGGCGCGCTCGTCCGCGACGTATTCGATGACGCCGCCCGTGATCGCTTTGTCGACACGGTCTCCGGTGCGCTCGACGGCGTCCGGGAGCCGGTGCTCTCGAACGCCATCCAGTACTGGAAGAACGTCGACCAGACCATCGGCGAGCGCATTGAGGCGCGGGTGAGAGCGGGCAGCAGGGCCGAGGCTGTTCCGGCAGACTAGCCTGGTGCATCAGGAGTGTGACGATACGGGCCCGGCGCGAGGATTCTCACGCCGGGCCCGTTTCCTTTGGCGCAGTGTCCGTGTCAGGTAGGGCATACGTCCGTCAGTTCGTCAACGCCTTGTCCAGCAGGACGTGTCGGTTCGTCATGACAGAGTTCGGTACCGGTCGACGTGATACACCTCAATGGTCACAGAACCTGGCCGGCCACTCTCTCCGATAGTCACCCTGCCGCGCCGCTCAATTGGCGTACTGCTTGACCGTCACCTCGCCAAAGATCGCGGTGGCCTGAATCGCCAACGTCGGCTGCCCCGGATCTTTCCGGGGCGCTGTTCGGTCGTTCACCTCACCGAGGACTGCGGTACCGTTCACGATCACGTTCCAGCCAGGTGGTGCAATGATCGTCGCTTCGGCGAAGACTGCGGTTACGTCAACTTCGGCACCTGCCGGTGCGACGTGGGCTCGCGACAGGTCGAGATCGACCTCACCAAAGACGGTCGTGACCGTCACCTGCTGCAGATCGGTCGCGGTGCTCACTATTTCGCGTTCGCTGAAGATCGTGGTCAATTCAATGCGATCGTTGGCGCTCGTTTCATTCTTCTGCCCCGAGGAGAACACGCCAATCGGCGGCAATTCCCGGCGCACCAGGATCGACAGGCCGAAACCGATCAGCACCAGCGCCCCAACGATGCCCCAGACGGATCCGGAGATGATATCCAGGCTCTGTCCCAGCAGAATGACGCCGAGGCCCGTGATAATCCCGCCGACCAGCCGCGCAGACGGCCCGGCCATGAAGGTTGAAACACCACCGGCGATGATCAGGATCGGCCAGAGGCTCCAGACACTGAATGACCCGATCACCCCAGCGCGCTCCAGCACCAGCGCGGTACCGAGGACGATCAGGACAACACCGAGGATGAGCGGGGCGGGATCGCGACGCATCATGTCTCCTTCCTCATCGGTTCGTCTGAACGGCGGCCAACGAACACGCCAGCGTTGGTAACCAGTAACGGGTTCATGGAGAGTGCCAGACTAATCCAGCAGGAACAGCACACCGAATATCATGAGCACCACGCCGAAGACGAGCAGAACGATGGCGAGGATGCGTTGTCCGGGATCATGCCGCATCTCGTCTCTCCACACTATGGCTCGTCTGAGCGGCGGCCACCGAACAGCACGGCGACACCGGCGCCGATGACAAGCAGCGGGATCATGTAGTAGGCGTCAAACGTCAGCACGTCGAATTCATCCAGCAGAAACAGTGCGCCGATGACGATGAACAGCAGCCCGAGGATGACGGCGGTGAGATTCCAGCGTTCAGCGTACATCGCGCACCTCCAGCTGTCCGAGACCGACAGACGCGTTGATTCGCAATTGGCGGCTGTTGCCCTCGTTGCGTTTCACGATGCCATCGTTGCCCACGCCTGATTGTTCCTGATCGAAGATGTCCGCCTCACCGACGCCGACGCGCCAGTCGATCGTCACGCCAATGTCGCGTGGGACGATGATCGTGAGATCACCGACGCCCAGCTTCGCGTCGATCACAGTCTCTCCTTCAGGGAAATCGACTGCCGAGAAGTCGATGATCTGCTCACCGACGGTGAGCTTGTAGGGCGAGTTGACCTCAGCTATCGACGTCGGGCGATGGTCGCGATCTCCGACGCCGCCGCCGATCGGAATGTCGGCGATCGACGAGATGGACAGGACCAGGGTCAGGAGGACGCCGATCGTCACCAATCCGCCGTCCAGCCGACGACGCGCCTCGATCAGGATTGCGACGCCGACGGCGATCAGCACGCCCGGCAAGGCCGCCCGCCACGGGGAGGCAATCACGTCGGCGCGCTGCAGGAGCCAGAGAACACCGACGACAATCAGCACGCCGCCAAGCAGCAGCGTGCCGGTGGATATCCCCGATTGCGGCGGTCGCGCCGGTTGACTTTGATCGTAGGTCGGTGGCGGAGTGTCGCCTTCGAACCGCCCCGGGTCCATATTCATGAGCGCACCGCCTTCACGAGTATCCCGACACCGACGCAAACGAGCAGAACGGCCCAGACGATGCCATCGTCAATCCACGGGAGGATCTCCCGCAGCAACAGGATGGCGCCGATGAACACCAGCCCAACGCCAAAGATCACCCGCAGCGTCTGGCTAGATGCCGGCGATGCCACCGGCTCGACCATGCCGGCCGGCGCTTCCGGGATAACGATCCAGGCAACGATATAGATCAGGAATCCGGCACCGGTGAACAGCAACGCGACCCAGATCAGGCGCGACAGAATCGGATCGATACCGAGGTAGTTCGCGAGACCACCGGCAACTCCGCCGATCATCCGGTCGGTACGACTCCGGTAGAGCCGACGAATTTCCGGCTGCGGTGGTCCGGACGGCTGCTGAGGCGCGTCGCGTGGCTCGAATGGTTCGTCGTGTATCATCGCCACCCTCCAATCACTGGCCTCGTCCTGCCTGCCATCTTACCCATATGCTCGTGCATGTTGCGCGAACAGTTGCGCCCCCAGCGCGACAAAACCATGACATCGCGGTGCAGCCAACGCTCAGAGTGAGACAAGCGCTCTATCCGGAGACCCGCTCTGCGAGCAGGGTCGGCTTGACAGAGGGAGCGAATCGCTCATACGGTGCCACGTCAACACGTCGGAATGGCCCCGACGATTCGGCTCTATGAGGGAGAGTGTGTCCGTGGAGAAGCCCGAACGGCAGATCCTGCCGCCCAACATCTACGCCCACAATCGTGGCGTCGTCACCCCACAGTATTCGGTGATGCCGCCGGAAGGCATCCTTGCCAGTCGTCTGCCCGGCTTCGCCGACACGACGGTCCGCTTCCAGACCTCACCGGCGATGGGCGCGCGGTTCGCCCAGGCGATGCTCGAGCTGACCGCAGGGGGCGGCACGACGGCCGACCGCGACGACGGGCTGCAGCACGTGTTCTATCTGGTCAGCGGCGCAGTCGAGATCACGATCGACGACGCAAAGCACGCGCTGATCCCACACGGCTACGCCTACGTGCCGGTCGGCACGAGCTATGGCATTCGCGCGACCGAAGAAAGCCGCCTGATCTGGATCAAGAAGCCGTACGAAGCAATCGACCTGCCGGTTCCGGCACCAATCGTCGGGCATCGCGACGACCTGGAGCGTAACCGGCCGCACACCGAGGGGCGCTACTGGCAGTATCTGCTGCCAACCGACGACATGGCGTTCGACATGCACGTCAACATCCTCGGCTTCAAGCCTGGCAACTATTTTCCGTACGTCGAAACACACATCATGGAGCACGGGCTGTACATGCTGGAGGGGCAGGGCCTGTACCTGCTGGCCGGCGACTGGCACGAAGTTCAGCCGGACGACTTCATCTGGATGAGCGCCTACTGCCCGCAGCACTTCTATTGCACCGGCTGGGACGAGGCTGCCTATCTCCTGTATAAGGATGTGAACCGCGACGTGCGCTTCGACTGACTGGGGGCGGACCTCACCCTCCCCGTCCCTCCCTCTCCCGTGGGGAGAGGGAGGGTGTCATGGGTTAACGAGCGCGCGTGTAGTTTCGGTGAAAGCGGCCGCGCCCTCTGCCGAGCTTGTTCGGTTACCCGCTCACACCAGCCCGAACGCCTCAGCAATCAGCTCATACGAGCGGACGCGGGCGGCGTGGGAGTGGATGCTGGTGGTGAGCATGACCTCGTCGGCCTGCGTCTCCTCAGCCAGCTCCAGAATCCGCGCCTTGACCGTCTCCGGCGAGCCGATGGTGAAGCGCGCCCGGTTAGCCCGGATACGCGCCTGCTCCTCCAGCGTCGGCTGGTAGGCTGCGGCCTCCTCCAGGCTGGGCAGCGGCGCGCGCTCGTTGCGCTGAATGCGCAGGAACGACAGGTCGATCGATGCGGCCAGCTTCTCGGCCTCCTCGTCCGTCTCGGCGCAGAGGACGGACGTCGCCAGGATCGCGTGCGGCCTGGCCAGCTTCTCCGATGGTTGGAAGTTCTCGCGGTAGGTCTTCATCACCTCGGCGGCGTCGCGGTTGTTGATGTGGTGGGCGAAGGCAAAGCCGACCCCGATCGCCGCCGCGTAGTGGCCGCTGTAGCCACTCGATCCGAGCAGGAAGATCGGCGGTAGCGGGATGTCCTGCGGCATCGCGATGATTGAGCGGAACGGGTGGTTCTCCGGGAACGCGCCGGTGTCGTAGGCCAGCAGCTCGGCGAGCTGGGCTGGGAAGTCGTCGCCGACGACCGCTTCGCGCGATCGGCGCAACGCCAGCGCCGTCATCTGATCGGTGCCGGGAGCGCGCCCGATGCCGAGATCGACGCGACCGGGGAACAGCCCCTCCAGCACGCGGAACCACTCGACGACCTTCAGCGGCGCGTGGTTCGGCAGCATGATGCCGCCCGAGCCGATGCGGATGGTTGATGTCTCGCGGCCGATCTGGCCGATCATGATCTCCGGCGCGGAGCTGGCCACGCTCGGCAGATTATGGTGTTCCGCCAGCCAGACGCGGCTATAGCCCAGGCGCTCGGCGTGGCGGGCGAGGTCGAGGGTATTCTCCAGCGCCTCAGCGCCGGTCGAGCCGGATGGCACCGGCGTCAGATCGAGGACAGATAACGGCAGGCTCACAGAGGACGGGCCTTTCAGTTCGGCAGAAGAGTCCAGTATTGGGGCTTATCGTAGCAGCCCGGCAGCGCTGCGCCGCTCGGCGACCAGGACGCCGATGCCATCCAGCACGCGCTCCAGCCCGAAGACGAACTCGTCGTCCGGCCCGTCCGGCTCAGCGAAGACGCCAGCGTCGATTGCAGCCGTGAGCGCCGGAAAGCGTTCGGCGTCGATCAGCGACAGCAGGTTCTGTCGGTAGATCGTCATCACCGATTCCGGATCGACCCCGCGCGCCATCGCGGCCGTGTCGATGTCATCCATCATCGTTGCCTCGTTGCGCACGAAGCCGGTGACCAGCAGGAGTGACGAGAGCTGCTCGACTTCCGTCAGTCCGGAATCGCGCAGGCAGGCGACGCCGCGCTCGAACCAGCCGACCTGGTTGGGTGTCAGCGGCGGCCCGCTGATCGGGACGCGCAAGATCCAGCGGTGGCGTTGCAGGGCCGCTCGCTCGGCCCACGCCCAGGCAGTCAGCCCGCTGCGCCAGTCGGCGTCGGGCGCGATCTCCGGTGGCGCGCCGTAGGCGGTATCAACCATCAGCGTCAGCAATTCGTCCTTCGAGGCGACGTAGCGGTAGAGCGCCATTGTCGAGACCGGGATTTCGGCAGCCACCCTGCTCATCGACACCGCCGCCAGTCCGTCACGCCCAGCCACACCGATTCCGGCAGCGACGATCTGCTGGAGGCTCAGCGAGCGCTTCGGCCCGGCGCGCGTCGGCTCGTCCCGCCCCCAGGCTGCCGCAATCGCCGGTGACAGCTCGGCTCCGCGCTCTTCATCCATGCCTCCGCCTCCATCACTTGACACCGGATTCTGAACTGTGTATACCATACACCGATCTGTGTATCTCGTACACAGTTAGTCATCCGGGCGGACGAAGGGAGCATCACCGCATGACGATTCCGCTCGCAATCTCAGCCACCAGCCTCACCAAGTCCTATCGTGAACACCAGGTCGTACGCGGCATCGACCTGCGCGTCACTCCCGGCAGCGTCTTCGCGCTACTCGGGCCGAACGGTGCCGGGAAGACGACGACCGTGCGCATCCTCGCGACGCTGACCCGTCCATCCAGCGGCACGGCGCTGGTTGCCGGCCACGACATCGTTGCGGACCCCCGCGGCGTCCGCCGCTCGATCAGCGTCACCGGCCAGTACGCCGCCCTCGACGACCTGCAGACCGGCGCGGAGAACCTGCGCATGATCGGCAGGCTAGCTGGCCTGACCGCCGAGCAAGCGCGCCAGCGCGCAGCGGAGCTGCTGACGCAGTTCGACCTGACCGAGGCTGCCAATCGGCGGGTCGGGACGTGGTCGGGCGGCATGCGCCGGCGGCTGGACATCGCCGCCAGCCTCGTCGTCGAGCCGCTCATCGTCTTCCTCGACGAGCCCACAACCGGACTGGATCCGCGCAGTCGTCTGGCGCTCTGGAATGTCATCGCCCAGCTCGCCAGCGCCGGTATCACCATCTTTCTGACGACGCAGTACCTTGAGGAGGCCGATCGACTGGCTGACCGCGTCGCATTGATCGACGGTGGTCGCATCGTCGCTGAGGGCACCCCGGCCGAGCTGAAGCGCCGCGTCGGCAACAGCCGCCTTGACCTCGACCTCGTCTCCGACGACGCGTTCATGTCGGCGATCGACCGGCTCGGCGCACGCGCCACCCGGACCGATCGCGCTGCGCTATCGATCAGCGTCCCGACGGATGGGAGCGCTGCCCAGGTGCGCGCGCTGCTGGACGAGATCGACCCAGGCAACCGCCTGCTGAGCCAGTTCACCGTCCACACCGCGACGCTCGATGACGTCTTCCTGTCCCTCACCGGGCGCGTCGGCGGACAGCCAGAAATGGAGCGTTCCAATGTCTGAGATCGTCATGACCGCCGCGCCACCCAGCCGAGTCACGCTCCCCCGCGACGCGCTGGTGATGAGCGCGCGTTGCCTGCGGCTCTCCGCACGCACGATCGACGCGCTGCTGACGGCGCTGCTGCTGCCGGTGATCCTGATGCTGCTGTTCGTCTACCTGTTCGGCGGCGCGATCCAGACCGGCACGGAGTACGTCACCTACGTCGTGCCGGGCGTGCTGCTGCTGTGTGCCGGATTCGGCGCGGCCACGACGGCGGTCAGCGTCAGCAACGACATGACCAGCGGTATCATCGACCGCTTCCGAGCGATGGATATCTCTGGCACTGCCCTGCTGGCCGGACACGTCGCCGCGAGCCTGGTGCGCAACGCCATCTCGACGACGCTGGTCCTCGGCGTCGCGTTC
>JBDHWD010000096.1:0-11598 GCA_039810005.1 Thermomicrobiales bacterium | reverse complement strand
AGCGGCTCCGGCCAGAAGCCGATCGCAACAATTGCGACCGCCAGCCCCAGCACGAGCAACCGGCTGCTCAGTGGGCTGACATCCTCGTCGCCGCCGTTCATCCAGAAGCGGTGCTGATAGAACTGGAACATGTAGACCAGCGACAACGCCCCACCGACGATGACCAGCACAATGAGTGCGTTGCGCCCATCAGCCACGCTGGCGCGGAAGATGTCGAGCTTGCCGAAGAAGCCGGCTGACGGTGGGACGCCGGCGACGCTGAAAGCGACGAGCGCGACGGACGCGCCAACCAGCCAGCCGCGCAGGCCGATCGCCAGGAAGAGCACCAGCTTGTTCAGCGCGTTGATGAGCGCGTAGAGCACGGCAGCTTCGAGACCAATCTGCCCGCCGATGCCGATCGCGACAAGGATGTAGCCGACTTGCCCGATCGAGGACCAGGCAATCACCTCACTCCCTGTCCGTGCCCCGATCGCTTGTATCGCGCCGTAGATGATACTCAGGCTCCCGAGCAGGATGATGCCGCCGGCCGTCAGATCCAGCTCGCGCGGCAGCAGCCCAGCGCCGAAGCGCAGCAGCCCGTAGCTGCCGATATTCGCCAGCGCCGCGCTGAGGATTGCCGCGACGGCCGGCCAGGTGTCGCGATAGACCAGCGGCACCCAGGCGTGGAACGGGAACAGGCCGAGCTTCAGCCCGAAGGCGACAAAGATCAGGACGGCAGTCAGCATGACCGAGCCGGACGGCGCATCAGCGACGCGAATCGCGACGGCGTCCATGTCCAGCGTACCGGTCAGGTGGTAGAGCGACGCGATGCCGGACAGGAAGACGACGGAGCCGAGCACGTTGACGAGCGTGAACGTCAACGCCGCGCGATAGTGACGTGCCTCGGTGCCATAGCTCGCCAGCACGAACGACGAGATCATCGCGATCTCGAAGAAGACATAAAAGTTGAAGATATCGGCCGTCAGGAAGACGCCGGTCAGGCCGGTCGCCATGAACAGGACCAGCTCCGGCAGCGCGCGCTCGTGGACACCACCCAGTACCTCGTAGGCGAGCGCTGCGAGCAGGACGAGGATGGAGATCAGGGCGAATGCGATGCCGAGCTCGTCGGCCCGGAGCCGAATACCGATGCCCGGCCCCCAGTTACCGGCGATCATCTCGATCGGGCCGGAGCGCCAGACGCGCACGGCCAGCCAGATCCAGGCTGCCAGCCCGGCGCCGAGTGCCGAGACCGCGACCCAGCCGACCCAGCGACGGCGACCGTCAAGTGGGGAGAGCAGCAGTGCCGCGAACCACGCGATCGCCAGCGGCAGAAGCAGCAATGCGCCGTCGCTCATTGGCCCTCCGTCTCGTGATTCAGCGGCGGATTCTCCTGCTCCGGCTCAACCGGTTCGGCCGTCGTGCCGCGATAGACCTGATAGACGAGGCCAAGGACAACCGCAGCCGTGCCGAAGGTGATGACGATCGCCGTCAGCACGAGCGCCTGCACGAGCGGGTCGCTGACGCGCACGCCCGGCTCCAGCGGATAGATCGGCTCGCGACCGCGGGTGAGTCCGGCCGAAATGATGAACAGGTTTGCGGCGTTGGAAATCAGGATGATGCCGCCGACGACGCGGACAAGATCTCGCTTGACCAGCAGATATGCCCCCGCGCCGAAGAGGACTGCGACCGCCAGCGCCAGCACCAGGATCATTGCGTCTCTCCTTCCACGCCAATGCCGCCAATCAGGCCCAGCAGAGACACAATGAACCCGAATACGATCAGGAATACCGCAATATCAAAGAGGATCGCTGTGTGCATGGCCAAGAGCCCCAGATGCGGCACATGCTCGTCCGGCCGCGGGTAGTGCGTCAGCACCGGATCGCCGAGCGCGACCGGCACAAACGCGGTCAGCAGGCCGAGCAGCAGACCACCAAAGGTGAGCCACGGCGCGTAGCGCAGGAGAGGGAAGCGGTTGGCCAGTTCCCGCGGCCCAACCGCCATGAACTGGACGACGACGGCTGTCCCGGCCACGACGCCGGCGCTAAAGCCATCACCGGCGCTAGCGTAGCCCTTCACAACAAACGCGACCGCCGTCAGCATCGTCGGCGCGAGGATGAGGCGGGAGACCGAGGTCGTCAATAGCGTGCTACTCATCGGGTCACACTCGTCTCCGTGCTGCGAACAGGGTCAGTGTGCCAAGCAATGCGATGGCGATGACCGTAATCTCTCCCATCGTATCCAGCCCACGGAAGTCCGCCAGAATCGCCGTCACAATGTCGCTGGCATGGGCCGATGGCGCCAGCGTGATGAGCTGCCGCGACATCGTCGGATCGGGAGCTGGTCGAGACAGGACGCCCCAGGCGATGGCGAAGGCAAACCCGGCCGCCAGCACGCCGATGACACGCCCGCGCCGACGCTGCTGAATGGATTCTGTCAGCTGAGATTGATCGACGTCGCGAGGCAACAGGCTGATGACTCCCAGCAGGAGCAGCGTCATCATCGTCTCGATCAGCACGGCCACGAGCGCGACGTCCGGCGCGCCGATGAAGACGAAGACGGCTGAGATCGAGTAGCCGACCGCCGACAACGCCAGGACCAGCGACAGGCGACCGCTCGTGAACGTCGCCACCATACCCGCGAGCGCGGCGAGAGCGAGGAACAGTGCCAGCGGCCACTCATCAACCGGGAACCGGCCGACGCGATACGAAGGCCACGGCGGCGCAAACAGGATCGTTACGCCAACGAGGATCGCCGCAGCGACGAAGATCGTGCCCACCCGCTGCTGAAGCGTCTGCACCTCGTAGGCATGCAAGCGACGCGACAGACCATTGAGCGCGCCGATCACCCACGCACCGAAGCGATCTGGCCCGACATGGCGACTCGCCCGCGCGATGCGACGGGGAATGAACGCCCAACGGGATGACGTCGCAACGAGGAGCAGCCCGGCCGCCCAGGTCGCCATCGCCATCACGTTCGGGGCTTCCAGGTTGAAGTGATAGGCAAGGTGCATGACCAGCGGGGCACGAACGCTGGCTGAGCCCGCTTCTTCCGCGATCTTGGCTGCCACGCCGGGGAAGATGCCCAGAAAGAGCACCAGCGCGCCGAGGAAGACGATCGGCACGATCATCACGAGCGGGATGCGGCGCGGCTCGGTGACAACGCGCCCAACGAAGATGCCGCCCCAGAAGCGCCAGCTGTAAGCGAACGTCAGCGCCGCGCCGGCCACAGCGAGCAGCGGAATGACGCCGCCGCGCTCGGCAGCGCCGGCGAAGAACACCTCGTCCTTGAAGAATCCGCCAGTCAGTGGCAATGCTGCGAGCCCGGCCGCCGCCAGCCCACTACCGGCTGCGATCCACGGCATCCGGTTCCACAGGCCACCAAGCCGCTCCAGCCGCGTCTCGCCGGTCGCCTCGGTCACCGAGCCGGCCGTCAGGAACAGCGCGCTCTTGATCAGCGCGTGGATCAGGACGTAGACCTCGGCGGCAGCGACGTTCCCCAGCCCGAGCAGGACGACCACATAGCCATACTGCCCGATCGTGGAGTAGGCGAGGATCCGCTTGAGCTCGTGCTGCGCGAGCGCCATCACACCGCCGACGGCCATCGAGAGAAAGCCGATGACGAGCAGGCCATCCATCAGGCCCGTGCCAAGCTCCAGCAGCGGGTAGACGCGGGCCAGCAGGAAAACACCGGCAGCAACCATGGCCGCCGAGTGCAGGTAGGCGGACACTGGCGTTGGTGCAGCCATCGCGCGAGGCAGCCAGAAATGCAGTGGTGCCTGCGCGCTCTTGGCCAACGCGGCGATCGCGATCATCACACCGATCACCGTCGTCGTCGTGCCCGGCTCGGCGAACTCGAGGATCTCGGGAATTGATGCCGTGCCGAGCTGGTGCATCACCATCGCACCGGCAGCGATCAGGAAAACCGCACTCGCGACCGTAATCAGCAGCGCCGTCAGGGCAGCCCGGCGTGAGTCGCGTCGCTGATGGTCGTAGCCAATCAGGAAGTACGACGTGATCGCCGTCAGGTCCCAGAACAGAATCAGCAGGATGATATCCTGCGACATGACCAGGCCCATCATCGCGGTCATAAACAGCAGGATGAGCGCAAAGAATCGCGGGCCACGCTCCGGGCCTGAGCCGGTGTGCTGCAGGTGCAGCGGCAGATAGCCCGATGAATAGGCAAGCACCAGCAGGCCGATGCCCGAGGCCAGCAGCATATACAGGCGCGCGAGGCCGTCGGTTGCCAGCGACAGCTGCAACCCCCAGGTCGGGGCCCAATTGTAGGTTACGGCCGAAGTCGTTTCGGACAACAGCGTTGTGATGAACGCCAGCGTTGCCGTGCCAACAGCAATCGGCGCTGCAAGCTGCGGGCGAAGCGCGCCGGCTCCTGCCACGAGCCCTGTCCCGGCGACGCTCACGAGCAACGGCAGCAGGACCTGGAGCGGTTCTGGCACCAGACTCTCCCCCACATATTCTGAGAGTCACGCGATCGTCGGGTTGATCGAGTATCGGGATGATCGGGTTCGCCACACCCGGGCGGTTGTCAGCACCCCTCAGTAGCAGACAACCTTCGTCGCAATAATCAAAGTATAACGAGTCCCGGCCACATTCGGCGGCCTGCACGCGGATTGCCTCATCATCAGCCAGCCAATGGAGCCCAGCCGGGCATTCCGATCCCGATACGCTGTGCAGCGCCCCCCGACCCGCAGGCGTCGATCAGGAGGTCTTGGTCGCCTCTGTCGGGGTTGAGCCGACGAATCGCTCGCTCGCTTCGGATTCGCGGACCCAGCGGAAGAAGATGTAGGTCAGCGCGCCGAGGTAGAGCGTGCCGGTGCCGATCCACATGATCAGGCCACCAGCCTGCTGATCCGACATGACCGACATGCCAAAGGTGCGGACTGCCTTCGCATACTCGTCATAGAGCGGCGTATCGGCCATCGTAATGAGCGCGCCGACGAGCTGGCCCGGAACCGTCTGGAAGAAGAGGAAGACGACCGCCAGAATCGGCGGCAGCTTGCCGTCCTCCCGCGTCGGCGCCATGATCGGCCACCAGATCAGGAAGGCGCTCACCAGGAACCACATGTGCTCGGCGATATGAACCGGCTGGTACCGCAGGGTCAGGTCGTAGAAGATTGGCGCGTGAGCCAGTGAGAACGGGATCTGGAACAGGAAGAACGACATGAGCGGATGCGTCAACAATCGCCAGAAGCGCCACAGGCGCACGCGACGCCGCGCCGGCTCGTACATCCACCCGGGAATTCCGGCGTAGATCAGCACCGGCACGATGATCGTGATCAGGAGGTGCTGGATCATATGCGCGCTGAGCAGGTAGTCGTCGGCAAGCACGCCGAGCGGTGAGATCAACGCGAAGACAACCGCCGCCAGGCCGGAATAGAAGCAGATGATCTGTCGTCGTTCGACTGGCGCGGAGGCAGAGAACCACTTCGTTCGGCGCGACCCGATCGCCCGGTAGTAGAGCCATCCAGCGATATAGACGCCAAAGATAACGCCCGGGTCAAACGACCAGCTCAAGAAGGAGAAGGGGGTAGTTGCGGCGAGAACAGGCAGGAGCATTCGCACATCACCATGAAGGACGTCCGACGAGCGAGCGCTCAGCAGGACGCGATTACGTGACCAAAGAAAACGCGGGGAGAGTACTCTCCCCGCGTAACTGTGACACTACCAGAGGCGATCAAACAAGGCCAGGAAGGCCACCACAATACAAAGTGCGGTCACAACCCCGAACATGAACAGATAGGTGTAGAGACGGTTATCGAACTTCAGGTGCATGTAGTACCCGATGACGATACCGAACTTCAGCGCCGACAGGATGAGCAGCACCCAGACGAGCATACTGCCGATATCGATGTAATAGGTCGCAACCTCGATCGCGGTGATGACCGTAAGGATCGCCGCGATCTGCGCGTACACGCGCCACCCTGGATGATGGCCCTGACCAGCATCCGCGATGGCTTGCTCCTGTGGGACTGACGACATGGGCTCTCAACTCCATCCCGGCCGCGGTTCTCACCTACCGGCCACGCACAGCCTAATACGGCAGCAGGTAGACAACCGTGAAGATGATAATCCAGACGATATCAACGAAGTGCCAGTAGAGACCGGCGATCTCAACGTTGATCGCGCTCGCCTTGGTCACCAGCCCCTTGCGGAACGATCCCAGGAACAGGGCAACCAGCCATGTAACGCCGAGCGCAACGTGCGTACCGTGGATACCGGTCAGCACGTAGAACGACGAACCGAACAGGTTGGTGCTCAGACCCAGACCCTCATGCTTGAACTCGGTGAACTCATAGATCTGGCCACCGAGGAAGATGAGGCCGAGGAGCGCTGTCGTCATCACCCAGATCCGGAAGAGCCGGATGCGGCCCTTCTGGATCGCGGAAAGTGCCAGCACCATCGCCAGCGAGCTCATGAGGAGCACAAAGCTGGAGAGTGATGTGAACGGAATATTCAGGATGTCATCCGGATACGGCCCGACAACACTGCGGTTGCGCGAGACCATGTACCCGGCAATGAGCGCGCCGAAGAACATGCAGTCGGACGCGAGGAAGGTCCACATCCCCAACTTCCGGTGATCGAGACCGGTTGTGGTGTGATGTTCCAATGCGTGATCAGCCATGATCGCTGCTACCTGCCCCCTACACTCCGACTATCGAGCCGTGTGAGCGACCGGCTCAACCGGATCGTGCTCATCATGCGACTCACCATCACCAACGGCCGGCTGCAGCACCCAGCCAAACAGGCCAATGAATGCGATTGCGCCGCCGAGAACTATGACGCCCGGGTGGATCAGCAGGCCCAGGAAGCCAATCGTGATACCAAACGCCAGGATCAGCGGGTGGATCGACGGGTTCGGCATGTGCATCGACGCATCCGGCTCTTCGCCCGCCGGGTAGATGTTGTGCATCTCCGGCTCGCTATCCGAGCCGTGCGCGCCGGTGCCGTAGACGTCCGGGTACTTCTCGGTCCACAGCGGCACGCGCGTCGTCACAGTCGGGATATGGGCGAAGTTGTAGAACGGCGGCGGCGACGGGATCGACCACTCCAGCGTGTCGGAATCCCACGGGTCCGACGGAGCCTTCTCACCGGCCACCAGGCTCATCAGCATGTTCACGGTGAACAGGATGAAGCTGAAGACCAGGACGAACAGGCCAAGTGAGATGAACAGGTTCCAGCCGGCCCAGCCCGTGTCCTCGGAGTAGGTGTAGATACGACGCGGCATACCTTCGAGGCCCAGCCAGTGCATCGGCATGAACACGAAGTTGAAGCCGAGGAACATGAACACGAAGTGTGCCTTTGCCAGGCCCTCGTGGAACATGCGGCCCGACATCTTCGGGAACCAGTAGTAGATCGCGCCCATCAGGCCGAACAGCGAGCCGCCGAACAGCACGTAGTGGAAGTGCGCGACAACGAAGTAGGAGTCCTGCTGCTGCATATCAACCGGCGGCGAGGCGTGCATGACGCCCGAGATACCGCCGATGATGAACATCGAGATGAAGCCGATCATGAAGAGCATCGGCGATTTGAGATTCAGGTGGCCGCCCCACATGGTGAAGGTCCAGTTGAAGATCTTCACACCAGTTGGAAGGGCGATCAGCATCGTGGTCAGTGCGAACACCGACGTCGGGACCGGGCCCATGCCGACGGTGAACATGTGGTGTGCCCACACGCCGAAGCCCAGAATGGCGATCGCGATACCCGAGAAGATGACTGCCGAGTAGCCGAACAGCGGCTTGCGCGAGAAGACCGGGATGATCTCCGACACGATGCCGAAGGCCGGCAGGATCATGATGTACACCTCGGGGTGACCGAACACCCAGAAGAGGTGTTGCCAGAGGAGAGGACTACCACCTGCCTCCGGGACAAAGAAGTTCGTGTCAAAGAAGCGGTCGAACATCAGGAACGTCGTGCCGACCGTCAGCGACGGGAAGGCCATGACGATCAGGACGGCGGTGATGAGCGTCATCCAGACGAACGGCGGCATGCGCATCAGGCCCATGCCCGGGGCGCGCATGTTGATGATCGTGACGATCATGTTGAACGACGTTGCCAGCGATGACAGACCGAGAATCTGGATACCCAGCACCCACCAGTCAACGTTGTGACCCGGCGAGAAGGCGCTGGAGGTCAGGTTCGCGTAGTTGAACCAGCCGGCATTCGGCGCGCCGCCGGTGAACCAGCCGAGGTTCAGGACGATGGAGCCGAAGAGCAGCACCCACCAGGAAAAGGCGTTCAATCGCGGGAAGGCGACATCACGCGCACCAATCATCAGCGGCACAAGGTAATTGAAGAATGCCGCCGACATCGGCATGACGGCGAGGAAGATCATCGTCGTGCCGTGCATGGTGAAGAGCTGATTGAACGTATCTGCCGATACAAACGTGTTGTCGGGGTGTGAGAGCTGAACACGCATGAGTCCAGCTTCAATACCGCCAACAAACAGGTAGAAGATCGACAGCAACAGGTACATGATGCCGATGCGCTTGTGGTCGATGGTTGTAATCCACGACCAGAGACCACGCGGCTCACTTAGTGTCTCGTCGTGCTTCACCGCCCCCACCTGGGAGGGACGAGCGATCGCCCGCGTTGCCATTCCTAAAACCCCTCGCTAGGTACCACCCATACCGCGCGATAAACCGTTGCTACCCGCACTACTCGCTAAGAGACTTGATGTAGGCGATGATCGCCTGAATGTCCGCATCGGTAACCCGACCTTCGAACGACGGCATCAGTGGCTGGAATCCTTCAACCACCTTGGCGTTTGGATCGAGGATCGACTCGGTGATGTAGGCATCGTCAACCGTCGCCGACGAACCGTCAGTGAACGTCACGTTGTGACCGTATAGACCTTGCCAGGTCGGACCAACACCGGCGCTACCATCGACCGTGTGGCAGCCGGTGCAGCCGAGGCTCGATGCGAGCTGCTGCCCCTGGCCTTCTTCGCCACCGCCGGTGGACGGGTTCTGCTGCTGGTCAACCCAGGCATCGAAATCCGCCTGCGATTGCGCCTCAACCTGGAAGCGCATCAGCGCGTGCCCAAGCCCACAGAACTCTGCGCACTGGCCATGGTAGGTCCCTTCCTCGGACGCCTCCAACCACATGCGGTTGGTGCGACCGGGGATCAGGTCGGTCTTGCCTTGAAGCTGCGGAACCCAGAATGAGTGGATGACGTCGTTCGACTGCAGGCTAATGTCCACGACCGTACCGGTCGGGATGTACATCGTGTTGGTGCTCTTGATTCCGAGCTCCGGGTAATCGAACTCAAAGAAGAACTGGTGGCCGATCACGTCAACCTTCAACGGGTCACCCTGGTGCGTGGGAGCCTCGGAGAGGTCAGCGATGATCTGGACGGTCGGGATAGCGATGAAAACGAGGACGAGCGCGGGGATGACTGTCCAGACGATCTCCAGCTTAGTATTGCCATGCACCGGAACGGGGCGCCCGTGCGCCGTCTTCGGCGCGCGGCGGAACCGGATCACAGTGTAAAACAGCAAACCCTCAACCAGCAGGAAGACTACAGCGGTACCGATCCAGAGGAGGCCGTAGACATCCCAGATTCGCTCTGCCGCTGCACCCTTGCGGATGAGCGTTGACTGTGGCGCGTCACCACAAGCCGTAAGCAGCAGCGTCATCATCGTCAGTGTGACGAACAACAACACCCGGGACAGATTCTTGCGCTGGCCACTACCGGACCGTCGACCTGAAAGGCGACGAACCATTCCCCACTAACCTTTCCCCGCGACAACAAACCACCAAGGAAATGTGAAGCAGAACGGTGAATCAGATGGCCCAGTCTAGCACACACGACAGGTTCATCTTGCCGAGCCCCAACCCAGAACCCGGCTGAGGATGACGGACCTGCCGCTCAGGACAGACTGAGGACTCCTCCGGCACTAGCATAGCCGACAATCGCCGCATGCTCAACATCAGTCAACGAATTGCATTCCTCAATGCTGGAATGATGGTACGCCCAATTGCTTCCACCGCCGCACGCGGATCCGGGCCGAGCGGTGGTCCGAAGCTGAGATGCCGCGCGCCCTGGGCGGCGAGCTGTTGCAGCCGCGGTAGCAAGTCGCCCGCAGTGCCGACGATCCCGATTCGCAGCATGCGCTCGTTGACGAGCGCGCGGGCGCGATCACGGTCGCGCTCGGTCATCAGAGCGTGCTCGATCGGCCGGAAATCCTCCTGACGGACGCCAAGGCGATCCCAGATGAGTGGACTGAGTGCGTGGCCGTAGTAGGCAATCTTGTCGCGCAGAACGCGCTCGGCGTCGGCATGGTTGTCGGCGATCGAACACCAGATGCAGGCCACCAGATCGAACGCGTCCATGTCGCGTCCGGCCGCCGCAACCCCTTCGGCAATCAGTGGCGCGACGGTGGTGTAATGCTCCGGCGGGAACAGTAGCGGCAGCGCGCCATCAGCCAGCTCACCGGCGAGGCGCAGCATTCGTGGACTCATCGCCGCCAGATAGATCGGGATACGACGGACGGTTGGCCGCGCACCGAAGCGCAGATACGCCTCCGGCTCCCAGTCCGGCGCACGCTCGCCATCTAGAACGGCGCGAATCTGCAGGATCGCGGCGCGTGTGGCCGCCAGCGGCCGGTCACGCTCGATCCGCACCCACTTCAGGAACTCCGCCGCACCAGCGCCCAGCCCGAGGTTGAAGCGCCCGCCACTCAGCTCATCGAGCGTTGCAGCAGTCATTGCGATCTCCGACGGATGCATCGAGTAGGGGTTGAGGATGCAGGTGCCGATCTCGATCCGGCGCGTTGCCTGCGCAACTGCCGCCAGAATGACTGGCGAGGAGCGCAGGAACAGATCGTGGCTGACCCAGAACTGGTCGAAGCCTGCGTCTTCGGCGGCGCACGCCAGCGCTACGTAGTCAGACAGGGGCAGATCGTTATTCAGGCGCAACGAGAAGCGCATCAGCGCTCAGCATCCGCAGCGATGATCGCCTCGGCCTCGATCTCGAGCAGGTACTCGTCGCCAACCAGACGGCTGACCTCGACGAGTGTATTGGCTGGGCGAGTGGAGCCGAAGTAGCGACCGTGAACCCGGCCGATCGCCTCCCAGTCATCAGCGTTGACGACGTAGATACGTGTGCGGACGACATCGGCCAGCGTCGCACCAGCGGCGACGAGCGCGCGGTCGATCTTCTGGATGATGTAGTCGGTCTGCGCGGCCGGATCCCCGACACCAACGACCTCACCGGCCTCATCGGTCGCCGTCGTCCCGGAGACGTGGACCACTTGTCCGACGCGCACTGCCCGCGAGAAGCCGACGATCTCTTCCCAGACCGTCCCCGACGACACAACCCGACGATTTGTACTCATAGCCCGCCTCCGTCATATCCCGTGTCCGTGCGACCGCGAGTATCCCACGGTCGACGAGTCTTGCGATCTCTCCGTCCGGTGCTATGATCGCGATACGGCACCCACGATCGTATTGCAATGACGACGGAGGGAGCAGCAGATGAAGGGCCGCAACCGCCAGGGCCGCGAAACGCGCAAAGCGAAGAAGCCCAAGCCCGCAGCCAAGCCTAATGCCCGCGAGGAGCACATCCCCGGCAGGACCATCACGCAGGCGCAGACACGGCACT
>JBDHWD010000095.1:0-11984 GCA_039810005.1 Thermomicrobiales bacterium | reverse complement strand
GTAAACCCCTTCAGCTCCTGCACGCACCTGGTCGCGCTGGAGAGGAGCATGTGCGAGTCGGAGGAGGTGACGAGGAAGCGCATGCCCATGTCGTACCACCGCTGCATCGCTGAGGCTTCCTTCTCGACCATGCCGACGGCCTTGCCGTGCTTGCGGCCGACGTCGGTGATCTTCTGAGCGGCGGCGAGGAAGTCCGGGTGGCTGAAGTCGCCGTGGCAGCCGATCGAGATCGAGAGATCCTGCGGTCCGATCAGCATGACATCCATTCCGTCGACCGAGGCGATTTCCTCGATGTTCTCGACGGCAGCGGCCGATTCGATCTGGACAACGACCATGCCCTCGCGGTTGGCATCCTCGATCGCCTCCAGCACGCCCTTGCGATTGTAGCCGTTGCGGCCATCACCGCCTGCGCCACGACGGCCGAGCGGCGGATACTTGGCGTAGGACACGGCTGCCTCGACCTGCTCGCGCGACTCGACCCGTGGGATGATGACGCCCTGCGCGCCGGAGTCGAACGCCCGCGCGACGAGCGAGTACAGGTTGTCGGTGGGCCGAACGATCGGGACGATGTCGCAGAGCAACGCTGTCTGCACGAGATGCATCATCGTTTCCCAGTCGAACATCGCGTGTTCCATGTCGAGAAACAGGAAGTCATAGCCGGCGTTCGCCATCAGCTTGATGCTGCCGATCGAGCGCATTTCGCTGATGATCGGCCCTGCCACTGCCTTGTCCTCGCGAAGCGCCGCCTTCACCCGGTTGTACTGCACAGTTCATCCCCTTCATAAGGAAACCCAGATGTCATCTTTCATAACACCCCTCTCCCCCGAGGCGGGGTGCCCTTTGGGCCGCGGGCAGGGGGTGAGGTCCCTACTCCCCGATTTTGAAGCCGGCCATGTCCTCGTACAACGTCACCAGCGCCGAATGGTCGAGCTGGCCGTCACCACGAGCGGCCATGCTCTCGTAGAGCTGAGTGACGAGCGCCGAGACAGGCAGCGGTGCCTGGAATTCGCGGCCGGTCGACATGGCGATGTTCAGGTCCTTGCGATGCAGATCGATCCGGAAGCCCGGCTCAAACTGGTGCGCGATCATGCCCGGGCCGCGCATCTCCATCACCCTGCTGGCGGCCAGCCCGCCGCTCAGCACCTGCACGACCTTCTCCGGATCGACACCGGCTCTGGCTCCGAGGAGAAGCGCCTCGCTGACGGCGGCGTAGTGGATGGCAACGACGATCTGATTGCATGCCTTGACCGTCTGCCCAGCGCCGGGTCCGCCGACGTGGACGATCGTTTTGCCCATCGCCTCGAACAGCGGCAGAGCACGGTCGAAGTCGGCGGCGCTGCCGCCGACCATGATCGACAATGTTCCAGCGATCGCGCCCTTGTCGCCGCCGGAAACCGGCGCATCAAGCGCGCTCGCACCGCGCTCGGCCAGCGCGTCGTTGACCGCGATGGCGGTGGCGGGGGCGATTGTGCTCATGTCGATCAGCAGATCCCCGGCGTTCATCGCCGGCAAAATGCCAACCTCGCCGAAGACGACCTCCGACACGTCCGGCGAATCCGGCAGCATCGTGATGACGGTATCGACCTGCTCGGCGACCGCTCGCGCGCTGGCGGCGGCTGTGGCCTGAGGCACGTCCGCGAGGACCTCATCGATGTCGTCCTGGCTGCGGTTGTAGACGATGATCTGGTAACCGGCTCTGGCCAGGTTGCGCACCATCGGTCGGCCCATAATCCCCAGGCCGATGAATCCAACTGTTGTCGCCACGGTCGTTTCGCCTCCTCAGATTCCGCATTGCGGCGCGGTCGCACATCGTTGTCTGAACGCTGATCGTCAATGTCATCGTGTCGAGGCATGCTACCGCCGGGCCTGTTGCCGGTCAACGTAGACGTAACCCATCAGGTGCGATCGCGTATGATTGCGCATCTTCAGCGCTGTGGAGAGTGCCGGCACAACAACTGCCCGGACCACAGCATCAGGTTTTCTCGCACTGGACAGGGCCCAGGATGACCGTGACTGATCTCACTCCACCGCATGAATCGTCGGGCACGCAGCCCGCGAAGATCCTCGTCATCAACGATTCTCCGGACTTCCTCGATCTTATGCGTGAGGTCCTGACGATCGAAGGGGGATACGAGGTCGCGACGCTCGACCAGAGCGAAGGGTTTCTACTCCAGATTTCGACCGATCGGCCCGATATGGTGATCCTCGACGTTGTCTTCCGCCAGCCGCCAACCGGCCCGGCGATCGCTGCGAGCCTGGCGGAGTCGGATGATACCCGCGACCTGCCGGTGCTGTTCTGCACAGCACTCGCCGAGCAGAATATCGCCGAAGAGATTCGTCAGGAAATTGCCAGCCGCAACCAGCGTATTCTCTTCAAGCCATTTGAGCTGGATGAGCTGCTGACGATGGTCGCCGACATGCTTGCGAGCGCAATCAGCCCGACTCTCCGTTAACGAGAGTCAGGCTGGTTGTCAGAAACGGGCGGCGCTCAGTTGCCGGCGGGTTGGAGACGCGGCACCGCTTGCGGCCGCTCCTTCTTCGAGACGCCACCCAGCAGTCGCAGTCCATTGAGCACAACAACGATTGTGCTGCCTTCGTGGCCGACGACACCGAGCGGGAGTGTGGTCAGGTTGAGCAGCGTGCCAATGACAAGCACTCCGATGACAGTCAATGCGAACGTCAGGTTCTGGCGGATGACGCGTCGTGTGCGGCGGCTGAGCTCAACCGCATAAGGCAAGCGGGTCAGGTCGTCGGCCATCAGCACGACATCCGCCGTCTCCAGCGCCACGTCGGTGCCGGCTGCGCCCATCGCGATGCCGATCGTCGCGGTTGCGAGTGCCGGGGCGTCGTTGACGCCGTCTCCGACCATAACAACCGTGCCGTACTCTTCCTTCAGTTGCTCGATGATGGCCAGCTTCTCTGCCGGCAGGAGGTCACTGCGGACATCGTCGATGCCGGTCTGGCGCGCGATCGCCCGTCCGGCGCGCTCGTTGTCGCCGGTCAGGATGATCGTCTTCTCGACGCCCAGCTCCTTCAGCTCACGGATCACATCGCGGGCGGTCGATCGAAGCGTATCGGCGACGCCGATGACGCCGAGAAAGGTCATGCCGCTTTCGCGCTCGATTCCAACCAGCATTGTTGAGATGCCATTGTCGCGCAGCTCGTTCGCTTCGGCTTCCAGCCAGTCAGGGACGGTGTGGCCGCGATCAATGAACAGGGCCGTGTTGCCGGCCATGACTGTCTCGCCGTCCACGGTCGCCTGAATGCCGCGTCCGATGATCGACGTGCCGTCGTGAGCATCAGCGATGGCAAGCTCGCGCTGCTCGGCGGCTTCGACGACGGCAGCGCCGAGCGGATGCTCTGAGAGGCGCTCGACAGCGGCGGTCAGCGCCAGCAGGTGGTTCGGATCGACCCCCGGTGCGGGCCGCAGGTCGGTCATCTGCGGTCGGCCAACGGTGAGGGTGCCGGTCTTGTCGAAGGCGACAACGCGCGCGACGCCGATGTCTTCCAGGTGTGCCGCACCCTTGAACAGGACACCGTTGCGGGCAGCATTCGCCAACGCCGAGAGCGTTGACGCCGGCGTTGAGATGACCAGCGCACAGGGCGATGCAACGACGAGCAGAATCATCGCCTGATACATCGTGTCGCTGAATGCGCGATCGGTGAACAACGCCGGCAGGATCGCATAGAGCGCAGCAGCGACGATGACGCCACCGGCGTAGCGACCCTCGAAGCGGTCGGTGAAGCGTTGCGTTGCCGACTTCTCCGCCTGGGCAGATTCGACGATCTCGATGATCTTCGCCAGCGTGCTCTCGTCGGCCAGACGCTGGACAGTGATGTGCAGAACGCCGTGCCCGTTGATCGTACCGGCGAAGACAGGATCGCCGACACGCCGGACGACCGGCATCGACTCGCCAGTAATAGCGGCCTGATCGACTGCCGATTCGCCGCGCGCGACCTGACCATCGGCGGCGATGCGTTCGCCGTTCTTGACGACGATAACGTCGCCGATCCGCAGATCCTCAATATCGACAATAGACTCGACGCCGTCACGCAGGACGCGGGCATCCTCGGGCCGCAGATCCATCAGCGCGCGGATTGCGCTATAGGTGCGTCCCATCGCGTAATGTTCCAGTGCGTTGCCGAGCGAGAAGAGGAACAGCAGGATCGCGCCCTCAACCCAGTGACCGATGATTGCTGCGCCGATCGCAGCCACAACCATCAGGGTATCGACGTCGATCTGGCGATTCCAGAGGCTGATGAGCGCGGTGCGCGTCGCATATGTACCACCGGCGATGTAGGCGACGATGTAGAAGGCGACTTCGGTGGTGCTGCCAATAACCTCGGCTCGTGCCAGTCCCCAACCCAGCACGAACGCGAACAGCGTCACGATCGTGGCGATCGCCAGACCGTACTGATCGAGGAACCCGGGCCGATCCTCATCAACCCGCCGTCGACGCTCTGTCGGCGGCTCTGTGGGAGAGGCATGTGTCACCAGTGTTTCCGTGCGACCAGCCATCCGCCCTCCGTCCATCACTTCGGTTATCATCTGCATAGTAAGAATCATTCGCAGGTAGTATTGACTATTACTTATGGAGAACGCAAGGAAGAAGCCAGCTGTTTCGTGACAGTGTCGTGTCAATCTGATGTTCTGTTGTGGTGAGGTGGTCTGTTCGCGGCGGCCGCTCCACGTTGTCGAAGCTTGCGGATTTCTGCCCCTCTGTCCTCACAGGCGGGGTGCCCTCTGGGCCGCGGCTGGGAGACGGGTCAACGGCAGCCAACCCGCCAGACACATGACACCCTCCCTCTCCCCACGGCGGGGTGCCCTCTGGGCCGCGAGGGAAGGGGAGGGTGAGGTCCCCTAAATCTCCGTCGGCGAAGCCGGAACCGGCATATCCTCGACCGGCAGCTCGATCGCCGGCTTGGCGGTCGCGGGATCTGAATCGATAACCGGGCGCACTTCCACGTCGTCGGAGAGCAGGGCGATCGAGACGACCTGATCCATGCTCTCGACCCAGTGGAACTCCATCTCGTCGCGGATGGCTTCCGGTACCTTCACCAGATCGCGCTTGTTCTCGGCCGGCACCAGCATCGTGCGGATGCCAGCACGGTGCGCCGCAAGCGCCTTGTCGCGCAGGCCGCCGATTGGCAGCACGCGGCCGCGCAGCGTGATCTCGCCAGTCATGGCGATGTCGTGGCGCACCGGTCGCCGCGTGATTGCGGAGATGATGGCCAGCGCCATCGTGATGCCGGCCGATGGGCCGTCCTTCGGCGTCGCGCCCTCTGGCAGGTGAATGTGGAGGTCGATCTTCTCCTGGAAGTTCTCCGGGATCTGCAGCGCTGCGGCTCGGGAGCGTGCATACGAGAGCGCAGCCCGGGCGGACTCCTGCATCACCTCACCGGCCCGACCAGTGATCGTCAGGTTGCCGCGGCCCGGCATGCTGGCGACCTCAACCGGCACGAGCTCTCCGCCAACCTCGGTTGTGCCGAGCCCGATGGCGACACCTACCAGCGCTTCGGCGATGGCGTGCTCGAAGCCGAAGCGCTTCGGGCCGAGGTAGTCTTCGAGCAGCTCGGCAGTCAGCTCGATTGCGGTGCCGTCAGCGTCTTCGGTACGGCCGCGTACGACATCGCGGGCGACTTTGCGGCAGATCGCCGCCAGCTCGCGCTCCAGTGAGCGCACACCGGCTTCGCGGGTGTAGTCACGGATGATCCGACGCCAGAGTGGCTCGGGGATGGTCAGCTGGTCTGGCTCCAGACCGTGCGCAGCGAGCTGCTTTGGCAGCAGGTGTTGCACTCCGATCCCGACCTTCTCGATCTCGGTATAGCCGGTCAGCTCGATGATCTCCATCCGGTCGAGCAGTGGCCGCGGCACGTTGCCGAGGTAGTTCGCGGTGGTGATGAACAGCACCTGCGAGAGATCGTAGGGTGTGTCGAGGAAGTGGTCGGTGAACTCGCGGTTCTGCTCGGGATCAAGCACTTCGAGCATCGCCGACGCTGGATCGCCGCGGTAGTCAGACGACATCTTATCGATCTCATCGAGCAGCACGACCGGGTTTGTCGTGCCGGCGGTCTTCATCGCACCGATGATGCGGCCGGGGAACGCGCCGATGTAGGTGCGGCGATGGCCGCGGATCTCCGCCTCGTCACGCACGCCGCCGAGGCTGACGCGCACAAACGAGCGGCCCATCGCGCGGGCGATCGAGCGACCGAGGCTGGTCTTGCCAACCCCCGGGGGGCCGGCGAGGCAGAGGATCTGGCCTGCCATCGCCGTCGAGATGTCCTGCTCGGCGGTCAGCTTGCGGACGGCCAGGAACTCGATGATGCGGTCCTTAACCTGCTCCAGGCCGTAGTGGTCAGCGTTCAGGATCTCTTCGGCGTGCTCGAGGTCGAGATTGTCCTCGGTCACCTTGTCCCACGGCAGCGCCATGACGGTGTCGATGTAGTTGCGCACGACCGTCGCTTCGGCCGAGACGGCCGGCATGCGTTCCAGCCGTTGCAGCTCCTTGTTCAATCGCTCGGTGATGCTCTCCGGCAGGTCGGCTTCGGCGATCTTCTGACGCAGGGCCTCGATCTCATTGCCACCTTCGCCGGATAGCTCGTCGTGGATCGCCTTGAGCTGCTCGCGCAGGTAGTACTCGCGCTGGTTCTTGTCGATCTGCTCCCGAACGCGATTCTTGATGCGCTGCTCAAGGTCGGCCATCTCCACTTCGGTGGTCAGATGGACGGCGAGCGATTCAAGGCGACTGGCAGGGTTGAGGTTCTCGAGGTACTCCTGCCGGCGGCGCACGCCGGTGACGAGCTGGGTTGTCAGCAGGTCGGCCAGATGGCCGGCGTCAGACGCCGTCAGGATCATCTCCATGATCTCGGCGCTGAACTTGCTCTTCGTCTCGCTGTAGCGGCTCGTGAGATCGCGGGTCACCTCGATCAGCGCGGCTGCCTCGGCCGGCGAGATCTCTTCGTCGTCAGCTCGCTCGGCGCGGACGGTGTAGTAAGGGCGGCTGTTATCAAAGTGGACGATATCGACGCGGTGGAGCCCTTCGAGCACCACCTGGATGTTGCTGCCCTGCTGGCGCTCGACCGAGACGACCTCGGCGAGCGTGCCGAGCGTGTAGAGGTCGTCCGGCCGCGGGTCGTCCATCTCCGGGTCGCGGTGAGCGGTGACGACGATTCGGCTATCGCGGGCCAGCGCCTCCTCGATTGCCTGTATCGATCGGCTCCGACCGACGAGCAGGGTGACGACGTTGCGCGGGAAGATCACGACGTTCTTGAGCGGGAGAAGTGGGTAACGAACCGAATAGAGATCGTACTGGCTCATCTGTGAAAACCATCCTCATCGGCCTGTGGCCGTCGATCACGCGAGCGTCGGCGGCGCAGGGCGCCACACTGGCCCAGTCATGCGTGATCGGTCGGGCGGCGAATGGTGCGTTGCACCGGCGCAAGGCGACCAATGCTGCGGGATGACGCGTCGTCAACGAGCCATCAGTTCCGCAGCGTGCCCGCGCAGGTTGCCGCGTGACTGCCGACTGATTGTACCGAAGCGCCCAACATGAGGTGACTACCTGTCGCGGAGCACGCTGCGGAAACGAAACGCTGATATCGTACGTGGCCGCAGTATAACAGGGCGTACGTTCGCAGTCTACGCAGGCGAACGGTAGCCTGCGAGCATGCCGGAAGCGTGCGTGAATCGTGACTTTCGGTCAGCTATGGCGCGAAAATCGCGCCGTCCGGCACATGGACGAGCAATGAAAGATGAGGAAATTGCAAGTGACGACGATCCTGTTTGTGCGCCACACCGAGGTTGAGAACCCGGATGGCGTACTCTACGGTCGGCTGCCGCGCTTCGGCCTTTCGGATGCTGGACGCGAGCACGCCGGGCGGATCGCCGAAGCTATTGCCGACCGGGATATCGTCGCGATCTACACCAGCCCGCTGCTACGCGCTCGCCAGACCGGCGCGGCCATCGCTGCGCACCACGCTGACGCGACCGTACATCGCTCATCGTTGTTGATTGAGGTTGGCTCGGCCTGGCAGGGTTCGCCGCTGCGGTCGTTCGCCAGCGGGTTCAGCACCTACCAGTGCCGTCGCGCGGAGGATGACGAATCGCTGGATGACATTCAGGCCCGGATGCTGGCATTCACACGGCGGGTGGGGCGGAGGCACGCCGGGGAGACGGTCGTCGCCGTCAGCCACGGCGATCCGATTACGATCCTGCGCGTCACGTTGCAAGGTCAGGAGCTGACTGTGCCAGCCATTCGCGGCGAGGGCTACATCCCCCTTGGCTCGATTACCGAAGTGCGGGTCGAACCGGATGGGGAACGGATTACGCTGGAGCGGGTCTGGGAGGTCTAGCGCCGCCCGGTCAATCGCGCGTGCGCCAGATCTCGATCGTCGATCCATCCAGGACGGTGTCATCGAGCCGCACATTCGGCTTGCTGACGCGAACGCCGACTGCCTCAACCCTGGGCTGTTCCGCGAGGACGCGAGCGGCGATGCGCTCGGCGACCGCCTCGGTCAGCTTGAGTGGCTCCCCTTCGACGACGGCGCGCGCCGTCCGATGAACCTCACTGTAGTCAATGCCGAGCCTGAGGTCGTCCGCTTCACCTGCTGGACGCAGATCGCACTCCAGCTCGATATCCACGACGAAGCGCTGGCCAAGCTCCTGCTCGGCCGGGTTCGTCCCATGACGCCCGAAGAAGATCATCCCGCTCAGCACAATTCGGTCCGTTGCCATCTTTCCTCCTGATATCCGATTGAATACGGCGACCATCATGAAAAGTCTGGTCGACAGCCTGCCCGCTTCTCTGTCATGTTACGCGGAGCGAAACATCCGCTCCTTCGACCCGGGCTTGCCAGCCGGGAGAACGGATTCTTCACTCCGGACAGAATGACAGAGGACGGGGGAAACTGCCGACGCTGCATTCTGTCATTGCCACATTGGCGCTGCTGCCGCACTCAGCGCCTGTGCATGTTCGCGTCCACCGGCGGCGGGGCATGGGCCATGCGAGACTGGCTGATATGGACGACTCAGGACGCCCGAGCGTCACCCTTTGCTATGCCCAGACGCTGGACGGTCGGCTTGCCACGCGCACCGGCAGCTCGCGCTGGATCAGCGGCGAGGAGTCGTTGCGCCTCACGCACCAGCTCCGCGCCGACCACGACGCGATTATGGTCGGTGTCGGCACAGTACTGGCCGATGATCCGCGCCTGACTGTCCGGCTCGTTCCGGGCCGCGACCCGCTGCGCGTTGTCGTCGATAGTCGCCTGCGCACGCCGCTTGGCGCGGCAGTGTTGCGCGACGGCGCGGCAATCGGCACGGTGTTGGCTGCCAGCCACCTCTCGTCTCCAGACCGCAGGGCAGCAGTTGAGGACCTGGGGGCCGCAGTAGTCATGACAACTCCTGATCCAGACGGTCGCGTTGATCTTGCCGCCCTGCTGGATGCGCTGGGGCAGCGTGGGATCCGGTCGGTCATGGTCGAAGGCGGCGCTGGGCTGATCACGGCCTTTCTGCGCCAGCGGCTGGCTAACCGGATTGCGATCACGATCGCGCCAAAGATCCTCGGCGCGGGGATTGAAGCTGTTGGCGATCTGGGGATTGACGACCTCGATCACGCCGTGATCCTCGGAGATCTGGCAGTCGAGCGCTACGGTAACGATCTCCTGCTGACAGGCAGTCTGTGCTACCCGGATGAAGGCTGGCGATGAGCGGAATCGACGCGCAGGCGGTCTGGGTCACTACCCCGCGGACGATTGAGCTGCGGCCGGAGGTCGCTCCGATGCCCGGCCCGGGCGAGATACGGGTGCAGGCCATTGCCTCAGCGATCAGCCAGGGTACCGAGATGCTGGTCTATCGCGGCCAGGTGCCGCCGGATATGGCGCTCGACCTGCCGACCTTGCAGGGATCGTTCGCGCTGCCGATCAAGTACGGCTACGCCATGGTCGGTCGGGTGATTGATGTCGGACCGGACGTCGAGCGCGTGGCGGTCGGAGACGCTGTCTTCGTCCTGCATCCGCACCAGTCCGTCTTCACCGTCCCGGCCGATCTGGCGACACCCCTGCCGCGCGACCTCGATCCGACGCTCGGCGTGTTCATGGCCAATGTCGAGACGGCGCTGAACATCGTCCACGACTCGCCGCTGCGGCTCGGTGAGACGGCAGTCGTCTATGGCCTGGGGACGGTCGGGCTGCTTGTCGTGCAGCTCCTGCGAATGGCCGGCGCAGCGCGGCTGGTGGCGGTCGATCCGCTGCCGCACCGTCGCGCCACCGCCGAACAGCTCGGCGTCGACCTCGCGCTCACGCCGGATGACGGCCTGCCAGGTCGCGTGCGGGAGCTGACCGCAGGGCGTGGCGCGGATGTGGCTATCGAGGTCAGCGGCGCTCCGGCTGCGCTGCAGAGCGCGATCGACGTGCTGGCCGACGAGGGCACGGCAGTCGTCGCCTCGTGGTACGGCGCGAAGCCGGTGGCGCTGGCACTTGGCGATCGCTTTCATCGCGGACGCCTGCGGCTGCGCTCCTCGCAGGTCGGCCACCTCAACCCGTCCCTCGCGCCGCGCTGGGATTACGCTCGGCGTACCGCGACCGTCGTCGATTTCCTGCAGCGCCTGCAGCTCGCGCCGCTCATCACTCACCGCGTTCCGTTCGCGCAAGCAGCCAATGCCTGGCGACTCGTTGACGAGCACCCCGATGAGGTGGTGCAGGTCGCGATCGAGTATCAGGAGTGACGAGGGGATGGCCCTCACCCCCCTGCCCCCTCTCCCAACGTTGGGAGAGGGGGAGTCCTGAAACGGAAAGGTATACCCATGTACGAAATTGGCGTTGTCGGACAGTTCGAGGCGGCGCACCAGCTGAAGGGCGACTTCGGGCCGGCTGCGCGGATGCACGGGCATACGTACCGGCTGGAGGTCATCGTCCGTGGCGATGCGCTGGACGAGCTGAACGTGCTGTTCGACATCGGTCGTCTGCGCGCGCGTGTGGACGATCTCGTCGATCGACTGTCCTATCGCGATCTGAACGAGGTCGAGGGCCTGGAAGCCGTGAACACGACTGCCGAGGCGGTGGCGAAGTTCTGTTGGGATGCGCTCGCCTCCGGGCTGACTGGCTCCGGCCTGTCCTCGTTGGCCGTGCGTGTCTGGGAGTCGCCACAGGTCTGGGCCGGCCTCGACGCGCCGCTGAAGGACTGAGAAACCAGTGCGGGTTACGCTCGTCACCGCCGGAGATATCGGCCGCCGCACGGGTGGCTACCTCTATCACGCACGGGTCGCGCAGGATCTGGCGCACGAGGGCGTGCTGCTGGAGCAGATTATTGCCAGCCGGGATGCGTCAGCAGATGGGCAGCGTCGTGCCGCGCAGGACGCCGCAGCGATCGACTCGCAGGTGCTGGCCGCCGATGTCATCGTTGTCGACGCGCTGGCCGCGCTCGTCGTTGCGTCGCGGCTGGACGTCTGGCAGTCGCGCCGCCCGCTAGTCGCAATGGTGCACGAGCTGCCGAGCGTTGCTGCGGAGCGCGGCGAAGCTGACCTCCTTGCTGCTGAGGAGCGGCTGTTGCGTGCGGACCGCGTAATCGCCGTCAGCCAGCACGGTCGCGGCATCTTGCTCGACCGGGGCGTTGCTCCGGAGCGAGTCGCCGTTGTCGCGCCGGGCGCAGACCGTTTGCGCCGTTCTGACCACTGGAAGCAGACCGGCGATGGCAATCTGCGCGTCCTCTGCGTCGCCCAGTGGATCCCTCGCAAAGGCATAGATACCCTCGTGCGGGCCTGGCTGGCGCTCGGGCGTAATGACGCGACGCTCGACCTGGTCGGTGAAACCGATGTCGACCCGCAGTACGCCGCGCAGGTTCGTGCGCTGGCTGCGTCCACGCCGCCGGGATCAGTCGTCATCCATGGCTCGGTCGACGATGTCGCGCTCGCGGCGGCCTGGCAGCGGGCGGCGCTCTTCGCGCTCCCGACGCGCTACGAGGGCTACGGGATGGTGTTCGCCGAAGCACT
>JBDHWD010000094.1:0-12322 GCA_039810005.1 Thermomicrobiales bacterium | reverse complement strand
CGTCGTCACCGGTCGGGTGCTCGATTGGCTCCGGGGTTGGGCTCGCGGATGGCGTCGGTGTCGCTGCAACTCCGCCATTGCCGACAGCGTCATCCTCGCCACAGGCGCCGAGCAGCAGAACAAAGACGAGCAGCGCCACAAACGAGAGACGTAACGATGGTGCGCGAGAGTCGGTCCGTGATCGCATCATCTGTTTCTCCGGGACCATCGCTGGTCCTGCTACGCGGACGTCGTCGTCCGCCGATTGTCTGTATATATGACGCCGAACTGGTCATTCGTGTTCCATCACGGTCAGGTGACGACGATCTCACACAATCGTCGTCACCTTGCGTCAGCACTTATTGTCGCTGCCTGGCGTGTCGGCTCCGGTGTGGCCGGCACACTAGCTCTGCTGGACGGCGCTGATATTCAGCGTGATCTTGACCGTATCGCTCACAACAACGCCGCCACCGTCGAGCCGCTCATTCCAGGAAACGCCGAACGCTTTGCGGCTCAGTCGGGTCGTGCCGGAGAAGGCAGCACGGTGCTTGCCCGCGCCCTCCGCGATCTGTCCGCGGTACTTCGTGTCGAGGACGATCGGCAGCGTGCGATCGCGAATTGTCAGGTCGCCATGGATCTTGAAGTGATCCGCGCCGGTCAACTCAACGCTGGTGCTGGCGAACGTGATGTCTGGAAAGCGCTCGGCCAGCAGAAAGTCGCCCGAGCGCAGGTGGTTGTCGCGCAACTGATTGTGGGTCGAGATGCTCTGCGTCGCGATGCTGGCTTCGACCGCCGCACTCTCCAGGTGCTCGCCATCCCAATGGATCGTGCCGCTCACATTCTCGAACGTGCCGGTGACGGTTGCGATCATCATGTGCTTGACCGAGAACTCGACGTTCGAGTGGTCGTTGTCGATCGTCCAGTCGGTGCCAATCGTTGTGGGCTCGGCGACTGCCATAGCAGGTGTGCTCATCGGGGATTCCTTTCAGTGTTCTGCTCGCGGAGAGGATGTATCGAGTTGCTGTCGCGCGCGCTTCTACTGCGCCAACGCCGCCTTCAGCGCTCGCGCCGCCGCGGCGATCGCCAGTTGCGTCGCGTTGGTTGTTGCCAGGGCGTTCAGCATCATGAAGTCGTGGAAGACGCCTTCGACGCGCAGGGCGTTCACATCGACGCCGGCCTGACGTAGCTTGCGCCCATATGCTTCGCCTTCATCCCGCAGGACATCCGCCTCATCCGTAATCAGGAGCGCGGGTGGCAGCCCGGCGAGCTGGTCCAGCGAGGCGCGTAGCGGAGAGGCGGTTGGCTCGGTGCGCTGCGCGTCGTCCGGTGCGTAGGCATCCCAGAACCACTGCATCGCCTTACGGGTGAGCCACGGACCGTCGGCAAACTCCGCGTAGCTGGCGGTGTCGAATGCCGCGTTGGTGACCGGATAGAACAGCGCCTGCAGGCGGAATGTCGGGCCGCCACGTTGCTTCGCCAGCAGCGTCACTGCCGCTGTCATGTTGCCGCCGACGCTATCTCCGGCGATCGCCATGCGGGTGGCATCGACACCGATCTCGCTACCGTGCCCGGAAACCCAGGTCGCGGCGGCATGGGCCTCTTCGATGGCGACGGGATATCGCGCCTCTGGCGATGGCGTGTAGTTCACGAAGACGAACGCCGCGCCGGTCCGCGCCGCCAGGTCGCGCACGAGCCGCTCGTGCGTGCCGAAGTTGCCAAGTATCCAGCCGCCACCGTGGATGTAGACAACGACCGGCAGTGGGGCTGTCGCGCCGACTGGACGCACGATCGTGATGGAAACCTGGCCGCTCGGGCCAACCGGAATCGTTCGCTCCTCGATCGTCGCCGGAGCGAGGGTTACATCGCCGGCCTGCGCCCGATCGAGAACGGCGCGGGCATCCTCTGGCGAGAGCGTATAGAGGGGTGGGCCGCCGGCAGTTGCCAGCGCATCACTGAGGGCTTGCGCGGCCGGCTCCAGGACAACTGCGGGGATCGTGGGCGGTGCGTATGTCGTGGTCATGATGGGCTGTTCCTTCCTGAACGGTGTCGGGAAATCGCCACGCCTCAGCGCGGTCGATGAGTGGTATCGCGGATGGCGCGCGTGATGAGCGCGGTGAAATCGTCTGCATGAGCGGCGAAGCCACCGACGTGGCTGGCATTCGCGAACTCGATTGTCGTTGCGCCAGCGCGCTCAGCCATCCAGCGCTGCTCGTTCGGATCGATGATCAGGTCCTTGCCGGACACGGCGTAGTAGGTCGGGAGATCGTGCCAGGCGACCGGGCCGGATGGGCTCAGCAGGGCCGCCGGATGCGTCGCGCCCTGGGCGGCGTTCATCGCAGCCGCTTTGCGCGGCGACAGATCGGCAGCGAAGATCTCATGGAAGAATGCGGGATCGATCAGCGCTGGTGAGTTCCAGGCTTCGCCGGTGAAGACGAGGTGATCGAGCGCCGCTGACGGGACATAGCCCTCGCCGACACTGACAACCGACTCGCCTTCCTCGGGGACGATGGCGGCGGTGTAGACCAGCGCGAGGATGTCGGAGCGGCCATATGCCGCGTTCGAGATGACCACGCCGCCGTATGAGTGGCCAACGAGGATCTTGTCGCCGTGGATGGCGTCGAGTGTGTCACGAACGATTGCGACATCACCCTCGATCGAAAGCAGATCGAGCGCCGGCGTTACAGTCCGATAGCCGTCGTTGTGGAGATCTCGGACGACGTCTTTCCAGCCACTCGGGCCGGCCCATGCGCCGTGGACGAGGACGATCGTCGGCTTGTGACCGTAGCCGGGCCAGGTGCCACGGGCGGCAGCCTCGGGAGCGAGCGAGAGCATCACGAGAATGACGGTCGCTGCGAGTAGCAGCAGTTGAATGAGCTCAGATCGGGCATCTATCCGGGCGGCCTGGGTGCAAGCTCTGTTCTTCAATGGAACCCTCCTATCCCTGTTGGAGTCGATGCCGGCGGCCCGGATTGTTGACCGCCGGCCAATCGACAGAGGTGATCGCCGCAGCGAGTGCGGCTGTGGTGTCTATGAGACGGATGCCATGGCTGTGTTCTCGACCAGCCAGTCAGAGAAGTGCGTCTCGCCGAGGGCAGCGCCGCTTTCCGGCACGAGCATGCGCTCGGTCAGCGTCGCGCCGTAATACGGAGCAGCGGGATCAGCGATGACCTGACGAGGATCGTGACGAGCGCTCAGCGCCGTGCGGATGAGATCGTCCAGCCGGAACTGATCCGGGCCGGCAACCTCGATGATGCCGTTCACCGGCGCGCTGACGCTGGCCTTGCCGACTGCGCGGGAGACATCCTCGGCGGCCATTGGCTGAATCAGCACCGGCGCGAGGCGGATGCTATCGCCGACGACTGCGGACTCGGCGATGCTGTTGACGAACTCGAAGAACTGCGTCGCGTGGACGATGGTGTAGGGAATGCCGGACTCCCGGATCAGCTTCTCCTGCGCGATCTTGCCGCGGAAGTAGCCGCTCTCGGACAGCCTCTCGGTGCCGACAACCGACAGCGCAACGTGGTGGCCGACGCCCGTCGCTGCCTCAGCCGCCAGCAGGTTGCCGGTTGATGTCGTGAAGAACTTCATCACCGCCATATCCTCAAAGGACGGCGAGTTCGATACGTCGACGACAACAGACGCGCCAGTGAGCGCCTCGATCAGGCCCTCGCCAGTGATGGTGTTGACACCCAGCCGGGGCGACGCAGGGACCGCTTCGTAGCCGCGTTCCTGCAGCTTGGCGACGACCTTCGAGCCGATCAGGCCGGTTCCACCGATGACGACAATCTTCATGGGTCTTCCTTTCAATGCGTGGTGCTTGCGACGGTTTGGCTTCCCGCTGTGCGAGAAGCGCTCGATCTGGATGTCAGACTGCGACGGGCATGGCCGCGTTGACGGCACTCAGGATCACGTCGGCGACGACCTGCGGCTGCGAGATCATGATGGCGTGCGAACCGTCCACCTCCGTGATCGTGGCTCCGGCGCGCTCGGCCATCGTGCGCAGGACATCCGTGCCAGCGGCCTTGTCGCCGGTCGGGATCACGGCCCAGGCCGGCAAGGTCTTCCAGCCCGGCGTCCCGGTTGGCTGGCTGAACGCCAGCTCCGCAGCTGGGCGCTGCGTGTAGGCCATCACCGTTGTCTGCTCGACTGGCAGATCGGAGGCAAAGGCAGTGTGAAAGTCCTCGGGATTGATCGCGAACTCAACAGCCGTCTCAGCGCCATCGCCGATCGGGTACTGGAGCGGCAACAGGGAAGTCGCGAGGACGCTGTCGCGCGAATCGGCCTCGATGTCGAGCAGGCTTTCACCTTCGTCCGGCGCGAAGCCGGCGACGTAGACGAGGCCAACGACGTTTGCAGCCCGCGCCGAGGCGTTCGTGACGACAACACCGCCGTACGAGTGTCCAACCAGGACGACCGGGCCGGGGATCTGGCCAACGAAGCTGGCGATGTAATCGGCGTCGTGAGTGACGCTGCGAAGCGGATTGGGCGGAGCAGTGACGCGCACACCCTCGGCACGCAGGCGCTCGATCACCCCGGCCCAGCCGGCGGAATCGGCAAATGCGCCGTGGACGAGGACAACGGTTACGTCGGTGTTAGCGGTTGCAGGGTCGATCATAGGGAGGTCCTTTCGGGATCAGAACGAATGCTGAGACTCCTGTCGGCATGACGCGGATGACCTTATGAGCGACTCCCTCCCAGACAGCGACTCCGAACGTCACGGTCGCCGATGCCGATCGAATACGTCGATCCGTTTGACTACAGAACACACAGTAGGGAGCACGAAGACGCTCGTCTTCCGCGAGAGCACGCAATCGAAATGAGGGATTTCCGGGTGGGATTGGGGGATATCCGCCAACGCGTCGGGGAAGCAGGGAATCGAGAGGCTAGCGGGCCCTATGCCTCGGGCTCGTTCGACCCGGCCAGGCCATAGCGCAAGGCAAAGGCGGTCGCTTCGGTGCGACGCTCGACGCCGATCTTGCGATAGAGGCCGGTGACGTGGCGCTCGATCGTGCGCTCGCTGAGCCAGAGGACGGCGGCAATCTCCTTGTTGCTCAGCCCCTGAGCCAGCAAGCCAAGCACTTCACTCTCTCTACGCGTCAGATGCACTGGCGGTAGCGGCGGCAGGGCTTGCTCTCGCGACTCCGAGGCTGGGCCGCCGACATCAATGGCGGGAGCAGTCGGCTCGGTCACCTCGCTGGCGAGATCGTGTGCCTGCGTGACATGCTCCCCCAGCGTCGACAGTGGTGCGATCAGATCGTCGGCGAGCTGAGCCAGGAAGGCGTTCCTGCGCTGCAGCGCATCTTCGGCAGCAGTGCGTGCGGCGCGCTCGCCGGCTAATCGCCGGGCCGAGTGGATCGAGATGGCAGCCTGCCCGACAGCGACACGCAGCAGGTAGAGATCGAAGCTGGTGGGGAACTCGCGACTCGATGAACCAACGATGACGATGCCGTCCTGGCCGATCAATGGCGGCGTCACGCGCGTCAATCGGATGTTGCCGTCGTCGGTCAGCGTCGCGGCCGCGATGGTGATTGCTTTGGGCTGCAGAACCTCAGAGGAGTTGAGGATCAGCGACAGAACAGCCGGGATTTCCGAGCCTCGCGGCCGCCAGAACTCAAGCCCGCCAGCACCTGTGGCACCACCGAAGCGCGCGTAGCCGAAGTCCAGACGCAAGACGCCGAAGAGAACATCAAGCAGTCCGGCCACGATGTCTGTCGAATCCTGATCGACCCAGATCGCGGGCAGGGCAAGCAGCGCGGACAGGTCTCGCAACTGTCGACGAGACACGCCCTGCGTATCGACCTGGGTCAGCGTCGGCACGTCGACAATCTCAACGGCCAGGTGCTCCGGATCAGGCATGCGGTGCGGGCGGGTTGCGTGAATGCAGCTCTGCGAGGAACTCGGCAGCCGGGACGTAGAAAGGATTCACCTGCAGCATCCCACCAATCAGCGCCATCGGGTGCGTCCGCAACACGTCGATCAGGACATCGGCACTGAACTTGGTAATGTCATAGACGCAGATGGAGATGTGCGGATACTTGGGGAGCGCCGCACCGGCCTGTGCTTCGTACTCCAACACGAGCCTGCCGACATCCGGCGCAGCAGATGCCCAACTCATGTCGGTAATCAGTCGAATCCGCGAGCCAGACGAGTCCCCGAGCAGAGCGTCGATGATCTCGATCGTCGATTCCTGATCGAAGTGACCCTTTGAGAGATAGGTCTCCTGCCAGGTGTGGATGATGAATTGGCCGCGCTGGAGCAGGTTGGGCGTATCCAGGCCCAGATGGCGCAAATGGCTGACCTGGCTGGCGCGCTCCGCCGGATCGACGAAGTACATCAGCGTGTCGCCGAGGGCGACGCCATCGAGCACAAACGGGTCGAGGATGCGATTGCCCTCTTCTCGACCATTAACGAACGCGCAGACGTGGCGGAACGGATCCAGCACACCCCCAGCGAACTCTACAGGCGCGAGGCCTGCCGGACCGTCTCCACACATCGTCGACTCCAATGCGAAATGGAAGCACTACAACGACTATCAGCACGCCGAACAATATATGTTGCTAGTCACGAGACACCGGTTGAAGCGATCATGATTGAACGATCGCATGCGTCATACATATCGGAAAGCAGATCAGCTTGTCAAGCGCTGACTCTGGCGGTCAATTCGCAGACATACCGTGATGCAACAGGCAATCGGACGATGATATTCGGCGCGGACAATGCGTTCGTCTTCCATCCAGCGGTTTTCATGACACTCGTTGGTAAGCAATCCTGACGCGTCGATAAGCACATTTTGAGTAAGCAATGCGTCCGTGTCCGCGCTTGAATGTCAGGCTGCCCGGCGACGATTGCGCTGCAACCCACACGCTGGGGTCTGGCGCATCCGGCGGAGTTGCGGACAATATGACTGGCATTACGTTTCGAGGACGAGGGAGGGTGAATGATCGAAGCACAGACACTGGAACAGATAGCCCGTGAGCAGCAGCTGCAGCTGGCAATCCCGGGGATCTCCTGGGGCATCCTGCGCGGCGACACCGAGGAGCAGGGCGCAATCGGCGTCGCCAAGCTGACGACCAGCGAGCCGATGCGGCCCGACTCGCTCTGCCGCATCGCGTCGATCTCGAAGGTCTTCACGTCGACGCTGGCGATGATGCTGGTCGATGACGGCACGCTCGATCTGGACGCGCCGGTCAGCCACTATCTGCCGGGGGTTCGCATCTCCGAGGGCATTGAGGATCGCATCACGACGCGGCATCTCCTCTCCCATGGGACCGGCATGCTCGGCGACTTCTCGGTCAACTTCGGCTGGGGTGCGGATGCATTGGAGCGCGCCGTCGGCGAATTCCACACGCTGCGCCAGTACGCCGAGCCGGACGAGCTGTGGTTCTACTGCAACTCCGGCTTCCATCTGGCCGGACGCATTCTTGAGGTAGTCGGCGGCAAACCGTTCGATGAGCTGATGCGCGAGCGGCTGTTCGAGCCGCTGGGCCTGGAGCGCGCCTGCTTCTTCAGCCACGAGGCGATTTCCAGTCCGCACGCCCTCGGCCATAACCAGCGCACGCCCGACACCGACGAGCACGTACCGGCCGACCAGTACTATCCGCGCAATCGCCTGCCGGCCGGTGGTGTCTACGCAAACGTGCCGGACTTGCTGCGCTTCGCCCGCTTCCATCTCGGCGACGGCACCGTCGATGGCCAACGGGTGATCGGCGCGGAGACGCTGCGCGCCATGCGCGAGCCGCAGCGGCAGGCCGCCAACTGGGCCGACCAGTGGGGCATCGGCTGGGATATCCGCACGATCGACGGTGTGCAGGTGATCGGGCACGGCGGCAGCATCAACGGCTTCAAGTCGCTGCTGACACTCGTACCGGAGAAGCAGGCAGCACTCGTCCTGCTGACGAACAGCGGGCGCGGCGACCTGGCCAACCGTGCCATCGAGCGCTGGTTCCTGGAGCAGGAGCTGGGCCTCGTCAATCCGTCGCCAGCGACAGTGACGCTCGATGACGCGCAGGCCGACCGCATCGCCGGTCGCTACAGCGGGATGGATTCGACGATCGATATCGTCCGCGATGGCGACGGATTCCGCCTGGAGCTGACCAGCCCGGGGCCGAACGGTGGCGAGCCAGTGCGCTGGCCGGACGAGTCGTTCGCACCGATCAGCGAATGGGAGCTGATCAACACCGCCGGACCGGCAACCGGCACCCGGATCGACGTTGTGCCGACGGCAGAAGGCGCGCCGCGCTATCTGCGGATGCACGGCCGCCTGTTCGATCGGGCTGAGCAGGGCATGTAGCATGTTATGGTGACGCACAGCGGTGCGGGAGAACCGAGACGCCGGACAAACGGAGTCCCGAAAGGAGAACACAGTGGTTCTGATGGACATGGAAGCCGAGGAACGCGTCCGTCGCGATGACCGCGCGCACGTGTTCCACTCGTGGTCGGCACAGAGCAAGATCAACCCGATGCCGGTGGCAGGTGGCGAGGGCTGTGAGTTCTTCGATTTCGAGGGCAAGCGCTACCTCGACTTTGCCAGCCAGCTCGTCTACACCAATCTCGGTCATCAGCATCCGAAGGTCGTCGCGGCGATCAAGGAACAGGCCGATCGGCTGTGCGTGATCCAGCCGAGCTTCGCCAACGAGCGCTCGTCCGAGCTGGCCCGCATGCTGGCCGAGCTGGCACCCGGCGATCTCAACATGGCCTTCTTCACCAACGGCGGCGCTGAGGCGAACGAGAACGCCATCCGCCTCGCCCGCGAGGCGACCGGCCGGCACAAGATCCTGTCCGCCTATCGCTCGTATCACGGCGCGACCCACGGCGCGATCGCGCTGACCGGTGAGCCACGGCGCTGGGCGTCGGAGCCAGCCATCAGCGGCGTCGTCCACTTCATGGGCCCGTACACCTATCGCTCGTCGTTCCACTCCGAGAATGAGGAGCAGGAGCGCGACCGGGCGCTGGCGCACCTCGAAGAGGTCGTGATGTACGAAGGCCCGCAGACGGTCGCCGGCATCATCCTCGAGGTGATCGTCGGTACAAACGGCATCCTCGTCCCGCCCGAGGGCTACCTGCAGGGCGTGCGCGAGCTGTGCGACCGCCACGGCATCGTCATGATCCTCGACGAGGTGATGACCGGCTTCGGCCGCACCGGCTACTGGTTCGGCTCGGAAGGCTTCGGCGTTGAGCCGGACCTGATCTCCTGCGCCAAGGGCCTCACTTCCGGGTATGTCCCGCTCGGCGCGGTGCTGATCTCGCAGAAGATCGCCGACAAGTTCCAGGACAAGGTCTACTACGGCGGCCTGACCTACTCCGGCCACCCGCTGGCCTGCGCAGCCGGCATCGGCGCGATCAATGCAATGAAGGAAGAGAAGGTCGTCGAGAACGCCAAGATGATCGGCGACGACGTCCTCGGCCCCGGCCTGCGCGAGCTACAGAAGAAGCACAAGAGCATCGGTGACGTGCGCGGGCGCGGCTGCTTCTGGGGCGTTGAGCTGGTCAAGAACCGCGAGACGCGCGAGATGCTGGTGCCGTTCAACGCGGCCGGCCCGGCGATGGGTCCGGTCGCTCAGATGACCGGTGAGGCGATGAACCGCGGCGTGTCGCTGATGGCGCACTGGAACGTCATCATCTGCGCGCCACCGCTGATCATCACGCCGGACGAAGTGAAGCGCGCCCTGTCCGTGCTGGACGAGGTGCTGGAGATCGCCGATAAGGCGGCGGACTAGAGGCGGCGGCCCTCACCCCCCGACCCCCTCTCCCAACGTTGGGAGAGGGGGAGTTATGGAGTCGCAGTGTTTGAGTGCCGATCCCCGGTTGGGAGGTCGGCACCTTTTTATGCAGCGACGAGGGATCGGCGGCGGGCGACGGCGAGGACGTAGTCGATGATGCGGGCGGGGATGTTGACGCCGGTGGTGTCGATCGAGTTGCGGAACTCCATCGTCGCGTTGATCTCGTTGACGAGCAGGCCACGCTGCGGATCCTCGAAGAGATCGACCGCCAGGATACCGCCGCCGACAGCCGCTGCGGCACGACTGCACAGGTCAGCGAGCTCGGGTGTCACCACGCAGTTCGTCGCCTGCCCACCACGGGCGGTGTTCGTGATCCAGTGGCTGCTGGAGCGGTAGATCGCGCAGATCGTTTCGCCACCGACGACGAAGGCACGGATGTCGCGGTCCGGCTTGGCGATGTGCTCCTGAATGTAAAACGTCTGGTGGTGGAATCCACCGAGCACCTGCTTGTGTTCCAGGATCGCTTCGGCTGCATCGCGATCGTTGATCCTGGCCAACAGCCGCCCCCACGAGCCGACGGCCGGCTTCAGCACGACCGGATAGCCCAGATCATCGATGGCACGCAGGGCGGCGTCCGGCGAGAAGGCGACACGCAGCTCCGGCTGGGGTACACCGGCACGCGCCAGCGCCGCCGAGGTGCGCAGCTTGTCGTTGCAGCACTCCAGCACAGCGGACGCGTTGACGACCGGGATGCCGGCGGCTTCAAGCATCGTGGCGGTGTGGAAGGTGCGCTGCTGGCCAACACCGCGAGCGAGGACGGCGTCATAGGGCCAGGCGGTGGGATCGGCGAGGGAGACGGTCAGTGAGCGATCGTCGATGGCGTCCCAGGCGACACCGCGGCGGTCAAGCTCGGCGAAGAGCAGGCGCTCCTCAACGCGGAGCGGTCCATAGGTCAGGGCGATGCGGGGTGTAGCGGTCATGGTCGGGCTGTCCTTCTCGTGTCATCACAATCGTCCGGAGTGGTGTGGTAGCGACGCTCTGTTTCGAGCGGCCACGTTTGGACGATTTGGACGAGCGGACAGCACCGCAGGTCGGCGCTGCGTGGCTGATGATCGTGGTAGCGGTGTAGTTGGCGATCCGGCGTTCCATCGAGCGAGGTCCCTTTCGCAACGATCATCGAGCGCTGCCGTCGGGCCCGAGGGCACAAAAAAACCGCTGCCCCCAAGGCCAGGGGACGAGCGGCATCTGCCTCGTGGTACCACCCCACTTCGCCGTGCCTGCAATCGACACGACCTCTACCCGATCGACAATTCTGCCGACCGGCTGGCCTGCTAACGGTGGCCCACCGTCGCCGCCTACTGCGAGGCATCCCTCGGTTCGGAGCGCAGCTCGGGGGTCTTATTCACCAGCGTTCGCAGTCCCGCATCTCAGCCGCCGCGGTTCTCTGCCCTGGTCCCGCTGGGAACCTGTCCCCGTCATCGCCGTTGGTGGGGAGTGTACGGCGGGGGGGATAGGGGTGTCAATTGGATGGGGTGGGCTATTGCTCGTCTGGCTTGATCCAACCGATCTCTACCAGGCGCTCCTCAACGGCGATATCGAGGTCGGCCTGGGTGTTGTGGAGCGGCGCGAGTCCGCGAACATAGGGGAGCCCGTGTCGAGCAAAAACGGAGCTGATGTTCTGCATCTTCCGCTCAATTGCTTTCGTCGAGCGTATGGGCAGCGATTCGGTGTGTAGGCGCTGGTAAAGGTGGGCCTTCACGACATCTCGACCCGCTATCTCGTCACCGAGTAGCTCGAAATAGGCATCCACGACGGCGGCGATTTCGTCTTGTGACCAGGGGTGCCAAGTGGAATCTACATCATCATATGCTGCGCTCGATTCGTTCGCAGCACGTGAGGAGCGGGATTCAACTGGAGCTAATGTGAAGACGATCACTTCACGGCCATATCCCGCGCTGTCTCGCATTTTGATTTCATGATTGCGATATTCCATCTCAGCAACAAACTCGACTCGCCTCTTGCCCGACCGCTGCTGAACTACGTGCTTAAATAGAAGCAGTCGCCTGCCATTCTTAATGTGATCACGAATTGCTTTATTACCACGAATGAACTTCATATCGCCTGAGGACTGTTGCCCTTCACCAGTGTAGTGATAGACGTCCTTGCTTTGCCATCCATCGAATCCGTAACCGTGGTCTCTTCCGGTATCACTTGTGAAGAGCAAGATCACGGGATATTTACTCGAAGTGCTAATTCCACCCTGCCACTGCCCACCAATTACATCGTGAATATCACGACGCACGTATTCCTCCCCCACGACGAACGTCAGTGGGCCTACCTTAATTGACTCAGTCATGAACGCACTCCCCGGCCAAAGCGATAAAAGCCACATGTGAGGACATCATAAGCGAGCCTGGGCAAATGTGGCTTCAAGGAAACTAGCCGAGGCTTATATTGGGGAGGGTGACATCAACTTCACGAGGGAATGGCTCACGACGGGATCAATATGGACAAGTTAAGACTCGCTAGAGTCCCACCTGTCTCAATCCAAATGTGCTCGACGACCGCGAAAGAACTCACGAAAGAACTCACCACACCCGCCACTGGTTCGTGCCCTGAATCTC
>JBDHWD010000093.1:0-12443 GCA_039810005.1 Thermomicrobiales bacterium | reverse complement strand
CTGGCTCGCATCTCGCCGAGCTGAAGGTCGACGGTGGCATGGTCTACAACGACCTGCTGATGCAGTTCCAGTCGGACATCCTCGGCGTGCCGGTGGTGCGGCCGAAGGTGGCCGAGACGACGGCGCTCGGCGCGGCCTACGCGGCCGGGCTGGCGACTGGCTTCTGGGGCAGCCTCGACGATCTGCGCCAGAACTGGAACGAAGACAAGCGCTGGGAACCGCGTATGAGCGAGGAGCAGCGTGAGAAGCTCTATCATGACTGGAAGCGCGCCGTTGAGCGCACGTTCGACTGGGTCGAATCGTAGGCAACGATGAGGGCCTGAGACGGGACGCGAGCCGCGTGGCTCGCGTCCCGTTCTCTTCTCCGAATGCGGCAATGCAGAGAGTAGACCACCTCGTCGATAATGAACCGGCCCGCGTATTTGATGCGAGCAACACCAGCGAGGGCGGCGGAACAAGGAGTGGACAATGCGCAGGGACGAGCAGCTTGAACGACTGGATCGCATCTTCGATGTGCTGGTAATCGGCGGTGGCGCGACCGGCCTCGGTGTCGCGCTTGATAGCGCATCCCGTGGCTACGCAACGCTGCTCGTTGAGGCTCGCGATTTCGCGCAGGGCACGAGCTCACGCAGCACCAAGCTTGTCCACGGCGGAGTGCGCTATCTGGAGCGTGGTGACATCAAGCTGGTGTACGAAGCACTCCACGAACGTGGCCGACTGATCCGCAACGCTCCGCATCTTGTCCATGAGCTGCGCTTTCTCGTACCGGCGTATTCTGCATGGCAGATCCCGTATTACGGCATTGGGCTGAAGGCGTACGACATCCTCGCCGGCCGCCTGGGGCTGTCGCGCTCCACGGTGGTGGGTAAGAAAGGTGCGACCCACCTTGTGCCGACGATTGCGCAAGATGGACTCAAAGGCGGTGTCATCTATAGCGATGCGCAGTTCAATGACACCCGGCTGGCGATGATCCTCGCCCGTACGGCTGTCGAGCACGGCGCGACGATCCTCAACGACGCGCCGGTGCGCTCGCTGAAGAAAGATCGTGGCCGGATTGTCGGCGCGGTGGTCAAGGATACCGTAAGTGGCAGGACCTACGACATTCGCGCGCGCGCCGTTGTCAATGCGACTGGCGTGTTCAGCGACGCGATTCGCCAGATGGACGAGCCTGATACGAAGCCGATGATGGCGCCGAGCCAGGGCGTCCATCTGATCCTCGATCGCAGCTTTTTGCCGTCAGATGCCGGCATCCTCATCCCGAAGACCGACGACGGTCGCGTTGTCTTCATCATTCCCTGGCAGGGACACACGCTCGCCGGTACGACCGATACCGAGCTTCCCCATCCGGAGCTGGAGCCGACGGCGCACGACGATGAGATCGATTTCATCCTTGAGCATGTCGATCGCTACCTCACGCGCCGCCCGACACGCGCTGATGTGCGGGCTGTGTTCGCCGGGTTGCGCCCGCTGGTACGGCCGGCGGATGACGGCGAATCGACGGCAGCACTTTCGCGCGACCACACGCTCGTCGAGAGCCGCGCCGGGCTGGTGACGATCGTTGGCGGGAAGTGGACGACCTACCGACGGATGGCGCAGGACACGGTCGACCATGTCGCCGGAGTCGCGGCGCTGCCGAAGCGCGCATGCCTGACGGCCGATATGCCGCTGGTTGGCGCGACGTCACGGGTGCCGCGCTGGATGGAGTTTGGGGCGACAGCTGATGAGGTCGCCGAGTTCGAACACGAATACAGCGGCGACGTGCATCCCCGCCTGCCATACAACATGGCGATGGCTGCCTACGTCATTGAGAAGGAGATGCCGGTGCGGCTTGAGGATGTCCTCGCCCGCCGCTTGCGCGCGCTCTTCCTTGATGCTGAAGCCGCAATCGAGGCCGCGCCGCGCGTCGCCCAGCTGATGGCGTCAATTCAAGGGCACGATGCCGATTGGGTCGCTGCGGAGGTGGCGCAGTTCACTGCGCTGGCCCGCGAGCACTACATGGTGCACGACACGGCTGGTGCCGAGGCGTGATACGGGCCTGTTGACATCGAGAGCATGTGCCTTCGCTACATGAAGAGCTTCCAGGAATCCGGAGTTGTGCCGGGGAACTGGTAGGCATAGTCGTGCGCATGGGCGTGGGGGTTCATCGCACCGGACGCGATTCGGGCGGCAAGGTACTTCACGAGATAGACGACATCATCACGCTCGGCGATCTCGTCGAAGGTGAAGAAGCGCGCATCGTCGTTCTCGTGGCCATCGGCCGCCGGCTCGCCGGCGACATGCTCCAGATACCAGAGGACATAGGTATCGTTGTGCGGGCCGTCGTAGCGCGTGCGGACGCCGACGATGCCGACTGGCCGAGCTTCGACGCTCGTCTCCTCACGAACCTCGCGCGCGGCCGCGACATCCAGCGTCTCGCCCGGGTCGAGGAGTCCGCCCGGCAGCATGTAGCGGCCCTGTGTCGGCCCGTAGCTCATGCGCACGACCAGCAGCGAGCTCTCGCGTACCACGAGCGCGCCGACCGACGTCACATTGCGCGGGTGATCGTCACTGCCATCAGACATCGACCGTCCCTTTCGACTACTCCCCGAACGCAGATGTCGAGCGTGAAAACACGCCCGACATATCATGCGCGATGAGCGCAACGCATGGGATGCGTCGCTGATTACTGGACTCGCACTCGGTAGATGTACTCGGTGAACTGATCGCCCTGGTCTTCGGTGCCCTTGACCGCTGGCCAGGTCACGCGGGCAAAGACGAGATACTCGCCCGGCGGGACCGACAGTGCGACGCTAATGTCTGCGCCTTCGATCGTCTGACTGATGAGCGGGTCTGTTTGCGGGACGAACGCCAGCGCGTTCTCTGGAATGCCCTGCTCATTTGTCGGCGTCGCCACGTTGCCTTCGGCTGTGTACACCTTCAGATCTGTTGTCTGCGGAGTCGGGCTGTCCTGCTGAAAATAGAGCCGGAACTGCTCGCCGGACACTGCCGTCGCGAATGACGGATCAAGCTTGATGTAGGGCGCGGTCGCCTTACCGCCGGAGTTCGCCTCCGCCTCCCACCAGTTGAACGAACCGACGCCTGCGTACGCCTCCGAGCGGCTGGTGAGCGTCAGCAGCGTTGAGGTGGGCGGGAAGATCACGTTTTCGCCGGTCGGCGGTGTTGGCAGCGTAACTTCCTCGTTCGGGCCGATCGTTGCCGGCGGCTGGGTGGGTCCTGGCGTCGAGGTCGGCAGGTTGGCGAATGCCGTGGCTGTGCCGGACACCTCGGTGCGGCGCGCCTCGAGCGTTGGGTTGACTGTCGGGCTCCAGCCCGGTGGGATCGGCGTGAATGTCTCGCGCGACACGACCTGGGTGGTTGGTCCGTCATCGTCATCGCCCATGCAGGCCTGCAATGTCAGGGCAAACAGCGCGGCGAGCGCGATCAGGATGCCAACGCGAACGGCGCGTGTCGGCGATTGGTGGTTCTGCGTTTCGTGGGCTGACAAATGCGTTCCTCGTCGTTCGAAGCCGTGCTCCCGGCGGACGCGGGGCCGTCGGCTAGTATAACGAGTGGGCCACGCTCAGGTTACGTTCAGGCCATTTCTCACGGGCCTCATCCGCCGCTCCACGCTCTCTACCCAGCTAGCCCGATCCGATCTCGAACAGAGCGCAATGTCATGAATGCCATGTCTTGCGTTGACGGTCTCCATCGGACGACTCTATACTCCTCTCGACGCACGCAACATATTTGATGTGAAAGGAGCCTGACCAAATCGACAGAGACAGTGCACCGACTCACCAGAGTTGACCTGGTGGTGCACGACTTCAGCGAGTGACCTGTGTGAATCGCAGGTCGGGGACGGCCAGCGAGTGCGTCGCTGGCTGTGTGGTGAGGTAAGGGAATTGCAATCATGAAACGACCCTCACGGGTATTGCGGATCGTTGCGTCGCTCGGGATGCTAATCAGCATGCTGGCGGCGTTCGGACCGACAGGCGCGATTGCTGCGACGGACCCCGGCTTTGAGCCGGGAGTTGCGCCGAGCAATCTGCTGTTCGATATCGACGGCGCGCAAGAGGTCTACTTTCCGTGGGTATATAACGACGACAACTTCGGCCTCGGCGACGCAAACGGCACAGTTTCTATTCAGAATCTGACCCATGCCGATGGCTATGTCTTCTTCTACGTCGGCAACGGCGACGGCTATGACTACACGACCTACGCCTACCTGGCGGCAGGCGCGTCGAAGTCGTTCTCGGCGGACGCCATCGGCGTTCCTTCGCCGGGTGCGCCGGTTGTTGCCGCACTGTATGCCGGTACGATCACCGGCTCGCAGCAGGGCTCAGCCATCGTCTGCGAGTGGGAGTACGGCGTTGACATCGACGGCGACGGCGACGCTTCAGACTGCGTCCCGGTCGAGACACGTGAGAATGTCACCTACCTGCTTCCGCTGTGGGCTGGCGGCGTGGTGAAGTCGGCTGTGGCCGGCGCGAGCCTGCCGTACACCACCTCGGCGGATACCGCTGTTTCCGGCTACAACGGCCTGAGCGGCGCTGAGGTTGGCCAGTTCGATCAGCATTATCTGCCGCTGGTTCAGACCAATGGTGGACCGGGCGGTCCCTGGGACACCCGCGTGACCGTCGCCAACCTGCGTGGCGATGCGAACGCTGCCGTGACCCTGCGCTTCTTCCCGAATGACGGCGACGGCTCCGGCTCGCTGCAGACCGGCTGGCAGGAGAACGTCCTGGTCAATGCCGGTGACGTCTATCAGACGACACTGTCCGATCTGGTTCCTGAGGGCTGGACCGGTTCGCTGCACATCTACTCCGATACGGCCGTGGGTGTGATCGCTGACCGCTACAAGGTCGGCACCGACATGTGGCTGACCAACACCGGTAGCAATGCCAACTTCGAGTGGGGCAACTCACTGGAGGGCATCTTCTCCGGTCAGTACATCCTGTTCGCGCCGATGGTCTACATGGACTACAACGGCTGGAACACCGGCTTCTCGGTGGCGAACCTCGTCCCGACCGATAACAACGTCAACATCCAGTACGTCCACAACGGCAACGCGATTCAGGTCCTCACGCAGCGGATCGCTGCGCACGGCATGGTGACCGCCTACCGGCCGTCGTCGCCGTCGCAGGACCAGAATCAGCAGAACCCGATGTACGACCAGATCGCGGGTGCGCTGATCCTGTCCGACTACCCGGTTGCCGCGGCGGTTGACGCGGTCAAGTACTTCGGTAACGACAACAACGTCGGCCAGGCCATGAGCTACAACGCGACCGCCAATCTGTCGGTTGCGCAGTCCATGCCGCTGGTTCAGAAGGGCAACCCATCGACGGGCATGGGCGCCACGTCCGGCCTGACGCTGCTGAACCCGCTGCCGCTGCCGAACTCGATGACGGTGAGCTGGCTGAACCAGTCCGGCTTCAACGCTGCCAACTTCGGCACGTCGACGCTGGTTGTTCCGGCCCAGTCCATCGGTGTTGCCTACACGATGACGCAGCACAACCTGCCGAACGGCTACTACGGCTCGGCAGTCGTGCACGCGAATCTGCCGTTCGCGATGACCTCTGGCAACGTTGACTACCAGGTCGACGGCGACGGCTCGGTCATCTGGAATGGCTACAACCCGTGCGGTCAGTTCCGCGCGTTCGGTAGCGACTGCGTCTTCGGCTGGCCCGAAGAGGATGCCTCTGGCTCGCTAACCAAGACTGTCCTCGATGAGAACGGCGATCCCGTCGTTGGCGCTGAGGTTGAGGTTACGGGCGAAGATGTCAACGGTGACGACTTCCTGAGCATCGGCGTGACCGATGTGGATGGCTCGATCACCTTCGCGGTTGTTCCGGGCGTCTATGCCATCGAGATCACCGCACCGCCGGCTGATGCTGTCTTCGGTGATGGCTCCGACCTGTCCGACAGCGACGTTATCGTCGCCGAGGATGCGGAAGTTACCGTTGTCAACAACGTTGTGCTGCTGGAGTTCGGCTCGCTGACGAAGGTCGTTGAGGATGGCGACGGCAACCCGATCTCGGGTGTCTCCATCTCGGTGACTGGCGAGGACGAAATCGGCGGTACCTACGAGCAGACCGGCACGACCAACGCTGACGGCGAGGTCATCTTCGAGGACCTCATCCCGGGCACCTACGACATCGAAGTGACGGCCCCGCCGGCCGGCGCGATCTTCGGTGAAGGCTCGGACCTCTCCGATGAGGATGTCGTTGTCGATGACGGCGAAGATATCACGGTCACGAACGTCGTCGACCTTGTGCCGCTGGAAGCCACGATCGTCAAGACCGTCGTCGTTGACATCGAAGGTGTTCTGACGCCGGTCGTGGGCCTGACGGTTGCGATCTTCCCGGGTGATAGCTGCCCACTGATCGATGTCGCGGCTGATCTGAGCCTCGCCATTGGTCAGGGCGTGACCACTGCCGACGGCACTGTCGAGATCACCGTGCCGGTTGAGGCCGAGGGCTCGACTGTCTGTCTGACAGTCGTTGACCTGGCCGGCATTGCCGTCTCGGTTGACACCGACATGGCGCTTGAGGCTGGCGCTGTCGTCGAGCTGCAGAACGAAATCAGCCTGGATGTTGAGCTTCCTGGCACGATCCTGAAGACGGTCACAGACCCGCTTGAGGCCGTTCTGGGTGGCGTGCAGGTCTACGCCTTTGCCGGCATCCTCTGCCCGGCTGTCGGTGACACGGTTGACGCGAGTCTTGCTGTGACGTCCGGCATCACAAACATCCTCGGTCAGGTGACGCTTGCGCTGCCGGCCGGCGATGGTTACTGCCTGGTCGTGACCGATGAGAACGGCGTCGTCGTCTCGATCGATACCGATCTGGATGTCTCGTTCGGCTCGCCGCTCGCGCTGACCAATGTGATCGATGTGGATCTGGGTGCCGCGCTCGGCGTTCTGGATATCCACCTGATCTCGAACCTGCTCAGCCCGCTGGTTGACCTCTATATCTTTGAGGGCAGCACGTGCGCTGGCACGCTCGATCCGGCAAACGCAGACCATGTGCTGCTGGATGTCGATGCCTCGGTGAGCCAGACGATCGTCGCTGGTGACTTCTGCATCGGCGTCGATCTGCTCGGCGACGGCACGATCGACCTCTCCGCCAGCGGCAATCTCGCGGCTGGTGATCCGGCCGAAAGCGGCCTGCTGAGCTCTGATGTCGTCCTGAATCTCCTGCTGGGGATCATCGACATCAACCTCGATATCTAGTCGTCTCCCACTCGTGACGACGGACGACCCCCGGGCAACCGGGGGTCGTCTCTTTGTCTGCGCTCTGCCACACTCCTCTGATCTCCCCACGTCCTAGCCCCCAGCACCGGGCCACCACCCGCGCCTTCCACTCGCCAGCCACGAGCCGATAGCACCCACGCGCCCCGGTCATTTGTCTGGCGCGCGTATCGGCAATGATCGCATTCTCGCTCGATAAGCAAGTATTACGCAATGCGCGCTCAGGATGGCCCTGACAACATTGTCATGTCTATTTGGCGACCTTCGATGATGCAAATCGTTAAGACTTTGACTCATGTTTGGCATTGGCACCGGCAGGCGGCAGGCTCGAGGCAAGTCTTGCGACGCCGACGTCATGCGTCACCGCTGTGCTTGATGCGCCAGACACGGGTAGGCGGCCTGGTTTTGCCGGAAGGAGGCCAAGAGTGACGGCGTTTCTGCCCCGTCATTGGTTGGTTCATCAGGGCTGGCCCGTCCGGGAGCAGACAGGAAGTTTGGGCGCATTGTGCGCATCGCGTCAAACGAAAGAGGTTGAGCGATCATGAAGCGACCGTCACGGTTTCTTCGGGTCGTAGCGACGCTGGGCATGCTGGCAGGGATGCTGGCGGTCTTCGGTGCGTCACCGGCAGCTGCCGCGTCCGACCCGGGCTTCACGCCAGGGGTCGATCCGGGCAATCTGCTCTTCAGCATCGGCGGTGCCCAGGAGGTCTACTTCCCATGGGTCTATAACAACGATAACTTCGGTCTCGGCGAGGCCGACGGATCGGTCTCGATCCAGAACCTCACGCATTCCGACGGCTACGTGTTCTTCTACGTCGGTAATGGCGACGGCTTTGATTACACAACCTACGCCTACCTGGCGGCGGGTGCGTCGAAGACCTTCTCGGCAGACGCCATTGGCGTTCCTGAGCCGGGTGCGCCGGTTGTTGCCGGGCTGTATGCCGGCACGATCACCGGCACCTTCGAGGGCACCACAACCGTCTGCGAGTGGCAGTATGGCGTTGACATCAATGGTGACGGCGACGCAGAGGACTGCGTCCCGGTCGACACGATCAGCAACAAGACCTACCTGATCCCTCTTTGGGCGGGTGGCCTGGTCAAGTCGGCTGTGGCTGGCGCGGGCCTGCCATACACCACTTCGGCGGACACCTCGGTTTCGGGCTACAACGGCCTGAGCGGTGCTGAGGTGCAGTTCGATCTCACCGACGACATCGCTGATGGCGTCTATCTGCCGCTGGTTCAGACGAACGGCGGACCGGGCGGCGCGTGGGATACCCGCGTGACCGTCGCCAACCTCGGCGTTGATGCCAACGCCGCGGTGACGCTGCGCTTCTTCCCGAACGACGGCGATGGCTCCGGCTCGCTGCAGACCGGCTGGCAGCAGAACGTCCTCGTCAACGTCGGCGACGTTTACCAGCTGACCCTCTCGGACTATGTCCCCGAAGGCTGGACCGGCTCGGTCCACATCCTCTCGGATGACAAGATCGGCGCGATCGCTGACCGCTACAAAGTCGGCACCGATATGTGGCTGACCAACATCGGCAGCCAGGCCAACTTCGAAGTCCAGCCCGGCTCGTACTGCGGCGAGGGTGGCTGTGGCGTCGATATCGACGGCGGTCTGTTCTCTCCGTTCTCCGGCCAGTACGTTCTGTTCGCCCCGACGGTGTACATGGACTACAACGGCTGGAACACCGGCTTCTCGGTGGCCAACCTGGTTGACACGGACAACAACGTCAACATCCAGTACGTCCACAACGGCAACGCGATCCAGGTGCTATCGCAGCGGATCGCCGCGCACGGCATGATCACGGCCTACCGGCCGTCTTCGCCGGCGCAGGACCAGAATCAGCAGAACCCGATCTTCGATCAGGTCGCGGGTGCGCTGATCCTCTCGGACTACCCGGTTGCGGCGGCCGTCGATGCCGTCAAGTACTTCGGCAACGATGACAACGTCGGTCAGGCGATGACCTATAACGCGACCGCCAACCTGTCGGTTGCGCAGGCAATGCCGCTGGTGCAGAAGGGCAACCCGTCCACGGGCATGGGTGCCACGTCCGGCCTGACGCTGCTGAACCCGCTGCCGATCCAGAACTCGATGCACATCAGCTGGCTGAACCAGTCCGGCTTCAACGCTGCCAACTTCGGCACGTCGACGCTGGTTGTTCCGGCCCAGTCGATTGGCATCGCCTACACGATGACGCAGCACAATCTGCCGAACGGCTACTACGGCTCGGCAATCGTGCACGCGAATCTGCCGTTCACGATGACGTCCGGCAACGTTGACTATCAGGTCAATGGCGACGGCTCGGTCATCTGGAATGGCTACAACCCATGCGGTCTCTTCCGCGCCTTCCAGTACGACTGTGTCTGGGGCTGGCCGGATCAGCCGACAACAGCGAGCCTGACCAAGTTCGTTGAGGACACGAACGGGAACCCTGTCGTCGGCGCGACCGTCGAAGTGACCGGCACCGATGTCAACGGCGACTACGCTGACTTCTCCGGCCAGACCGGGGCGGACGGCTCGATTGAGTTCCACGTCGTCGCCGGCACCTACGCCATCAATGTGACGGCCCCGCCGGCCGGATTCATCTTCGGCCCGAGCTCCGACCTCAGCGATTCGAACATCCTTGTCCCGGAGGGCGCGGACATCTCGCGCACGAACGTCGTTGAGCTGATCGCGCTGACTGCGACGATCACCAAGACGGTCGTGATGGAAGAGCAGGGCGAAGTCAACCCGGCGGCGGTCACGCCTGTCGCAGGCATGACGGTCGCGATCTTCCCGAACGCGTCCTGCCCGGCCTTCGGCTCAACGCCGAGCCTTGATGGCGCGCTGGCGAGCGGTGAGACCGACGCCAACGGCGTGGTTGCGCTCAGCTTCCCCGTCGCGGCAAGCGGCTCGACGGTCTGCCTGGTCGTCATTGACGCCAGCGGCGAGGTCGTCTCGCGGGACCTCGATCTGACCTATATGCCGGGTGACACCGACGAGCTCCTGAACACGCTCGATAGCGGCGCGGGTCCGGTCGAGTTTCCGGCAACGGCGCTGAAGACCGTTCGCGTTGGTAGCGAGACCGGCCCGTTTGCGGTCGGCACGCAGGTCGCCATCTTCGCGTTCGAGAGCTGCCCAGTGATGGGCTCGACGCCGGATCTTGACGGCGCGCTGGCCACCGCGGTGACGGACGCGAACGGCGTCGCGACGCTGGTCTTCCCAGCCGACACGGTCTGCATCGTCGTCCTCGACGCGAGCGGCAAGGTCATCGACATCGACACCGATGCAGATGGCTGGACATTCGAGTCGGGCGAGACGGCAAACTTCCTGAATATCATCCAGAGTGAGCCGACGCCGCAGGCCATCCTGGATATCCATGTGCAGGGTGCACCGGTCGGCGGCTTCAACATCTACGTCTTTGAATCCACCTGCCCGGCAAACCCGACACCGGGCGGGGCGACCCAGTCGGCGCTGGCTGAGCGCTCCTCGGCGCGGTTCACGGTCACTGCTGGCGCGTTCTGCGTCGGTGTTGACTTCGATCGCAACGGCACGATCGACCTGTATGACGGCGGCACGATCGCAGCTGGTGATCCGGCTGAGAACGGCACCGCCAACTCGGACGTCGTGGTTCGCAGCGCGACCGGCGGCAACCCGGCCGAGATCATCATCCAGCCGTAAGCGCATCCGCTGCTCTGGCAGCTGAACGCTGAGGACGCCTCCGTTCGCGCGGGGGCGTCCTTTCTTTTGCGGATACTGAGCGTCGGCGAGCGAAGGAGCACGAACGCATCCCCAGGATTAACCGGCTCCCTTTCCGACGAACGCGTTGAGTTCCTTTCGAATCAGGAGACAGAATCTGCGTGTGAGACCGTGGCGAGCGGCAGAAACGAACCAAGCGGATTGATTCTGCTCACAAAAACAGGATCAAAGCGAGTCAGTCTGTCACATACGCTGTGTGCCGCAAATAGTTCCCGTGGCCGTCCCGATGTGACGCTCGCGGAATCTGCTGTCATCGATGCAACCACAGCGACTCTCCTGCGTTAATACTTTGAGTCACGCGGATCCAGAGTATGGGAATTGCCGAGGGGTTAGACAATGCTTGTCTTGACTAGGCCCGAACGCACGTCTATACTCAATCCGCTGTACGTGTACGAACGGCAGAAGAGCGTCGGAAGGAGGCGGTTAGCGGCGGAATCCGCTTCTGGTTGGTTTGTCGACGATTGCCCGTGAGCGCACGGGCTACGGGTTCCAGCACATTGTGTGCTGGGCGTGCAACTAAGGGGATGAGCAAGCATGAAGAAGCCCTCACGGTTTCTTCGGGTGGTAGCCACCCTGGGCATGCTGGCGGGGTTGTTGGCGGTCTTTGGCGCTGCGCCGGCCGCTGCTGCATCGGATCCGGGGTGGACCCCGGGCGTGCGGCCGGACAATACCCTGTTCAGTCTTGACGGTGCCCAGGAAGTCTATTTCCCGTGGGTGTACAACAACGACAACTTCGGCCTCGGCGAGGCTGATGGATCGGTCACGATCCAGAACCTGACGCACGAGGACGGCTATGTCTTCTTCTACGTCGGCAACGGCGATGGCTGGGACTACTCGACCTACGCCTATCTCGCCGCTGGTGCGTCGAAGACCTTCTCGGCGGACGCCATCGGCGTTCCTGAGCCGGGTGCCCCGGTCGTCGCTGGCCTCTACGCCGGCACCGTGTCCGGGAACGTCCAGGGCAGCAAGATCGTCTGCGAATGGCAGTACGGTGTTGATATCAATGGCGATGGCGACGCAGAGGACTGCGTGCCGGTCGACACCTACGCCGGCAAGACCTACCTGATCCCGCTGTGGGCTGGTGGCCTGGTCAAGTCGGCCGTGGCTGGCGCGAGCCTGCCGTACACGACCTCGGCCGACACCTCGGTGTCCGGCTACAACGGCGTCTCGGGCGCTGAGGTCTATCCGGACCTCTACGACGATTACGCCGATGGCGTCTACATCCCGCTGGTCCAGACCAATGGTGGTCCGGGCGGCGCGTGGGATACCCGCGTGACCGTGGCCAACATGGGCTACGATGCCAACGCGGCGGTGACGCTGCGCTTCTTCCCGAACGATGGCGACGGCTCCGGCTCGCTGCACACCGGCTGGCAGGAGAACATCCTCGTCAACGTTGGCGATGTCTACCAGATCACCCTCTCGGACCTGGTTCCGGAAGGCTGGACTGGTAACGTCCACATCCTGTCGGATGACGCC
>JBDHWD010000092.1:0-12606 GCA_039810005.1 Thermomicrobiales bacterium | reverse complement strand
GCGCTCTACGAGCTGGCGATGGGTGTCGAGCAGGTCGCGCTGCGCCTGCTGGAGGAGTACAAGCCGGGACGGCGACTCCAGACGAACGTCGAGTACTACACGGCGCTGCTGCTCCACAGCCTCGGGCTGCACACCGATCAGTTCGCGCCTACGTTTGGCGTCAGTCGGGTCGTCGGCTGGTTGGCGCACTGCTTCGAGCAACTGGAGACGGGCCGCATCATCCGACCACAGTCGGTGTACGTGGGTCCGGTGAATCGCGAATGGCTGCCGGTTGGCGAACGGTGAGGGACGTTGCGGGCCTTACTCTGTAGGGGCGTATCGCATACGCCCGTTCAACCGCCCACCCGGCAGATTGGCACCCACCGACGTGTTATCTGGCTGACTACAATCGCCAATCTGATCAACCGGAACGTACCGACGTGGTGGTGATCGAGCCGGGCGTATGCAATACGGCCCTACGTCGGCATGCGGCCAACTGGGTCCGAGGCGACAGGATATGTGCCCGTAACAGGCAACAGCGAGGGCCAACCCCGACATGCGGGGCTGGCCCTCTCAGGTTTCCGAAGCGACGACTGACTAGCTCGCAGGCTTGAACTTCGGCAGGGTGATCTCGTCGGTGACGTCCTCGTAGACGATCTCGACCGGCATGCCGATCTTGACGTGCTCGGGGTCGGCTTCGACATCAACGAGGTTCGTCATCATCCGCGCGCCCTCGTCGAGCTCAACCATTGCGACGACGTATGGCACCTCATCGGCGAAGCCCGGCGCACGCTGGTTGTAGACAATCGTGAAGGCGTGAACAGTACCCTTGCCCGAAACCTTCTCCCACGAGATGTTGTCCGAGAGCGTGAACGGGCTCAGACCTCGCGGGTAGAAGAAGTACTTGCCCGTGTCGTTGCAGCGCTGGATCTTCATCTCGTGCTGCTTGAGGCTATCCCAGAACGGCTGGGTCACCGGATCGGGCGTTGGTAGCGGCTTCTTGTAATCGGCCATATCTCTCTCCCTCAACAGTCTGCGTGCGACTAACCGCGCGCCAGGATTGCCGTGCCGGCCGACGACAGAACGCCACCGGTGCCGTGGACGATGCCGAGCTTGGCGTCCTTAACCTGGCGCTGGCCCTGATCGGCGTAGTCGTGGCGCAACTGGCGGACACCCTCGATGACGGCGAACATGCCGTACATGCCGGTGTGGCAGTAGGACAGGCCACCACCGTTGGTGTTCATCGGGAAATCGCCGCCCGGCGCGGTGCGCTGGTTAGAGACGAAGTCGCCACCCTCGCCCTTGGCGCAGAAGCCAAGCTCCTCAAGCGACAGCAGGACGGTATAGGTGAACGAGTCGTAGATCATAGCGATGTCGATCTCGTCGCGGCCGATGCCAGCCATGTCGAACGCGCGCTGACCCGAGTGCTTGGCGGCGAAGCTGGTGTAGCTCGGCATCTGCGAGATCAGCGAGTGGTCGTGGCCTTCACCGACGCCGAGGACGACAACCGGCGTCTGCTTCAGCGACTTGGCTCGCTCGACGCTTGTCATAACATAGGCACCGCCGCCATCGGTGACCAGACAGCAGTCGAGCAGGTTGAACGGGTAGGTGATCGGGCGCGAGTCGAGGACATCCTGGATCGTGATCGGATCCTGCATCATCGCCTTGGGGTTCATCATCGCCCACTTGCGGGTTGCGACGGCGATCTCAGCGAGCTGCTCGTGGGTCGTGCCAAACTCGTGCATGTGGCGAGTGGCTGCCATTGCATAGGCGCCGACCGGCGAGGGCAAGCCGTAGGGACCCTCGAACTGGCCGCGCAGCGACTGCGCCGAGTATGGATACGGCAGCTGACCAACGCGCGAGCGGCCACTTTCACCGTGGGTGACGAGCGCGACTTCGCAGCGGCCGGTGGCGATCGCCGCCGCAGCGTGGGCGATGTGGATGACGAACGACGAGCCACCGACCGACGTCGTGTCCGTCACCTTCGGCTCGATGCCGAGATACTCGCCGAGCTCCAGCGTCGAGATCCCGGCGGTAAACAGGCCGTCGACATCATCCTTGGTCAGGCCCGCGTCGGCCAGTGCGTTGCGCGCCGCCTCGGCGTGCAGCATGATCGCCGGCTTGTCGGGGAGCTTTCCGAGCTGATCGGACTCGGCCACGCCGACAATGGCGGTCTTGCCATTCAAGCTGACGGTCACTCCGGTCTCCTTCCCTCGCGACCGGCACACCACGAGCGGCGGCCGGTCGTTATCCCAATTCCTGATTGTCTGGCGGTTTAGTGCTGGGCGACGTAGATATCGCGCGTCAGCTCCGCCTGTCCCGCATGCTCTCCGGCGTGCGTCGCCGCGAGCATCAGCACCTGTTGGCCAGTCATCGTTCCACGCCGCGGGTGGGCGTGGACGCGCTCCAGGTCTTTCGTGCCGAGCCGAGCCAGCGTCTCCTGCACTTGTGGCTTCAGCTCCGCCCACTGACGCTGTAGCTCGGCGGCGCTGTCGCCTGAGGCGACGAACTCGGCATCACGATCGCGCTGGTCCTCCTGATCGCCAAGCACAGCCAGCACATTCTGGCGCACGTTCCCCATGGTGTGTGTCGCCAGCACGTAGATGCTGTTCGTATCCGGCGCGTCCGGCTTCCAGTTGATTCCGGCCTCATCGAGCCCTTCGCAGCAGGCGAGGATGCGTTCGACCATTTCAACGATCTTGTCGGAGAAGTCCTGCATCAATACTCGATCGTTCACCGATGTTCCTCTCAGATACTGCCCGCTGCGGCTCCGGCTCTGGTGTCTGCGCTACCAGACCAGCTCACCATATGGCTCGAGCGACGTCGTCCAGGCACGGAGGCCAGCCGCAATCTCGACCCACTGGTCGTCCGGCAGTGCGTTGATGTTCGACGTGATGCCCGGCATGTTCGCCTGTCCGACGAACTCCGGCCCGAACGCACGCGGCACGATATCGACCAGCTCATCGACCGTCCAGCGCTGCGTGTTCTGGATCGTGCGGATGATCTTCGGCTGCGACATCAGCGTGACGTTGTAGCCGAAGGAGCCGAACACCTGACCGTTGACGTGGCTGGCGGCATCGCTGGCCAGGAAGCCGACAAGCGGTGCGACGTTGTCCGGGTCCTTCTCGGTGCCGATCGCCAGCTCGCTTGGCAACTTGCCGGTGTGGGCAACTGCCTCTACAGCGCGGGGGATCGAATCGATCATGCGGGTCGAGCCGCTCGGCAGGATCGCGTTGGCTGTCACGCCGTAGCGACTGAGCGAGGCAGCGCAGACGAGGGTCAGGCCGATGATCCCCGACTTGGCCGCCGCATAGTTCGGCTGCCCCGGCGCACCGAAGGCCGAGTTCGAGGACATGTTGATGATGCGGCCGCTCTCGCGACGCTCGCGGAAGTGAACCGACGCCCACTTGGACGTATTGAACGTGCCCTTGAGGTGAACTGCGATAACCGCGTCCCACTCCTCGGGGCTCATATTGAAGATCATGCGATCGCGCAGGATACCGGCGACGTTGACCAGGATGTCGAGCTTGCCGTAGGTGTCGATCGCCTGCTGGACCATGCCCTGCGCGGCTTCGTAGTCCGTCACCGAATCGGTGTTGGCAACCGCAGCTCCGCCCGCCTCGGTGATCTCCTTGACCACGGTCGCTGCCGGTCCGGTGTCGATGCCTTCACCATCGAGTGTCGCGCCGAGGTCGTTGACGACGACCGACGCGCCCTCAGATGCCAGCAGGTGGGCGATGCCGCGCCCGATGCCACGTCCTGCGCCGGTGACCAGCGCGACCTTTCCGTCCAGTACTCCCATGCTCGTTCCCCCTCCTACGATTCGCTCGGCCGCTGCTGGCGGCGTGCATCGTAGTAGAGCTGCCGCTCCCAGTAGGTGATGCTGTCCGACAGTGACGTCCAGGTCGACGGATCAAGCTGCTGCGCCGCAGCACCATTCAGCTTGCGGCCATTGGCCTCGACCGGCTCCGGCGGCACGACATTCTCACCGATCGTCTTCGGGAACAGGTCAATCAGCTCCTGTACGGTCCAGCGGCGGTCGGCCTGCAGGACACCACCCAGCTCCCAGTGTGAGTAGAGATTGATGCCATAGCCACCAACGCCGAAGAAGTGCCCGTTGATGTTCTGGGCATCGTCGGTGGCGAGGTACGCAACCATCGGCGCGACGTTGGCCGGATCGCCTTCGCTGCCGATCGCGAGCTCGCTCGGCAGCTTGCCGGTCTCCTCGCGCACCTTCTCGGCGCGCGGCGTCGAGTCGATCATGCGCGTCGCCGCGTAGGGCAGGATGGCGTTGGCGGTCGCGCCGTAGCGGTTCATGCTGTTGGCCAGCACCGCCGTCAGACCGAGGATGCCGTACTTGGCCGCCGCGTAGTTCGGCTGCCCGGGGCTACCCCAGGCCGAAGTCGACGAGAAGTTGATAAATCGTCCGCCCTCGCGCCGCTCGCGGAAGTGCGCCGAGGCGTGGCGGCAGGTGTTGAACGTGCCGCGCAGGTGGACAGCGATCACCGCATCCCACTCGGCCTCATCCATGTTGAAGATCATCCGGTCACGCAGGATGCCGGCGACATTAACGACGATGTCGAGCTTGCCGTAGCGATCGATCGCGCCTTGCACCATCTCGCCGACGGCGTCGTAATCGGTGATCGAGTCCGTGTTGGCCATCGCTGTCCCGCCGGCGGCCTCGATCTCGGAGACAACCTGCTGCGCGATCGAGACATCCGCGCCGTCGCCACCGAGGCCGGTCCCGAGGTCATTCACGACGACGCTCGCGCCTTCCGACGCCAGCAGCATCGCGACGCCGCGTCCGATGCCACGACCGGCGCCAGTTACCAGCGCTACCTTGCCTTCAAGCCTCCCCATCGGCTACTCCCTTGCTTGCGCACCGACGATGCGCTCTACCACTCGACGTGGCGGAACTGCACCCTCCGCGCTTCCCGATCCCAGATGACGAACTGCCCGATTTGCAGCGCTCCCGGATTGAACAGATAGCGACGCTCTCGCATGATGGAGACGTTGCCGCGACCGATTTCCAGCAGGCCACGCTCGTCGCGCGCCTGGCGGAAATGCGTATGGCCGGTGAAGGTCAACCGCGCCGTTGGATCATCCTCATGCTCGTTACGATGCCCGCCGAACATCCGCGCCACTGGGTCGATCTGCCCCCAGTGCTGGATTTCGTGTGTCAGGCGGATGTCGCCGATGCGGACTTCCTCTTCGAGCGCGCTCAGCAACGCGATCGTCTCCGGCAACAGATCGACATCACCGGCAGCGGCCGCCAGCGCGACCTCTCGCTCGTGGTTGCCGTAGACCCCGATCACCTGCCAGTCGGCCATCAGCGCGACACAGGCGTCGGCCTGCTCCGGACGATCGAACAGATCGCCGAGCAGGGCGATCGTCTCTACCTCCTCACTCGCACAGATCTCGAGCGCTCGCCCGAGCATCCTCGTTGACCCATGCACATCGGAGAAGACTCCGACCCGCTTCCCGAAGCTCAAGCTGCCCCATTCTCGTTCCCACCACCGTCGGCCGAAGCCGAGGGCACAATCAGGCAATCGACGACGCAGGCACCCTGCCCCTCGTCGAAGACCAGCAGCGGATTGATGTCGATCTCGGCCACATCATCGCGCAGATCGATACAGAGCTGCCCGAACTTTTCAATGATGTGCGCGACGGCGTCCAGATCAGCCGCAGCCGCGCCGCGTGCGCCCTCCAGAATCGCCCGGCCACGCAGCTTGCCGAGCATTTCGCGACCCTGCGCACTCGTCACTGGCGGCGCTTCAAGGACGACGTCCTTGAGGATTTCGACGAAGATACCACCTAGTCCGACGGCGACAGCCGGTCCCATCGTCGGGTCCTGTGTCATGCCGAGAATCACCTCGTGTCCGCCGGAGATCATCTGCTGGACGAGCACGCCATTGATCCGCGCGTCGGCATTGTAGGCCGCCGCTGCCGCGATGATCTTCGCATATCCATCGCGAACGGCATCGTCACTATCGATGTTCAGCAAGACGCCACCGGCTTCGGTCTTGTGGGCGATGTCCGGCGATTCGATCTTCAGCACAACCGGATAGCCGATCTCCTGCGCAGCCGCGACCGCCTCGTCGGCGCTCGTCGCCAGCTGCTCGCCGGTGACCGGGATGTCGTACAGCTTGAGCAGGTCCTTGGCCTCGCGCTCGACGAGTGGATGACCATTGGCCGCCCGCACGAGAGCTCGCGCCTGCTCGGCAACGGCCGACGGCGTGGCGTCCTGCGGCGGAGCGGATGCGCGCTTCCGCAGGAACTCGGCGTACTGGTTCAGCGCCCGGACCGCGCGCAAGCCATTCTCGGCACCCTGCAGGAACGGGATACCGTTCCAGGTCGCCGTCGGCTCAACTGGCGGCTGATCGCCCCGGTAGCCCTCGTGCATCCTGCCGGCAACGAGCGAGAGGATCAGGAACACCTTGTCGGGATATCGGTCGGGGATCTCCTTCATAACCCGACCGACCGGACTGTCCAGATCGACGAGGTTCGGGTACGCCTGTCCGTAGATGACGGTGTTGACGTTGGGGTCCTCAGCCATCGCTTCCAGCACACCAGCCATGATCTCCGGTTGCTGCGCTACCTGTCCGGTCGTATCGAGCGGGTTCCCGACGGTGCCATAGGCCGGAATAATGTCATGCAACCGCTCCGCGGTGTGCTCAGCCAGGGCCGGGAGGTTGATGCCGAGATCCTGACTCAGGTCGGAGATGAGCCCACCCGCGCCACCAGAGACGAAGATCGTGCCGACGCCATTCGCCTTCGGCAGCGTGCGTGAATGAAACGCCGCCAGCGTCTCGATCATCTCGTCGAGGTTATAGACCCGGACGATGCCTTCCTTGCGCATCACGGCGTCGATCACGCCGTCCGAGCCAACGAGCGAACCGGTATGAGCCCGCGCGGCGCGCTGACCGCCTTCGGATCGCCCGATCTTCAGGACAACCAGCGGTTTGCCGGCCTCGGCGGCCATACGCGCCACCGCCCGCAGCTTGTCAGCGTCTCGGAACTGCTCGATGAAGCAGCCGATGATGCGCGTCTCGTCATCCTCGACGTAGTAGCGCATGAAGTCGGTCGCATCAAGATCAGCCTCGTTGCCCGTCGTAACGACGTAGGAGTAGCCGAACTGACGATCGGTCGGCGGGATGACGGCACTATAGGCCAGCAGGCCGCTCTGGAAGACGATGCCAACCGGCCCGCGATGAACCACATCGTACGGCCCCGACTTGGCGATCATCTTGGCCGGCGTGCTGATGATGCCGAGGCAGTTCGGGCCGACGATGCGGATGCCGGTGCGATCGGCGAAGTCGCGGATCTCCTGCTGGCGGTCGGAGGCGTGCTCGTCAGACTGTTCGCCGAAGCCGCTGGTGATGATGTTGACCGCTTTGGCCCCGGCGCGCTCCGCCTGGCCCAGCACATCCATCACGTGCTGGCTCGGGACAACGACGATCACCTTGTCGACGCCGCCGGGAATCGCGTCGATTGACGGATAGCACGGACAGCCCATGACCTCGTCGTAGCGCGGATTGACGCCGTACAGCTGCCCCTCGTAGCCACCTTTCAGGATCAGACGCTGGATCGAGTTTGCGAAGCCGGGGCGTTGCGACGCGCCAACAATCGCAATCGACTTCGGATGAAAGAGTGCGTCCATCGCCTGCCGGAAGGCGACGGGATCATCCCCTGGTTTTTGCTTCTCCGCGACCTGCGATGTAGTCACCCCATCCTCCTCATCACTCCCCGCGCGTCCACGACGCTACTCGAAGATATCGTCGTCCCCATGAACACCGATCGCTGAGTGGGCGGACTCCCACGACAGCTCATCCCCTTCGATGACGTTTGGAACACCGAGCTGCCCGAGCATCCAGATGAGCTGCGCTCGGTGATGCATGTTGTGCGTAACGATGTGAACGATCGCGCCGCCGAACCGCTTCTCGGTCGGTGGGACGTCCAGCGTGTCGACGAACACCTCGTCCAGCCGATCCTCGTTCTGAATGCGCCGCGCGAGGTCAGCGAACGCCGCATAATTTTGCTCATGGGCCCGCAGCAACCCATCGAGAGAGTGATCCGGCGGACGCCGCTCAACCGGACGCTCGGCGATCAGATCGCTCCAGATGGCGACGTTCTCGATCATATGGGCGAACGTCTGCCGAACGCTGCGGTCGTCGATTGGGAACACCCGATCGAGCTGCTCGTCAGTTGCCTGCCGCGCCAGATGCAGAAGCTCCCGTGTTGTCGCGTAGTCGTGACCAAGCAAGCGGTCGAGAATATCCACTCGCCCAGTGCTCGCTTCCTATTGAAACGACGTTTCGCTAGAAGTAGGTGCGGCCAAGTGTCTCAGCAACACAGGCCGGCTTTTCCTGTCCCTCGACCTCAATCGTGACTTCGTTCGTCATCTGCACAGCCTTGTCGCCGATCTCCTCGACGGCGATGAGCTTGTGGCGCGAGCGGATGCGGCTACCGACCGGCACCGGCGCAGGGAACCGCACCTTGTTCAGCCCGTAGTTGACACCCATCCGGCCGCCGAGCTCGATCTTGACGCCGTCCCGCAGCCCGCTGAGATAGGGGATGAGCGACAGGGTCAGGTAGCCGTGCGCCACGGTGCCGCCGAAGAAGGTCTGCTTGGCCCGCTCCGGATCGACGTGAATGTACTGGTGGTCGCCGGTCGCGTCGGCAAACGCATTGACGCGCTCCTGGTCGATTTCGACCCACTCGGAGACGCCAAGCTCCTGACCAATGAGCTCCTTCAGCTCCGCGACGCTGCGGACGACCTTCGTAGCTTCTGCCTCACTCATCCCTCTGTCCCTCCTGCATTCGCCTCGATTGGCGACGACACATCCGCATGGATCTGCAACAGGTCGCGCACTGTCTCGCTCGGTCGACGGCCGAAGCCGCACTCGGTCGCCACACCGAACGCCCCTGTATGACGATCCGCAGCCTCAATCCGCCGCTGCGTGCCGTCCACGCCATCGGTGTAGTGGACGAGGCCGAGATAAAGCTCGGTTTCCGGGTGCAGCTCCAGATTCTCCAGCGGCGCGAAGTAGGCGTCATCGTCCCGATCCCGCGGGACCGGCAGATGCAGCCACGCAATGGGACGGCTGACGCCGGCTGACACCTTGTTCGCCACTTCCACCAGCAGGCTGGTGTCTTCCGGCTCCTTGAAGTGCTTATGCCCGGCATCGCCGTAGCAGAGATGGATTCCCAGCTCGACGTCTTCCGGGACCTGTCCGGCATAGCGGATGAGGCGCTCGACGATCGAATCGACCATGCCGTCCCCGAGCTCCCAGAGGAACGACGGGAAGGTGCGCTCCAGAATGCCGAACTCAACCGCCACGTCCCACTGGATCGCCAACCTGTCGTGTGGGATTGCGTCGAGGATCTGACCGAGCTCGTGCATCAGGCGCTGCTCGTACGGCCCCTCGACGGCGGCCTGATCCTCCGGTGTGACAAAGCCGGTGACCGGCGCAAGCGGCGTCGGCAGGCTGACCTGAAACTTGACGTGCGCCGGAATAACGCCGTCGGCTTGCAGCCGCTGGAAGACCGCCCACGAGGCCAGCGCGGCGTCAGCGTAGCCGAGGTTGCCGAACGCGATCTCGTCTGCTGAGCCGGCCAGCCGGAACAACGGCAGAGAGGTGTAGGCGTCGTCGGGCGTCGGCACGCGCTCAATGCCCGGCGTCTGGGCCATGACCGCGAATTGCCAGCCAATCCAGTTTGTGCGGTCGCCGGTCTCGCCGTCCGGCACGCGCCGCAGTCGATCTCCGAGGATCTCGACTGCGGCGCGGAAGACCTGCTCACTGTCAGCGAGCGGCACGCTCCCGACCAGCAACGCGCCTTTGGGTGATGATGCTGACATTGCTCTCCTCCGACGCTCTAGACGGTTGCGTGCTGTGCCAGCGATTCCTCCAGAACACGCTCACGGTGGTAGACCGTGTCGCCGTAGAGCGGCTCAAGGTGCTTGGCGCGCTTCCAGTACAGATGCAGGTCGTACTCCCAGGTGTAGCCAATGCCGCCGTGGACCTGAATGGCTTCGCCACACACCCGCTTGGACGACTCGTTGAGCATCGACTTGGCGACCGACGCCGCCAGCGCCGCATCTGCCGCGTCGGCATCCAGCGCCCAGGCGGCGTAGTAGACAGCGGCGTGCGAGTTCTCGACGAGCTCCAGCATCTCGGCCAGCTTGTGCTTGACCGCCTGGAACTGGCCGATGAACTGCCCGAACTGCTTGCGCACCTTGGCGTAGTCGTTCGACATCTCCAGCGACTTGCGCGATGCGCCGAGCATCTCGGCCGCCGCGCCGACAGCCGCAACGCGCAGCACGGTATCAAGCACCGGAGCCGCGCTTCCTTCAGCGCCGATCATGTTCTCGGCCGGCACCTTGACGCCATCAAACGTCAACGTCGCGACCTTCGAGGTCATGTCGAGCATGGTCGTCGGCTCGACGCTGAGGCCAGCTGTGTCGCGCGGTACCGCGACGAGCGAGACGCCGTCAGTGCCGGACGTACCCTCGGCGCGACAAGCGACGATGATGACATCGACACTCTGCCCATACGGGACGAAGCGCTTGGTGCCGTTCAGCACCAGATTGTCGCCGTCGCGCGAGACCGTCATCGTTACGTCTTCGGGCGACCAGTCGATGGCGTCTTCCATAATCGCCAGCGTTGCCGTGAGGTCGCCATTAGCGAGATCTGGCAGGTAGCGAGCCTTGGCGTTGTCGTCGCCGGAGTGCATCAGCGCCGTACCGGCCAGGATCACCGAGGCGAAGTACGGACCCGGATAGGGAATGCGGCCCATCTCTTCGAGGATGATGGCCTGCTCGATCATGCCGAGACCGCCACCACCGTACTCCTCGGGGAACGGCGTGATGCCGAGTCCCATCAGCTGCGTATAGACGGACGTGTCGTAGCCGCGCTTGTCGTCCATCATGTCGCGCACCTGCTTGACCGGCACCTGCTCAGTCAGGAACTCGCGTGCGAGGTTACGCAGCATTCCCTGATCTTCAGTGAAGTCGAAATCCATCTAGCGTCCTCCCTCACCACCGGCCGCGGCCTGTGCTGCGGCAATCCGGTCTGCACGCACCTCTTTCGGCAAGCCCAGCACGCGCTCGCCGATGATGTTCTTCTGAATCTCGGACGAACCGGCGTAGATCGTGCCGGCCCGCGACCAGACGAATGGATAGGTCCATGCGCCGGCGTCGTCCTCACCACCTGGCAGCCCGCCGCCATCGGCACGAAGCTCAGCCGGCAGATGATCGAGCTGCTGACCATACGGGCCGAGGATGTCGAGGATGACCTCCTGGACGCGCTTGTCCAGCTCGGAGTAGTGGAGCTTGGCGATCGACGCTTCCGGTCCGGGCCGTTGCCCCTTCTCCAGACGGCTGAGAATGCGCAGCGAGGCGTAGCGCAGCACCTCAATGTCGGCGGCGATTTCGCCGAGCTTCTGGCGGACGATCGGATCATCGATCGCCTTGCCACCGGCGTACTCAAGCTCCTGGACGACCTCCAGCAAGCGCGCGTACTGCACCTGCAGCCGCGAGACGCGCGAAAGCGTGTTGCCGCCGCGCTCGTAGCCGAGCGTCGTCTGCGCGATCTGCCAGCCGGCGTTCAGCTCGCCGATCAGGTTATCGGCCGGCACGCGCACGTCCGAAAAGAAGACTTCCGAGAACTCGCTGCTGCCACTGATCTGCTTCAGCGGTCGCACCTCAACACCGGGATCCTTCATATCTATAAGGATGCAGGAGATGCCCTGGTGCTTCGATGCGCTGCGGTCGGTGCGGGCCAGCATCAGTCCCCAGTCGGAGATGTGCGCGCCGCTATTCCAGATCTTCTGGCCGTTGATGACGAACTCGTCGCCGTCGATATCGGCTCGGCACTGGAGCGAGGCCAGGTCGGAGCCGGAGTTCGGCTCGGAGTAGAGCTGGCACCAGATCTCTTCGCCGGTCAGGATGTTCTTGACGAAGCGCTGCTTCTGCTCTTCGGTGCCGTGGTGGATGATCGTTGGTCCGACGATCGAGATGCCGAGACCGCCGACGCCGGCCGGAGCGTTGACGCGGGCCATCTCCTCGCCAACAATCGCCTGCTCCATCGGGCGCGCTTCCTGCCCGCCGTACGCCTTCGGCCAACCCATTCCAATGAAGCCGGCCTCGTAGAGCTTGCGATGCCAGGCGCGGCGCTCTTCGAGTGTGCGCAGCGGTTCCCGCGGCAGGTTCTCTTCAAACCAGGCGCGAACCTTGGCGCGATATGCCTGATCTTCTGCAGTGTAGTTCAGGTCCACGGTATGCCGATCCTCTCACGTCCAACGAGTGACGAAGTGACGTCTGCTGACGGCTTTCCTCCCTCGAAACCTCTCCCGGCGGATCGCTCCGCCTCCCTCACTCTGATATTGCGCGTTGCGGCTGCACGCTACCTGTAATGACGACGCTCGTCAAGATATCGGGCGAATCGTGATGGCGCAGTTCGGGTGCATTTGAGGCCGGTCTCTCGTCCTCGAAAACTCGCCCCCGATTCACCTTGACGTGGTGGGATGTGGTGGCTATACTTCCGAGGCTTCACCACGGTGCGGTGGACGACTCAGCCGGTCTGCGTCGGCATGACGCAAGGCTGGCGGATTCGAGTTGCTGGCACC
>JBDHWD010000091.1:0-12671 GCA_039810005.1 Thermomicrobiales bacterium | reverse complement strand
ATGACCGACTTCGGCATCAACGACGACTTCATCAAGCAGCTCCGCGCCGATGTGACAGAAGGCACCTCTGCGCTGTTCCTGCTCTCAACCGGCGCTGTGCCCGACCGCCTCGCTGGGGAATTGAAGGATCGCAACATCAAGTTCAAGCTGCTGGCCAGCAATCTGTCCCAGGAGCAGGAAGACAAGCTGCGCGAGACGTTCGGCGCTGAGTAAGTCGAATCCGGCATCGGCATCACGAGGTTCATGATGGGATCAACCCAGTTGACGTCTGCGATAGTCGGCTGGGTTTCCCACGACAAGCGGTCGAACGTCGCCAGGTGGGACGACGCCGACCGGCGACGAAGCGGACTATCGCCAGGTGAGTAACCACAGCGAAACCACATCACGACAGGCACGGAACATCGAGATTGCGGGGGCGCTCAAGGCGTCCTGGCTACCGATGATCGTGATTGCGTTGGCGCAGATCCAGATGGGGTTCAACGTCAACGCGCTGGCGATCTCGATGGGATCGATCGTCGAAGACCTTGATGTTTCGCCGGCCACCGTTGGGACGGCGCTCGTCATCTACTCGTTGGCTGTCGCCGGCCTGGTCATGATCGGCGCAAAGGTCGGTCGGATCATTGGTTCACGGCTGGCATTCCAGATCGGCATCGGCGCACACGGTGCCTCAATGGCGATGATGGCAATCAGCACGAACGAGCTGATGATGGGTGCGGCCCAGCTCATCGCCGGCGTCGCCGCTGCGCTGGCCGTTCCGGCGCTTGTTGTGATGATTACGGCGCACTATCACGGAAGCCAGCAGGAGCAGTCACTCGGCCTGCTGGGAGCTGCGCAAGCCAGCTCGAGCGCACTGGCGTTCCTCGTTGTCGGCCTGCTGAGCACAGTCGTGAGCTGGCGCTGGTCGTTTGTCCTGCTGGTCATTCTCGGCGCGATCAACATCGTGCTGAGCTTCCGGTTGATGGCTGTCGAGCGTCGATCCGGGATCCGCATCGACTGGGTTGGCGCAGTCTTCGCTGCCGCAGCCATCACGCTGATCAGCCTCGGATTCAACAACGTTGGCAGTTGGGGGCTGATCGTCGCCAGCTCGGGAGCGCCGTTCGACATCGGCGGCGTATCGCCCGCGCCAATCATGATCGTTGGCGGCATCGCCATCGGCCAACTGTTCTTCAGCTGGCTGCGTCGGCAGGAGAGCCTCCGCAAGCCGACGCTCTTCGCGATTGAGACGCTCGAAACCCGCGAGGAACGCTCGGCCACGATCGCGTTGCTGATCATTGCGGCGATCGGACCAGCCGTCAATTTCCTGCTGCCGCTCTACATCCAGATCGTGCAGGGCCGCTCGGTCATGGAAACGGCAATCGCGATCGTGCCCTACGCGGCAGCAATCTTCATTGGCACGACGTTCGTCGTGCGCGTCTACGGGATTCTCGCGCCGCGTCAGATCGGTCGCTACGGCTTCATCATGGTCGCCTTCGGATTGTTCGTTCTGGCGCACTCTGTCAACAACGAATGGGGTACGCCGTCGGTGATCGGCGCTCTGCTCATTGTCGGGCTGGGGGAGGGCGCGCTGCTGACTTTGATGTTCAACGTCCTCGTCTCGGCTTCGCCGAAGGAACTGTCCGGCGACGTCGGAGCGCTGCGCGGCACGACGAACAACCTGGCAACCGGGCTCGGCACCGCCATCGCGAGCGTCCTTGCCATCGCAGTTCTCGGGCTTGTTGTCAGCGCGAGCATCGCCGAGAGCTCCATTCTGCCCCCAACAGTTGCCGACCAGCTGTATCTCGAGAATGTCGATTTCATTAGCAACGATGAGCTAGCGACCGCGCTCACCGAGAACACTGACGCGACGACTGAACAGATCGCCGAGCTGGTTCGGATCAATACGGATGCCCGCCTGCGCGCGCTGACGATCACGTTCCAGGTGCTGGCCATCCTCACGCTCCTGGGCATCGTCCCGGCCAGCGGCTTGCCGCCATACCGTCGCGGCGAAGTGCCGGTCGACCTCAATGTTGGCAAGTACGACGAAGACGATCCCGAGTTTGACATAGGCGGTCGCGCCACAACACGCGCATAGATCCACGGACATGCGTGAGGAGGAGCATCAGTGACTCAAGCATCAGATGCGGCCCGAACTTACTCCCGTGAGAACGCCGAGCGCTTTCGGGAGGAACTGCACGACCTGCTGCGCATTCCGAGCCTCAGCGGCGATCCGGCACACGCGGGGGACGTGCGCCAGGCGGCCGTCTGGCTGGCCGACCATCTCCGCCAGCTCGACCTTGACCGTGTCGAGATCATGGAGACGCATGGCCACCCGGTCGTGTACGCGGAATGGCTCGGAGCCGGGCCGGACAGACCGACTGTCCTCGTTTACGGCCACTATGATGTCGTCCCTGCGTCGCTGGAGGATGGCTGGGATACCGAGCCGTTCGAGCCGATCGAAAAGGACGGCAAGATCTACGCGCGCGGCGCTACGGACGACAAGGGCCAGCTCTTCATCCACGTCAAGGCGCTGGAGTCGTTCCTGAAAACCAGCGGCGGCGCGCCGGTGAACCTGAAGTTCCTGCTGGAGGGCGAGGAGGAGATCTCGTCGCCAAACCTGCGGCCATTCCTGGAAGCCAACCTGGATCTGCTCGCTGCCGATGTCTGCGTTATCAGCGACTCATCGATGCCGACAATCGATCGACCGACAGTCATGCACAGCCTGCGCGGCATGACCTATCTGGAGGTCGAGGTCACCGGTCCGCATGATGATCTGCACAGCGGCTTCTATGGAGGCGCGGTCCACAACCCGGCGCTGGCGCTGGTCGAGATCCTCAGCAGGATGCACAACCCCGACCACAGCATCGCCGTGCCGGGCTTCTACGACGATGTCGTCCCACTCTCGGAAGAGGAACGGACCGAGGTCGCCAAGACGGACATGTCCGAGGAAGAGCTCCTGGCCGCGACTGGCGTCCCGAGCCAGTGGGGTGAGCAGGAGTTTTCGATCCGCGAGCGCGTATCCGCCCGACCGACGCTGGAGATCAACGGCATCGGCAGCGGCTGGACTGGACCGGGTCCGAAGACGATCATCCCAGCCCGCGCGATGGCGAAGATCAGTTGCCGCCTGGTCGGCAATCAGGACCCGCATGCGATCTACGACCGCATCAGGGAATACATCGAGTCGCTGACGCCACCGACAGTCAACGTGGACGTGCGGCTGATCACAACTGGCGAGCCGGCGCTGATCGACTTCCGCCTGCCGGAGATGCAGGCGGCCGCGCGAGCCTACGAGATCGGCTGGGGAGCCACGCCGGTCTTCACTCGTGGTGGTGGCAGCATCCCGATCGTTGCCGACATCTACAACCTGATGAAGATGCCAGTCGTGATGATGGGCTACGGGCTGGATACCGACGGACTGCACGGCACAAACGAACACTTCACGATCGAGATGTTCCACCGCGGAATCGAAACGGCAATCGTCTATCTGGACGAGCTCGCGGGGATAGACCGCTGATCTCGCGCTGGCCCGTGCAGGTACGACTCCAGCATGGGCACACGAAAGCACACCAACGGATGATGGACAACGACCACCTGCAACCTGCATCCATTGCAACGAGCGACGCGACAAGCGCCGAGGAGATTGTCGTATCCACCGGCCATCTTCCGCACGACGACCATGTCATCCGCGCGCTGCACGACGCCTACAACACCTACGCCGGCGTCGCAGACGGCCGCAACTCGTCGGTCTATCCAGCTCTGGAGGTCGCGGAACCAACTCAGTTCGGCATCTGCGTCGTCGGCATTGACGGTCGACGCTACGCCGTCGGCGCTGCCGATGTGTCGTTCACAATCATGAGCGTGTCAAAGCCGTTTGTCTTCGCGCTCGTCTGCGAAGCAATTGGGGCCGAAGCAGCCCGAGCGCTGATCGGGGTCAACAGCACCGGTTTCCCGTTCAACGCCATCATCCCGGTCGAGCTTCAGGCTGGACCGCGGACAAACCCGATGGTCAATGCCGGAGCGCTGGTGGCCACCAGCCTCATCCCCGGCGCGACTCCGGCAGAACAGTGGCAGCAGATCCTTTCGGGGCTGTCGCGGTTCGCCGGTCGAGAGCTCACGGTCAACGACGCCGTGTACGCCTCGGCCTCGGCGACGAACCATCGCAACCGCGCGCTTGCGCGCCTGCTGCATAGCTACGGCTGCCTCGCTAACGACCCGGACGCCACGACGGATCTCTACACGCGCCAATGCTCGCTCAATGTCACTGCGATCGATCTGGCGATGATGGGCGCGACCCTCGCAGACGGCGGCGTCCAGCCAGTCACGGGCGAGCGCATCGTCAGCGCCGGGAATTGCCAGGCCGTACTCGCCGTGATGATGACCGCCGGCCTGTACGAGACCTCCGGTGACTGGCTCTATGACGTCGGCCTGCCGGGCAAGAGCGGCATCAGCGGCGGCATTGTCACGATCGCTCCGGGAAAGGGTGGGATGGCGACGTATTCGCCGCCGCTCGATGCGGCCGGGAACAGTGTCCGGGGCCAGTTGGCAACCCGGTACCTCTCCAGGCGTCTCGGCCTGAATCTGTTTGCATCGCGTGCAGCAATCGAACCGGCGCAGCAGGGCTCGCTGCCGGTGAGCCATGAAGGAGGAGCTTGATGGACCAGTTCGCGGCGCTCGAAGATCGGCTGGTGCGCTACTGCCGTATCGATACCCAGGCGGACGAGAATTCGTCATCGGTTCCGAGCACCGAGAAGCAGCTTGACCTGTCGCGCCTGCTGGTCGACGAGCTCAACGCACTGGGCGCGCAGGATGTCGAGCTGACCGATTACGGCGTGGTGCTAGCCACCATTCCGGCCACGGCCAGCGGCGAGATCCCGACAATCGCCTTCCTGGCGCACGTCGATACCTCACCGGCGTTCAACGCGACCGACGTCAAGCCGATCGTGCATCGCAACTACGATGGCGGCGACATCATCCTGCCGGATGATCCCAGCATGGTCATCTCGCCGAGCCAGTTCGCCTATCTCGGCGCGAAGGTCGGCGAGGACATCGTGACGGCGAGTGGAACGACGCTGCTCGGCGCTGATGACAAAGCCGGCGTCGCCATCGTCATGGAGCTTGCGCGTCGCCTGCTCGAGGACGCGGACATTCAGCACGGCCCAATTCGCATCTGCTTCACGCCGGACGAGGAGATTGGCCGTGGCGTCCACGCGAATCTGCCCGCCGATCTGAAGGCCGAGTTCGCCTACACGCTGGATGGCGCTGAGGCCGGAGAGATCGTCTATGAGACGTTCTCCGCCGACATGGGCGCAGTGTCTGTTGTGGGCGTGTCATCGCACCCCGGCCAGGCCAAGGACACGATGGTGAATGCGCTCCACCTGGCCGCCAAGATCGTCATGACACTGCCGCACGCCACGCTCACACCGGAAGTCACCGACGGCAGGCAGGGGTTCATCCATCTCTACTCAGTCGCTGGCGGCGCGGCCTCAGCCGAACTGCGCTTCGCGCTGCGCGACTTCGAGCGCGACGGTCTGGCCGCACACGGCGAGCTGCTGCAGAAGGTGTGCGACGCCGTACAGGCCAGCGAACCACGCGCCACGATCACCTGCGAGATCACGCCGCAATACCGAAACATGCGCTACTGGCTCGAAAACGACATGCGCCCGGTCGAAATCGCCCGGCAGGCGTGCCAGGAAGTCGGCGTCGAACCGTTTTCAACGCCGACTCGCGGCGGCACCGACGGCTCGCGCCTGACCGAGCTCGGGGTGCCGACGCCGAATCTCTTCACCGGCATGCAGGCGTTCCACGGTCCGATGGAATGGGTGAGTGTTCAGGACATGGGCCGTGCGACTGACATGTGCGTGAGGATCGCCGAGCTCTGGGCCCAGGGTTAGAGAAAGGGAGAATCGCCACGATCCACGATCAGAACATCGACCGAACCGGCGGCTCGACGGGAAGCGATTCGACGGCATTCAGTATCGAGCCGCACGGTGACGAAGCGGTAGGGGGAAGATATCAATGAGTGCATCAAAGGCTGCGGCTGACAAGGCAGACGCGCCGCAGCGCGGGTTTACCGAGCGCATGCTCGACGGCATCGAGAAGGCGGGGAACAAGGTTCCGCACCCCGTCATGATCTTCGTCTATCTCATCGTGCTCGTCATTCTTCTGTCGGTTGTTCTCGACGTGCTGAACGTTGCGGTGACTGAGGAAGTCATCGTTCCGGCCGAGACCACGCTCACCGAGGAGTACAACATCCTCGGCGGCACAACCGAGTCGATCCTGACGACGCCCGAGGGAGAGATCCTCCCCGGAGATTTCGTGGTCAAGACGGAGCACGTCGAAGTTAAGAGCCTGCTCTCAATCGACGGACTGCGCTTCCTGCTCACATCCTTCGTCAACAACTTCGCCAGCTTCAGCGTTGTCGCCGTCATCTTTGTCGCGATGATCGGTGTCGGCGTCGCTGAAGAGGCCGGGTTGATGGCCGCGTCGATCCGCAAGCTGGTGGCTGTCGCTCCCAGACAGGCGCTGACGTTTATCATCGTGCTGATTGGCGGAATCTCAAGCGTCGCAACCGACGCCGGCTACCTGATCCTGATTCCCCTCGGGGCAGCAGCGTTTCTCAGCGTGAAACGGCATCCGCTTGCCGGCATTGCTGCTGGATATGCCGGTGTGAGCGCGGCCTTTTCGGTCAACATCCTGATTACCCCTCTCGACGCGATGCTGACCGAAATCACCAACGAGGCAATTCAGATCACGACTCCGAACGGGTCCATCTCAATTACGGCCAACATCATCTTCTCAGTCGTCTTCACGATCCTGATGGCACTGGTCATCACCCTGGTAACAACGAAGATCATTGAACCTCGCCTTGGCGTCTACGATCCGAGCGAGGCGGGCGAGGACACGACGGTCGCTACAAGTGAAGAGGTCGACCACGAAGCAGAATCTCGCGGATTGCGCTTCGCGCTCTACGCCGCGCTTGCCGGCATCGTCTTCTTCGCCGCGATGACCGTGCCGCCCGGCGCCCCACTCCGCGATCCGGTCGATGGAGCGATCATCGGCAACACCCCGTTTATGGACAGCCTGATCTTCATGATCACGACGCTCTTCCTGCTTGCCGGCATTGGCTATGGCTACGGCGCGCGGACGATAACGACGAGCAATCAGGTCATCGCGGCGATCACGAAGACGTTCTCCAGTTTGTCTGGCCTGATCTTCATGCTGCTGGTCATCAGCCAGTTCATCGCCTACTTCAACTTCACCCGCATCCCGCAGGTGCTTGCCGGCGCGATGGCCCATCTGCTGGAAAGCGTGGACATCGGCGCTCTGCCGCTGCTCATCGCCTTCATCGTCGTGATCATGCTGCTGGACATCATCATTCCCGGCTCGATGCCAAAGTGGGCGATCTTTGCGCCGATCTTCGTACCGATCTTCACTCGCCTGGGCATTGCGCCGCAGACCGTCCTCGCTGCCTATCGCATCGGCGACTCTCCGATGAACGTCATCACACCACTGATGGTCTATCTGCCATTCATCGTCATCGTCGCCCAGCGCTATCAGAAACAGGCGGGGCTCGGGACGATCATCTCGCTGATGATTCCGTACACGCTTGTTGTGATGGTGTCGTGGATCCTGCTCTTCATCATCTGGTACTTCATCGGCATCCCGCTCGGACCAGGCTATCCGGTGAAGCTGTAGTTGCGCGACGATGATGAGAGATCGAAAGGATGGACTGAGATGAGATGGCGCATCGTCAAGCCCGCGATCGCTCTCGCGGCGCTCGTGGCACTGACATCGGTGCTGGCTGCCTGCGGGACAACTGGCCAGGCGGCCCAGCTCCTCGACACCTCCTGGGAGCTTGATGAGCTGAATGGTCAGGACGCGATTCGTGATGTCCTGGTGTCAATGACATTTGGCAAGGATGACAAGCTCACCGGTACCGGCGGCTGCAACCGATACAGCGGTTCGTGGGAGCACAGCGAGTCCCGGAAGCTCGACCTGACCGCGGGCGCATCAACACGTATGGCGTGCGAAGACACGATCATGACGCAAGAGCAGGCGTTCTTCCAGGCGCTTGAGGACACGACTCGCTATCGTCTCGATGAGGATGAGCTGAACCTCTACAACGCTGATGGCGTCGAGATCGCCGAGTTCGACCGCATCCGACCAACTGAGCTGACCCGCACCCAGTGGCAGGTCGTAGCGTTCAACGACGGTCAGCAGGCTGTCATCCCGGTGCTGGAGGATTCGACGCTGTTGGCAGTGTTTGACGCCGACGACGGGATTAGCGGCCAGAGCGGCTGCAACACCTTCACCGGCGGCTACTCGCGCGTTGGCGCAAATGGTTTGGAGATCGGCGAGCTGGCGCAGACGCTCATGGCCTGCGACCAGCCGATCATGGATCAGGAAACGCAGTTCCTGCAAGCACTGCGGCAGGCTCACACATTCGAGCTCGGCAAGGGCACGCTGGACCTGCGTGCCGAAGACGGCTCGTTGCTGGTGATGTTCCGCGAGGCGAACTAGCCCGCACCTGAGCTGCGGCATCGTGACCGCGTTGCAATGCCGCAGCTTCGCCCCACTACGGAGGTGATCACGATGCCATTTGGACCCATTGAGCTTCTCGTCGTCAAGTTCCCCGGCAACCAGTTCAACGGCGAGATCATTCCCGCGATGCAGGAGCTTATCGATCACGGCACGATCCGCGTCGTCGACATCCTCTTCGTCACGAAGGATGCGGACGGTGTCGTGACCGAACAGGAGCTCGGGGATCTGGTCGATGATCTGTACACCGCGTACGACCCGGTCGTGGACGACGTCAACGGCCTTCTGACCCACGAGGATGCGGAGCAGTTGACGGCAACTCTGGAGCCGAATTCTTCTGCCGGCATCATGCTGTTCGAGAACGTCTGGGCCAAGCGCTTCGCCGACGCTGTCGCGAATGCGAACGGCGAGGTGGTGCTGAACGAGCGCATTCCACGCATCGTCATCGAAGAGCTTGTCGCCGCCTACGACGAGGCGAGCGCATAGCCGACCGGCGTCGTCAGATATGGAAGGACGAAGCACGACATGATCAGACGGAGGCCCGCCGCGCGAAGTGGACCCAGCCTCGTCGGAACCATGGCGCGAACCGCTGTCATTGCTGGCACAGCCACAGCCGTGTCCGGCAACGTCGCCGCGCGCGGCGCACTACGGGCACAGGCCCAGCAGCAGCAAGCGGCGGCGCAACAGGCAGCGATCAACACCCAGGCCGATGTTGAGCAGATGCGCCAGCAGATCGATTCGCTGCAGGCGCAGCAGACACAAACCGCCGCCGCGCCACCGGCAGCACCGGCTGGCGGCGCGGATCTGATCGCCCAACTGCAACAGCTCGGCGAGCTACGCAGCGCCGGAATCCTGAATGACGCTGAGTTCGAAGCCGCAAAAGCGCGGATTCTGGCCGGCTAGACATTGCAACTTCAGCGGACTCTGCTGAATCTGCAAGAGTCCGCTGCCACTGGCGAAAGGGGAACGTTGATGGGGGATATTTTCGTCGGGCTGGCGCTCATCATCGTCGGCCTCGTCGGCTGCTTGATGGGCCTGCGCGTCTTCTTCGTTGCGCTTCCGATCATCGGCTTCGTAGCCGGCTTCTTCGTCGGCGCTGCTGGAATCGCAGCACTCCTCGGTGACAGCTTTCTGAGCAATGCAACCGGCGTGATCGTCGGAGCCATTGTCGGACTGGTATTCGCCACCGCCTCGTACTTCTTCTGGTACGTCGGCGCGTTGCTCTCGGCTGCGGCGTCCGGTGCGCTGATCGGCTCGGCCATCACGCAGGCCCTCGGCGTCGATTCGGGCGTCGTCGTGTTCATCGTCGCAGCCGCCGTCGCCCTCGCATTCTTCATGGCCGCGATGGCGCTGGCGTTGCCGATCTACGTTGTCATCGTCAATACGGCATTCGTCGGCGCGGCCGGTATCGTGACTGGCCTGCTCCTGCTGCTCAACCAGATCAACCGCGTCGATCTTGACTATGGCCTCGCCTGGGCCACCGTCGAGGAATCCTGGTTCTGGATGGTTGCCTGGATCGTACTCGCAGTCGTCGGCATGCTGTATCAGATTCAGTCGATCGCCTCGGTGAGGTTGCCGGAAGACCGCTGGACTCAGGCCCAGCAGGCAGCCTGACGCTGCTCGCGGTATGCCAGCAGCGGTTCATGAGCCGCGCGTGTGCCGCGATAATCATCTCCGTGTCCGACCGGCTAAATGCCCATGTCGGACACGGAGAGAGGCGTACAGGTACGGTTCGGGACGCTCTTCGGTGTCCTGGCGACGCTCATCGCGATCCGCGCCAGCGGCGACGCGGATCGCATTCGGCGCATGCTGTCTGCAGCTGGCGTCCTCGTCGGCATCATTCTCGCGCTCGGGTTCACGGCCCGTATCGGGAGCAAATGCTCTCAGCGCCGCCAGTGGGCTGGGTGTCGATCGGAAGGACGATCTGCGCGCTCAGCAACCGTCTTGTGTCTGCGCCGGTGACGTTGATGTTACTCTGACTGCTGAGCTACGACATGCGCCGCTTAGCGAGTCATCGTTGCCATAATGGTATAGCCCGACTGATAGCGAGAAGGGGTGCAATGACTGACGAGCGACCACCGACGCCGAACAGCCCGGATGACGACGAGCTAGAGCAGGTAGCCGACCAGATCGAGCGCAACGCGACGAGCGAAATCCCGCCGATCCCGCCCGAGGATCAGCCAACCACTGCGCTCCCGCAGGTACCGCCAGCCGAGGAATTGCCTCCGGCTGCGGTGCTGCCACCCGTTGCGCCAATCATTCCTCCACCCGGAGGCGGGGAGCCACCGTACATGCCCCCGCCCGGCGAAGGGTCGCCAATACCGCCCGGTGGCGGCGGATCGGGCCGCTGGATTCTCGGAGGCATCATCGGGTTCGCAGTGCTCGCTCTGCTTGGAGCGCTCTACCTGTTCGCACTTGATGACGACAACGACGCCGCTGAGGCGACAGCGACCGTCACGGTGCCGACCGCCACCGCCGAAGTGGCAGTCCCGCCAACCGCGACCGAGCCAGAGGCGACAGCGACCGCAGAGCCAACGAACACACCGGAGCCAACGGCTACCGAGGAGCCCGAACCGACCGCGACCGTCGAGCCAACGGCAACCCCCGAAGAACCAACGGCAACGCCGACAGTTGAGCCGACGGCGACGGCGACAGAGCCTGCACCCGAGCCAACCAAGACGCCGGTGCCCGACGAGCCCACCCCGACACCGGAGCCGGAACCGACAGCAACCGATGTGCCGAGCGCGCCGACACCAATAGCGGGCGCCGAGGTCTACCGCGCGAACTGGTCACAGGGCGATGGCGGCTGGACACTGCCTGAGGCCTGGGACATTGAGAATGGTCAGCTTGTAGCCAAAGGTGCAGAATCAGGCGCCGGACTCGCCGAGTTTCAGCCGTCAGGCGCGAACTATGCGATCGAGGCGCAGATGGCCATCATCGGCAGTAACGACTGCAGCGAGATCGTCGGCGTACTCGTCGGCGCAGCGTTGCCGCAGGAAGCCGCAGTGTCGGCTGTCTCTGGCATTGTCGGCGGTGCCTGCGCGCATGAGTGGCAGGTCGTCCGTGTGAGCGGCGGCAATCGCGACACGCTCGCCAATGGTTACCGACCACTCAACGATCAGGCCCACACCTACCGACTGGAGGTCGATGCCAACAGTCTGAAGTTCTTCATCGACGGCAAATTCATCGCCGAGGTTGATGGCGTGACGGTCAATCCACAGGGACGCGTCGGCATCTATCTGAATGGCAACGTGCGGGCAGTCGTTGGGAGCTTTGTCGTGTATTCTCTCGGCAATTAATGGGCGTAAATCTGGCCGGGATGGAGTGAGGAAGTCTGCAGTGAGCGCGGCTACTGTTCGCGCTCACTGCAGTAGTGGAGTCGAAGGGTGGTGCGACAGCGATGACCGCAGCCACGGTTGACGAGACTCCCGACCAGCCTCAGCCCGAGCCACATCACCCAGGTTTCCGAGACCTGTTCGACCGCCTTCGCCGCCCGACAAATGGCGGCACGGCTGCCGCAGCCCGACGTATTTATGAGTTCGACGCCGACCGACGCGGAGCGCTTGAGCGCTTCGCCGTTCTGCTGGTCATCGCTACACTCCTGGCGACATTCGGGTTGTACAAGGACTCGGCCACCATCATCGTGGCCGCCATGCTCATCGAGCAGGTCGTCGTACCGATTCTCGCCTTCTCGTTTGCGCTCGTAACCGGCGATCCCCGGCGGCAGATTAACGCAGCGATCGTCATCGCGCTGTCGGCCGGTGCGACGACCGGCATTGCCTGGCTCGTGACGCGCACGCTGCTCTCAGACCGCATTGCCGTGTCGGACCAGATCGTGGCCAATAGTACGCCCAACCTGACCGACCTCGTTGTCGCGCTGATCGCTGGAGCCGCCGGCGCATACACGATCCTGAACCGCAACCGGCTGACAGCGCTGCCCGGTGTCGCTGTTGGGCTGTCTCTCGTCCCACCGCTGTGCGCGGCCGGGCTGCTGCTTGGCCGCGGCAATACTGCAATGGCCGGCGGCGCGTTTCTCATGTACCTGACCAACCTGGCGGCGATCGTCCTCTCAGCAGCGTTGGTCTTCGTGCTGTACGGCTACCTGCCGCGCGGCAAGCTACCACGGCAGATCAAGGTCGGCTTCGCGATGGCAGCTA
>JBDHWD010000090.1:0-12690 GCA_039810005.1 Thermomicrobiales bacterium | reverse complement strand
GCCACCAGCGCACTACAAGGGAGATGCATTTGCGGCTACCGACGATGCCGGCCACGCTGCTGCTGACCGCCTGGGACGATCTGGACGCGGCGATTGCCGACGTCTCGCCGGCGGACATGGTGCAACAAATCGACGGCGGTAGCTGCTTCGCCTGGACGATCGGGCACGTCACCTTCCAGATCGATTCGTGGATCAACCGGCGCTTTCAGCATCTCGAGCTTGATCCGCTGCTGAGCAGCCCGCGCTTCGGCATCGGCGGCGATGGTGCTGTGGACGACTGGCCGACGGTTCGCATGGCTGTCGCTGGCGTACGCGATCGCCTGCGGCCGTTTCTGCTGGGCCTCTCCGAGGCGGATCTCAAGCTGACGCTCCCGTACGATGGCAGCTACGCGCCATTCCACGCTGGCGGCATCAATCTCGGCGTCGCGATTGTGCAGTGCGCGATCCACCATGTCTTCCACCTCGGCGAGATCGTCGCCAAGCGGGAGCTGATGGGCTACGAGGCGGGGAGCTATCCGGGCGCGTTTGGTGCTGCGCTGGTCGGTGCGCCGTATCAACGCTAGCTTGCTCGATGCGCTAGCATCTGCTGGGGATGAGGAGAGTGAGACAGCATGGATGGCTTCTGGATCATCGCGACGATGTTCGTCATGTTTTACGTCCCGCTGGCCCTTCTGCTTTTTGGTCGGCGCGGACGATGGTACGCAGCGGCCGGCTGGCTGTTGGTGACCGGTGGCGCGCTGACGCTGTTCGGCGGTGGTGGCGACGCCTTTCCGTGGGCCGGTCTGCTCTGGAGCGCCGTCATTCTCTTCGGAATGATGTTGCTGGCGATGGATATCGCGGCGCTTCGGCGGCGGCTGGAACGTTAGAAAATCGCGCCGAAGCCGGACCAGAGAACCCAGCAGACGCAGCAGCCGACCAGCAACGCCACGATCCCGATCAGCAGGCAGGTTCGGCTGCCACCGCGCGCGACGACGATCCGGCTGGATCCGACTGTCATCGTCTGGAAGCGCCCCTGGGGTTCCTGCGCCTCGTCCCTGGCTGACACCACCTCCGGCTCACCGCTGGTGACGTCGATGACCTGCTCCTGGCTGGGCAGCCATGCACCACAATTGCGGCAGCGAACCGTGTCGCTCGCGTTCGGCGCCCCGCAGTTTGGGCAATAGATCATTGTCGACAGATCGCGCTCGTCAGCAGGTTCCACCTGGCCGTCCTTTCACGCGCGTTGTGGTCCACAATAGTACCGGTCAGCGGGGTATGCAGGAAGATCTGGGGGCGAAGTGACGCAGGCGGGAGTGACGAACGGCACGCTCTACATCGTGGCGCTGCCGATCGGGCACCGTCGCGACATCACCTATCGGGCCGTCGATATCCTGCGCGCAGTCGATCTGATCGCTGCCGAAGACACGCGTGACTTCCGCGCAATCGCTCGCGACTGGGAGATTGCGACGCCGGTCGTCTCCTATCATGACCACAACGAGCAGTCGCGCGCTCCGGAGCTCATCGAGCGATTGCTGGGCGGCGCGAGCGTTGCACTCGTGTCCGATGCCGGCACGCCGCTGGTCAATGACCCCGGCTTTCGGATCGTCGGCGCAGCGATCGACGCCGGTATTGAGGTGACGAGCGTCCCCGGCGCGAGTGCTGTCACCACGGCGCTGGCCGCTGCCGGATTGCCGGTCGCGCCGTTCGTCTACCTCGGCTTCCCACCGCGCACCGGTGGCAAGCGCCGCTCGTTCTTCGCCCCCTGGCTGCGGACGCCGGCGACGCTCGTCTTCTTCGAAGCGCCGCACCGGCTGATCACCTGCCTTGAGGACGTGCTGACGGCTGGCGGCGACCGCCCCGCCTGCCTGGCGCGCAACCTCACAAAGCCGCACGAGCGCTATCAGCGCGGCATGATCTCTGAGCTGATCGCCCAGCTCCGCGCCGAAGGTGAGGTGCGCGGCGAGGTGACGGTGCTCGTTGCCGGCAGTGCCGATGCGGAGCCTGAGCAGCCGGAAGACGCTGTGGCGATCGTCGCTGCGATGCTGGCTGAGGGGCTCGATTCGCGGACCATCCTGGAGCGGCTGACGAATGAGTACGGCATGAAGCGCCGCGCGGCGTATGACCTGATCCTGCGCGTTCGCAGTGAGGGATCGTCCGGTGAGTGAGATTCAGCTCGATCAGGTGCTCGCCCGCGTCGCCGTCTCGCGGCGCTACCGGCACGTCGCCGCCGATGTCGTCGAGCGGCTGGCAGCGGAGGAGATTCCGAAGTCGCGCAACCTCGCCGATGCCGAGAAGCGCACGAAGCGTCGGCTGCACCAGATCTTCGGTGCCTACACCGGCCAGCCCGATTACGCGGCGAAGCTGAGGCTGCTGGCCGACGCGCTGGCGAGTGGCGACGACGCAGCCGTTCGCGATGTCTGTCGCGCAGCGATGGGTGGACACGTCTCAACCCGGGAGCGCCTGCCGTTCCTCGACGGGTTCTATCGTGACGTCTTCGCGGTCACCGGCGTGCCGTCGGTCATCTGCGACATCGCCTGCGGATTGAACCCGCTCGCCGCGCCCTGGATGAAGCTACCGACAGGTGCGCGCTACATCGGCTGTGACATTGACGAGCAGCTTGTCAGCTTCGTTGCCGGAGCGCTCGATCTGTTCGGTATCAACGCTCGTATCACTGTGCAGGACATCGTGACCGCAGTGCCGAACGAAGGCTGTGATGTGGCGATGCTGCTCAAGTCGGTGCCCTGCCTGGATCAGCAGGATCGCGCGACGGCAGCGCGGGTGCTGGATGCCGTCCGCGCGCGCTGGTATGTCGTCTCGTTCCCCAGTCAGTCGATTGGCGGACGGACGAAGGGAATGGCACGTACCTACCGGGAGCGTTTCTCGGCGTTGGTGGACGAGCTGGGCTGGCAGTCGCGCACAATTCATGAGCTGGATATGGCGAGCGAGCTCGTCTTCATTATTGATGGCGAGGGAGGCTCGGCATGACACAGCCAACGTTACAGACGCGCCGGGGCGATCTGGCGATACCGTCCTTCCTGCCGGACGCGACCCGCGCTGTTGTTCGCGGTGTCACCTCGGCGGATCTCATGGAGGTCGGCACACCGGCGCTGGTCGTCAACGCCTTCCATCTGCTGCGGCGTCCCGGCGTGCGGGTTGTTCAGGCGCACGGCGGCATCCACGGCTTCATGGGCTGGGATCGCCCGATCCTCAGCGATTCGGGTGGCTTTCAGGTCTATTCGCTGATCCGCCAGAACCCCGATTACGGCGTGATTCGCGCCAATGAGGTGATCTTCCGTGAGCCGGATACGGGCGAGAAGTGGACGCTGACGCCGGAGCGCGTCATTCAGATTCAGTTCCAGCTCGGCTCGGACATGATCGTCTGCCTTGATGACTGCACCGATGTCGCTGACAGCTATGACGACCAGGCGCGCGCTGTCGAGCGCACGATCCGCTGGGCACGCCGCTGTCGCGAGGAGTACGAGCGGCTGGCCGGCCAGATGAAGCGCGAGCAGCCGCCGCTCATCTTCGCCGTCGTCCAGGGCGGCGGCAGCGAGGAGTTGCGCCGAATGTGCGCGCAGGCGCTGGTCGAGATCGGCTTCGATGGCTTTGGTTTCGGTGGCTGGCCGCTGGATGCCGATGGCGCGTTGCTGACCGATGTATTCGGCTGGGTCGCCGATGCGCTGCCGCCGTCCGCGCCGAAGCACGCGCTGGGGATCGGCAGTCCGGAGCATGTCGTCGCCACCCGTGCGCTGGGCTACACGACGTTCGATTCCAGCTTCCCGACCCGCGACGCCCGCCGCAACCGGCTCTATACATTCCTGCCGGGGTACCCGGAGCGATCGCCGCGAGCCGGCGAGCGCTTCCACCGCACGCTCTACATCCTCGATGCCGACTTCCGCGCCGATCGCGAGCCGGTCGATGCGACCTGCGATTGCCCGCTCTGCTCGCGCTACTCGCGCGCCTACCTGCATCACCTGTTCAAGATCGGCGATTCTGCTGGCGAGCGGCTGGCGACGCTGCACAACCTGCGCTTCTATTCTCGCCTGCTGGCTGCACTGCCATAGGTGGGTTCGCCAATGGCCGGTGCTATCCTTGAGTCACGACGATGCGATCGTAACCGGGCTTGTGAGGCTTAACGATGATGACAGCCCAGCCGCAGCTACTCCTCCGCTCACCTGACGCCTCCTGGGACTATGCTCGCTGGGAGCAGCTTCCCGATGACGGCAACCGCTATGAGGTGATCTGTGGAGTCCTCTACATGTCAACAGCACCGAGTCAGTTCCATCAGTGGATTGTCAAACGACTGATGTTTCGAGTTGGATCAGTCGCCGAGGAGCGCGGATTGGCCTGGGCCTATACTGCTCCGATCGGTGTGCTGATGCCCGGCTGCGACCCCGTTCAGCCCGATTTCCTGCTGATCCGTCAGGATCGCGCCGAGATCATCCCCGACCAGCGCATTCGGGGCGTGCCGGACTTGATCGCCGAAGTGCTATCGCCGACCAATCCCGAGCAGGACACCGTCGTCAAGCGCGCCGCCTACGCGCGAGCTGGCGTGCCGGAGTACTGGATCGTTCGGCCCACTACTCGTGACGTGTTGCTCTGCTGGCAGCCGGATGCGACCCTCGGCGACTACACCCAGTCGCGCCTGGTCGCCGCAGACGCCGAGCTTGTCTCGCCGACCCTCACGCTGCGCGTCCCTGTCGGCGACCTCTTCTCCGGAGCGCCCAACGCTGACCTGTAGCACTGATCGGCCGTTTGCACGGGCTTCAGGCGCAATTCCATATCCGAGCAGTAGCCATGGAGAGGTCACTGTCCATCGGACGTGCTCCCGCTCTGCGCAGGCTATCCGACCGTCACCAGATTCCGGCTATATCGCCACTTGAGAAACTCGAGCCGTTGGCGTTCCTGCGCGGTGCAGACGTGGTCGATCAGGCGGTAGCGGTTGCGTAGCGCGACAAGCCATTCGATCTGCTCCGACGTGAAGCCCATTCTGGCCAGATCGGCGGCGGTGATCTCAGTCGTCATCGGTCTATCCCCACAAATCCTGCTCCGTCGTGCGTCTCTCGTCAACTCCGATCACAGCATCCTCCCAACACCGTTTCCGCACATCGGTTGATCTACGGAATCGCGTTCTGCGCTGCGCAGTACGTAGTTTGACGAGGGATGAGCGATAGGAGACAGTCCTCGCCCCCGTTTCCGAGTTAAGATCAAGTGTTTGGAACCACGAAGGGGGGTACTGGCAGGCGATGACTGACAAAGAGCAACACGAAGTGGTAATACCGGATGAGGTCGAGCAGGTTGACGGACAGTCGGAGCTCGACGTCAGCGACGAGACGATGGTGCCGAGCCGACCGGCCGAGCTGCCGAAGCGCGCGCTGGTGATCGTTGCACACCCGGACGATGCCGAGTTCTCCTGTGGAGCAACTGCGGCGAAGTGGGCGCGCGATGGCTGGGAAGTCCGCTATGTCATCGTCACTGACGCATCCGGCGGTGGCGACGACAACGCAACCGATGTCGGGCCGGAGGCACGCAAGGCGATCTCCGACCGGCGCAAGGCGGAGCAGCGCGAGGCGGCCAGGATCGCTGGCGTTGCCGGCGTCGATTTTCTCGATCAGCGCGATGGCACGATCGAGTCGACGCTCGAGCTGCGCCGCGAGATCGTGCGTTGCATCCGGCGACACCAGCCGACGATCATCGTCTGCCCCAGTCCGGAGTTCCGCTGGGATCCGTTCTATATCGGACGGCACCACCCCGATCATCTGGCGGTCGGTCGCGCGGTGATCGCGGCGGTCTATCCGGCGGCGCGCAACGCCTGGGATTTCCCGGAGCTGCTTGAAGAGGGGCTGCTGCCGCATCGGGTCAAGGAGCTGTGGGTCGTCGGCGCGCCGAACGTGAACCACTACGTGGATGTTACCGATACCGTCGATACCAAGATCGAGGCGCTCCGTGCGCACGACAGTCAGCTTGGCGCGCACTTTGACGAAGTCGCCAAGTCGGTCCGTGGTGGCCTGGTCCTCAACGGATCGAAGTATGGCGTTGGCGCTGCCGAGGAGTTCTACCGCGCGATCGTTGGATGATCGTTTCGGGCGTTCACCCGACGAAGGAGTAGCCTGTCATGTCGTTACCTGTTGAGGGCACCGACGCGCTGGCGCGTGTGCTCGGCGCGCGCAACGTGCTGTTCGTCGGGGCGCATCCGGATGATCCCGATGCGGCTGCCGGTGGGACGGTCGCCCGGCTGGTCTCCACCGGTGCGCGCGTCCGCTATCTGATCGTCACGTCCGGCGACAAGGGCGTGCCGAACGAGGAGATCGCCGACCCGAGCGCCTTCATTGAACGGCGCGAGACCGAGCAGCGTGCTTCGGCGGCCTGGCTCGGCGTCGATGAGGTGATCTTCCTGCGTCAGCGCGACGGCGAGGTGTTCGACACAATCGAGCTACGCGGCAGGATCGTCCGCGAGATCCGCCGCATGCGTGCGGATTTGGTCATCGCCCACGATCCGCTGACTCGCATGTTTCGCCAGCATCCCGACCATCGGGCGGTCGGATTTGCGACGCTGGCAGCTGTGTTCCCGTCGTGCCGCCTGGCGAGCTTCTACCCTGAGCATATGGTCGAGGGGTTGCAGCCGATCGACGTTCATATGCTGCTGCTGGTTGGCGGCGACGACGCGAACCTGTCGATTGACATCACCGAAACGCTCGAACAGAAGATCGAGGCGCTCAATCTGCACACCAGCCAGGCTTCGGCGTTCGTCGGCGGTGTGCGCGATCGGATTACATCGCGAGCCCGGCGCTCTGGTGAGGCCGCCGGGCTGCAGTACGCCGAGGCATTCACCTTCGCCTGGCTCGACTGACAGAACGTGACACAAAAAACAGCCCGGTCCAATTGGACCGGGCTGCGTCGCGGGGTTGGGTTGGGTGGGTTATTACGCGTGTGCTACAGGGCCTCGGTCACCCTCGGCGCGCATTGCCGTGACCCCTTCCCCCTGGACCAGTGAGCCTGCCTGCCACGGCGCACCCAGTGTCGGGAGCAGGTAGCGGTCGACTCCGAAGTAGCCCGCAACCTTCCAGCCGAGGACCAGGAAGACTGTGATGGCGAACATCACCGGGTTGCTGCTGACTGTGCCTGCCAGCATGAAGCTGATGTTGAGCAGTGTGCCGAAGAAGGCGGCGATACCGACCAGTGCGCCGACGATCAGGCCGAGGCCGATCAGGAACTCGCCGACTGCGATCAGCTTGGCGAACCAGGTGTACCACTCGTTATCGAGCATGTACTTCAGGAAGTTGTGGTACCAGTCGTAGGTGCCGGCCCGCGATGCCGTTGCGCCTTCGGGAATGGTCGTCGCGCCTGTCCAGAAGCCCTTGAGGGCGGTGCCGCCATCCATCCAGGCATCCGAGCGGATCTTGTGCTCGCCGGCCATCAGCCACTCGAAGCCGATGTAGAAGCGCAGCGCCAGCCAGACGACGCCGAAGTAGGCGTTACCGAGCAGGAGCTTCCAGGCCTTCGGGTCATCCGCCTGGCCCTCAGTGTGGGCGACCGTTGCCGGCTCGATGTTGACGCCGCTTACCGGTAGCCGCTGAGCCTGCCAGACACCTGCGACGATGATCAGTGCCAGGAACAGGTAGGTGAAGATCGTCATGTTCGTGACGTAGTTGGTGGCGTTCTCTCCAGCCCCGATCTTCATCGAGAACAGGTGGCTGAGGTTGAACATGCCATCCGCGAAGGCCCAGTTCAGGAAGACGAATAGCAGAGCCGAGAAAGCGGTCAGAATGTACATACGTTGTCGGGTCATCATGGTCGTACCCCCTTTGTCCGTAAGAGCGCGTCGTATCGAGTAGATCGGATGTCAGCAGGTCAGGTTGCTCCGTGCGATAGCTGCACCTCCTGTCAGTGCTTGCTGAGAGGATCCCACCGTCCCCCCGTTTGTTTCTGCATCTCTGTTGTTAAGGTGGCCGCGGGGCTTGTGTTCTGTGCTTCCGTTACCCCGTCGATCAATCCGTCACAACCATAGATGGTTGGTGTCATCATTGTCGTAACAGTGCATCGGTTGTGCGTGTAGATTTCGTGACAGTCGCCGGCCGCCGTGAAATGTCCTCGATTGCGGGGCTATTCGGCGATAGTGGGGGCGAGGTGCTCGGCGAGCATCGCTGCCGGCAGATTCGTATTCGCGCGCATGATCTTCGGGAAGATCGACGCGTCGCAGACATATAGCCCGTCGATGCCGTGTACAGCACCGTTCGGGCCAACAACGGACAGAAGATCGTCCGCTGCACCCATCCGGCAGCTGCCGGCCGGATGGTAATAGATGCCAACATCGCTGCGGACGAACTCAAGGATGTCGTCGCGCGTCAGCTCGTCAAGCGACGGCCCGAAGGATCGCGCGACCGGCTCGGTGGCCATCATCCGCGCGACGAGCTCGACGCCATCAGCAAGGACGTTCAGGTCATGATCGTCCGGGTCGGTCAGGAAGCCATGGTCGATAACCGGCGGCAGCGCAGGGTTGGGCGAGGCAAGCGTGACCGAGCCGTGCGAGCGCGGCTCGACATCGGCGACGCAGATCGAATAGCGCCAGATGCCCGTTGAAGGTGAACGGCTGGAGACGGCATACAGATGCAGATCGAACGCCTCGCTGCAGCGCTGGCTCTGCGCCTTCGCCAGCGTCTGCTCTTCCGGCAGCCAGCCGCGGCTCGCGAATGCGGCCATCTGCTGCTGCATCTGCTCGGACGGACCCATGCGCAGCGTCACTGCCGGATGATCGACCAGCGCTCGCCCGACACCAGCCAGTGGGTGCGCCACGGCGATGCCAAGCGCCTCAAGCTCGTCTGCCGGCCCGATGCCGGAGCGGAGCATGATGGCTGGCGAGCCATAGGCACCGCCCGCCAGAACGACACGATCGGCGAGGATCTGCTGGCGCTGCTCGTCAATGATCGCCTCGACCCCGACCGCCCGGCCGTTGTTCAGGATGACACGGTCGACCATGCAGTCCCCGATGACGCGCAGATTCGGTCGATCGCGGACCGGGTCGAGATAGGCGAGCGCCGTGTTCCAGCGTCGGCCATCGTCGATGTTGACCGGCGATGCGCCGATGCCGACCGGATCGTCGATGTCATCGAGGTCGTCGGTCCAGGGGATGCCGCTGGCGATGCCGGCCTCGACGAATGTCCGCTGCCAGGGGGTGATCTCCTCGTCGGCGACGTGGCGTACCCGCAGGCTCTGCTTGGCACGCGCGAAGGCCGGCGCAACAGATTCCCAGTCCCAGCCCGGCGCTCCGAGCGAGGGCCAGGCGTCGTAATCGGCGCGATGACCGGACAGCGCAACGCAGCCGTTGTGCGATGAGCAGCCGCCGATCACGCGAGCGCGATCGTAGCCGGTGGGCTCGGTGTGATTCACGTGCGCGGTGCCGTAGTAGCCCCACTGGTGGCTACGGCAGATCTCGGCGGCATTGAGCACGTCCGCCGGCCAGCGACCATCTGCCAGCGCACCATAGTCTGGCCCGGCCTCCAGCAGGACGATCTGCAGATCGGTGTCGCGCGCGATGATTCCGGCCAGCGCCGCGCCGGCCGTCCCACCACCGCAAATCAGGATGTCGCATCTGGTCTGGTCGAACCGATCGGCCACGCAGCCACCACTCCGCTCCACCGCTCATATGCCGCTCATTGTGCTGCGTAGAGTATGGCTGCCGCTGTCAATCGAGTCATCTTTACATCTATCAGAAGGCTGGCCGCTATGCGATGCCCGTGCGCGTCGAGCAGCTCGATGTCATGTGTTCGCAACTGGAAGGGTTTGATTTGCCTGCGGCATACGAAGCAGCGGCACCGTGGGCGGACGCGCGGCCGCCGGTCTGATCTGACATTCGCTGTCGCTGATACGAGACTGACACAGCACTGCGTTCCGTGTTGCGCGCATGATATTGGGTCGGGCGTACGCTCCTCGTGGAATGGACGAGGAGGACGCCATGACACGGTCACAGCATCTGTCTGCATGGCTGGCCACGGCCGTGCGCGAGCACTGGCTGCCGGTGCTGGTGCTGGTTGCCCCGATCTTCTGGGCTGTCTGGAACTCGGATGCGAGCAACGCGCTGCCGATGCTCCCGCTGCCGATCGCCGCGCTCGCGGTTGGTTTCATTCTCCGACCGCGGCACGTCTGGCTGATCTGGCTCGCTGCGGTTCTGATCCAGTGGATCGCCATGCTCGTGCTGGGCGGTTATGGCGATCCGGGACCCGACGAAACGCGCTTGAGCATTACGGTTGAGGCGTTTATGTGGATGGCGATTGGCGTGCTAGGTCCGGTCTGGACTGGCCGGGTGGCGCGCTGGATCGTTGAGGACAAGCCTCTCGCGTTGTGATGGGCTAGACCTCGACCTGCACCTCGCCATCAACAACGCGACAGGCGAATGTGCGCAGCGCCTTCTCGGCTGGCGGGACCTCCACCTCGCCGTTGCGGACGTTGAACACGGCCCGGTGCATCGGGCATTCGATCTCATCCCCATCGAGCCTGCCATACGACAGGTAGTAGGCATCGTGGGTGCAGATGTCGCTGACGGCGAAGAACTCGCCATCGACGTTGCAGATCGCGATCGGCTGGTCGTCGACAAAGACCTGCTTCGGCGTCCCGACCGGGATGTCTTCGGCCCGGGCAACCGTGATGAACTGCGGCATGAGTGCATCCTGTTCCAGACTTCGTTCGTTGTAAACGGTAGAGCGACCGTTCCACAGGCAAGTATGCCTGTGGAATCTGTTGCGTGGCACCGTCGATTTGGCTACTGGGAAGCCCCTCGGTACAATCGACAGGCCACCCGGTGTTGGCAGATTGCCTTGTCGTCATGATTGCAGGGATGACGAATCGCGCTGATGCCGGTATGCTGTCAATCTAGATGCTCAACCATGGGCGCTGCACAGCGCTGTGCGTTCCTGTGGTGGGAAGGACCATTGTGACCTCTCATCCACCGGCGTGGCTGCGAACGGTCGTTGTGACGTTCGCATTGCTCCTCGCTCTGATCGCACCACTGCAATCCGCTCTCATTGCCCGCGCTGAGGAGGACCTGCCGGCAACGACTTCGGTTGCGCCTGCGCCAGAAGTGAATCCGGCAATTCAGACGATCTGGCAGCAGGGTGATGGCAACGCTGTGCTCAACGGCCAGCCGTGGTTGTGGGGCGAGAAGCCGCTGGCGATCTCGGTTGAGTACCAGCAGGACAGCCCGACCGGCCTGCGCTCGATGGTCTATTACGACAAGGGCCGACTCGATATCCCTGATCCCTCAGAAGACCCGTCAAATCCGTGGTACGTCGTCCCCGCTTCGCTGGTTCGCGAGATGCTGACCGGCGAGATTCCATTCGGCGCTGATGTTGAGGTCAAGCGCGGCCGGGCGACGATCCCCGTTGTCGGTGATGCGGCCCAGCCGCAGGCGCTGACCTATGCGACGCTCGCGCCGCTTGCTTCAATTGATGCTCCGACTTCCACACGCTCGGGCACACTCTCGGGCATGGGGTTGGTTGAGCACGATTCGGTCATCCCGCGCTCCGCCGCACCGAATTCGATGGTGACGGCGCTCGTGGACGCTGCCGGCGTTGTGACGCTCGGCGCGGTGTCCGACTCGGTCGTCTCGATCGGCGCGTTTGACGCCGTCACTGCCCACAACATCGCCGAGCCATTCAGCACCTGGGTATCGAACCAGCCATACCCTGACCTGTATCTCCTGGGCCACCCGCTGACCGAGCCGTACTGGCTCGATACGACGATTGGTGGACAGCCGGAGCGCGTCGTGATGCAGGCGTTCGAGCGTCGCGTGCTGGTCTATCGACCGAACGCGCCGGAGGGCCCGCGCGTTGAGTCGAGCGATGTCGGCCTGCACTACCGACTGTGGCGCAATCTCTCGCAGCCGACGAATCCGTCGTTGGTGCCGTTGGCCAGCAGCATCCCGTTCGGTGAAGAGATCGTTGCTGCTGCGACGGCGAACCTGATCGACCCGCATCTGCTGGCCGCGATCGAAATGGTCGCCTCAAACGGCAACCCGGCCGCGACGCTGAAGAACGGTGGCAAGGGCATCCTCGGTCTGCGACCGGAGGCCGCGATGGAGTTGGGTGTCCCTCAGAAGTCCACTGCAGAGAAGCTGGCCGAAGAGAAGGCCAAGTCCGCAGCGACCGCCAAGTCGAGCAAGACAACGACGAAGACAACCTCGAAGACCACGCCGCCGGTTGTCGTGCAGACAACGCCGGTGCCGACAGCGACCGCGACGCCGACTGACACGCAGACGCAGGCCAGCACCAATACGTCAATTAATGCGATGGTGGCAAGCTCGGACGGATCGATGACGCGGCTGCAGGTTTCCGACGCGGAGATCACGGTCAAGACAGTCATGTCCGATCCTGGCTTGAACGCTGCCTACGCCGCGCGTGACGTCGCCCGCTGGAACCCGCAGTCGTTGAACTTCGCCGACATCGTTACTGATTACTACTCTGGTGGTCAGCCAGACGAGAAGGATCCGGCCCAGCAGGTCTTCGTCGACAAGGTCGTGCAGACACGCGACACGCTGCTGGCGCAGTACCCGTCGGCTCCGGTGACACCGGCTCCCGGCTCTGAGGTTGGCCAGCTTCTTGGTGCGGGCCACTCGGCCTACTATTCGCCGAGCTACGATCGCGCCTGGTGGGAGCGCACGCTCCGGCTGTACGAAACCTGGAACCTGATCGCCCCAGGCTGGCAAGACGATCCCAACGG
>JBDHWD010000089.1:0-12786 GCA_039810005.1 Thermomicrobiales bacterium | reverse complement strand
GCCTCACGCTCAACGAAGTGAAGCTCTGGCGAAGCGCATTCATGCAGCGTGTCCTGGTGCGCCGGATCGATGACGGTGCCCTTCGGCAGGCGGAGCGCGCCGGAGTGATCGCGGACGTCGTGCGCCAGCACCCAACCGGCCTGAGCTGGCGTGATGTCGGCCGGGGCGAGTGCGTGCGCTTTCAATCCGACTCTCCTTCTGCCGCGGCTTCAGGTTGGCTCAGTACAGCAGATCAGGATCCTGCTGCTCGCGAACGATCTCTTCGAGCGCGGCGAGGTCGCGTTGAATGTCCTCGCGGGTCATCTCCGGCGTGATGTCGAGCAATTCAACGATCTCCAGCTCGAATGCGTCGACGCCGTAATGGTCGACATCGGCGCGGATGCGGTGGTCGAACACGCCGGCTGTGCCGGTCGAGCGCGCAAACGCGATCTTGTTGCGGACGCTGGGCAGATTGGGCGATGCGGCGAGCAGCGCCTTGCCCGTCTCCTTGTTGACGATCCGGTAGACGCCGGCTTCGGTGTGTGTCTCCTTGTACTGATCGCGCAGCTCTCTTCGTCGCGAGCGATCGGTCATCGGTGCTCCTTCGCGCTTCTCTGTTCAGCTCCCGACATTTCCTACCACGCCATCGCGCTCACGCGCTACTCTTCGCGACGGCAGTTTGTGGTGTGTTGCGTAGCACCGGTCTGGCTCTTTACGCCCAGGATGCAGATCGATAGCAAACGAAAGGCAACGTCCGTGTACCGCGATCCGCAGGTGAATTTCTATGTGCGTGATGTTGAGACGTCGGTGCGCTTCTATGTTGATCTGTTCGGCTTCGCCGAGACGTTTCGCACGCCGGAGTCGGGGCCGCCGGCGCATGTCGAGCTGCGTATGGGTGGGCTGATCCTCGGGCTTGCCTCAATCGAGTCGGCGCAGCAGGTACATGCAATCCCGGCCGGTGATGGACCGGCACGCGCTGAGGTCTGTCTCTGGACCGACGATGTCGATCAGTCCTACGCTGATCTGCTCGCCGGTGGCGCGCAGCCGATGACCGCGCCGCACGACTTCCTCGACGGTCGCCTGCGCGCCGCGTGGGTTGTCGATCCGGATGGCAATCCGGTGGAAATTGTCGCGGAGGGGAAGTCCGAGTAATGGGTAGGTGGAGCGATGGTTCCATGCGTGTTTCAGGATCATTCGTAGCTGGTCGTCAGCGCTAACGTGTCGAGCTCGCGGAGAAAAGAAACGAGGATGGCGACGGCGGCCTCGGTCATCGCCTGGCCTTCCTCGGCCGAACAGGGCGCGTCGTGCTTGAAGGCGTCAATCAGCAAGACGGGCAGGTCGGTGAATGTCGTCGGTTCGGTATGCCCGGCGTGGTCGCCGTCGCTGCGCATCCGGTCGCGATGCCCCCGGGATTCGGGACGCGCTTGCCCAGAGAACCGGGATGAACTCCCATGAAACCGGGATAGCTCGTGCCCTACTTTGGAGCAGGCACAGGAGTTGTGTCGAAGCGTGCAACGGATCACGTAGCCGAGAAGGGCAGAACGCATGCAACGCAGCGAACAGCGACAGAGTCTGGATTCTGAAACGGGTACCTGGGATCGCGTGGCGCTTGGAGGAGGTCTCGCCTTCGGCGTGCTTTCCATCGCGGCAATATTCACCGCGCCAAGCCTGCCGGAGTCAGACGCGCCAGCAGCGGAGCTCGCTGCATCATACGTCGCCAACCAGACGGGCCACCTGATCAGCACGTACTGTAGCGGGCTGGGCGCGATCGCGTTTCTGATCTTTCTTGGTGGCCTGTCCGGTATTCTGCGGCAAGCCATGGGCAAGGGTTCATCAGTCCCGCTCCTCGTCTTTGGCGGTGGTGTCGCGACAGTCCTCCTCATCCTGGCTGCGCAAGCGACCTATGCCGGGACCGCCCTCATCGCGGAGGCCGATGGGGTGACCCCTGCCGTCGTGCGCGGACTTGATGGGCTGGTTCCAGCACTGATGTTGTTCAGCGGTTTCCCGCGCGTCGTCTTCCTGGCGGCCAGCGCCCTCGCCATCATGCAGACGCGGATCGCGCCGCGTTGGGCCGGCTGGCTCGGATTGGCAGTTGCTGGCGTGAATCTCATCGGCACCTTCGCCTACTTCGACATCGACGGCGCTCCCGGTATGTTTGGCTTTCTCGGCGTGGCGCTCTTCACACTGTGGGTCCTCGTGACAAGCCTGACGCTGGTGTTGCGCAATGGCTCGCGACAACCGGTCACCGCACCGCTTGGTCGCGAACCAACGATGCGCTAGTGTTCTCGGGTAATGGAATCGGCCGGCGGTGATCGCTGACAGGTCAGGAGTATCCCCATGCAGCTTCGAGGCTTCATGACCCTGGCCGAGGGCGGGGACGGCTGGTGGCGAGACCGTCTGACCTGGGCACGAGTGGGATGGTCGACGACCACCGTCGCCCTGCTGATACTCTTCGCCGCCAGTCTTCCCGCCTACTATCACCAGCTTGTGACGATCTCTGGCCCGGATACGGCCGATCCGGAGGCGACGCGGGCGGGACTAGCGCAACTCGGCCTCTCGACCAGTGCCTATGCGCTCTTCATTGTCGCCGTCGAGACGATGCTGTTCCTGGGCTTTCTCGTGATCGCCCTCATCATCGTGTCGCGCAGGCCCGATGAGTGGATCGCCCTCTATACGGCCGCCGCGCTCGTCTGGTTTGTCGCCTCGTATTCGCGCAGCCTCCCGGCTCTGGCAACGCGACATCCGTTCTGGGACGACCCAGTCAAGGTCATTGGCCTGCTGGGTTTCGTCGCTTTCTTCACCCTCTTCTACGTCTTTCCCGATGGGCAGTTCGTGCCCGGTTGGACACGCTACCTGGTCGTCGCATGGCTCATGGAGGAGACGCTCAATTTCTTTCCCCCCGCATCATCCGCCATCGAGACGGCAAACTTCGCGCTCTTCCTGGGGTTGCTCGCCAGTTGCATCGGGGCTCAGGTGTACCGCTACCGGCGCGTCTCGGGGCCGGCCCAGCGACAGCAGACTGTGTGGGTCGTCCTTGGTCTGGTGATAGCGATTGTTGGGTTCCTCGTGTACGGCGTCTCCGGCATGCTGGTCTCATCCGGGGTTGGCGTCATCCTCCATGAACTCATCGGTGGCGTGCTGATGATCGGCTGTTTCATGCTCATACCGCTCTCGATCGGTGCCGCTATCGTGCGTCATCGGTTGTGGGGTATCGACATCCTTGTCAACCGCGCACTGGTCTACGGCGCACTCACCGCTGGGATCGTCGGGATCTATGCAGGGATCGTCGGTGGGGTTGGCGCGCTGGTCCAGTCGGAGGTTGAGCCCTTCGTCGCGTTTGTCGCTACCGGACTGGTCGCTGTTCTGTTCCAGCCCATGCGCGCGCACTTGCAGCGTGGCGTTAATCATCTTCTGTATGGTGAGCGGGACGACCCCTACGCGGTGTTATCGCAGTTGGGGCAGCGTCTGGATGCCACATTGACACCCGACGCCGTACTCCCTGCTATCGTAGACAGCATCGCCGAAACACTGAAACTGCGCTACGTCGCCATCACACTCGAGCAGGAAGGCGACGCACCAGTCATTGCGATCACCGGCGTACCATCTGAACCAGCGTTGCACCTGCCACTCCTCTATCAGGGAGAGGTCGTTGGCGAGTTGCAGCTCGCCCCACGAGATCAGTTTGGTCCCGCCAACCGCCAACTGCTGGATGACCTCGCTCGCCAAGCAGGGATCGCCGCGCAGGCGGTGCGCCTCGCCGCCGATCTCCAGCATGCGCGAGCGCGGCTTGTGACGGCCCGCGAGGAGGAGCGCCGTCGTCTTCGCCGCGACCTGCATGACGGTCTGGGGCCGCAACTGGCCGGCTTTACCCTCCGGCTCGATGTTGTGCGGCGACTTCTGCGGCACGACCCTGATGCCGCTGAAGCGGTCATCGTGGACCTCAAGGCGCATAGCCAGACGGTCGTGACCGATATTCGTCGCCTCGTCCACGACCTTCGGCCGCCTGCTCTAGACGACCTGGGCCTCGTCGGCGCTCTGCGTCAGGGTGCCGCGCTGCACGCCTCCCCGAATCTGGTAATCAGCATTGAAGTGCCAGAGGCCTTGCCGTCATTGCCCGCCGCCGTCGAAGTTGCCGCCTATCGCATTGTGCAGGAAGCGCTCACGAACGTTGTCAAACACGCGGAAGCGCGCGTCTGTGTCGTCCGCCTGGAGCTAGACAGGATGACTGACACCATATCTCTCAAGATCGCTGATGACGGGCAAGGTCTACATGAGGGCTGGCAGGCGGGCGTCGGGTTCGCCTCGATGCGCGAGCGCGCGGCGGAGCTGGGCGGCACCTGTCTGATCGAGTCGCAGCGTGGGAGCGGTACCCGGGTACTCGCTCAACTCCCCATTGATGTCGATACACGCACGCACGAGTCGAAAGAGGAGAGATGAGCGGCGAGGACGAACGCATCCGGATTATCCTGGCCGACGATCATCGCTTCTTCCGCGACGGTGTGAGGCTGCTTCTGGACGCGGTCGCGGATACCGAGGTTGTCGGAGAGGCGGGCGACGGTGACGAGGTCGTTGCGCTGGCCGCGCAGTTGCAGCCGGACGTTATTCTGATGGACCTCAACATGCCTGGGATGAGCGGCACCGAGGCGACAAGCCGGATTGCCGCTGCCACACCGCACATCGGCATCCTCGTCGTGACAATGTACGAGGATGACGACTCTGTCTTCGCTGCCATGCGCGCGGGAGCCCGCGGCTACTTGCTGAAGGGAGCGGGCGAGGAGGAAGTGCTACGAGCGATTCGAGCGGTCGCGCGCGGTGAGGCACTCTTCGGTCCGGCGATCGCTCGACGGCTGATGGGCTACTTCGCCAGGCCGCGCATATTAGCCCCTTGGCAGGCATTTCCTGATCTGACCGAACGTGAGCGGGAGATTCTCACCTATATCGCGCAGGGCGACAGCAACGCCCAGATTGCGTCGCAACTCTTCCTGAGTCCAAAGACGGTGCGCAACCACATTTCAAATATCTTCAGCAAGCTCCAGGTCACCGATCGCGCAGAGGCGATTGCCCGCGCCCGCCAGGCCGGATGGGATTCATGATGCATGAGACTGCCGCGCTCGATCGATACCACGAAGTTCCGCAAGCGTGCGGATCGTGGCGTCGAACTCCTACCCGACTTTGCGCCCCGGATCGCACGCCGCGACAGCGCACGGGAGCCGCCGCGGCAGGTTCGGCGACGATCTGAGCAACGCACGGCCAGTTTCGCGATTGATGATCCGATAGACAACAGCTTCGGGTTGCATCTCCTTCTACTGGTCACTGAGCTCTCTGTTCCGCGTCCCGCGTTTCGACGCTACTCGTCGATCCGGCTCATCCAGGTGCCGCGCTTCCAGCCGCGCTTGTCCAGCTCACGGAGGAAGGGGACGAGGATGGCGACCATCGCTTCAGTCATGGCCTGGCCTTCTTCGGCGGAACCTGCTGCCGCATCGCCGGAGAAGCCCTTTGGCACGGTTCCCTTGAAGCTGTCGATCAGCAGGATCGGCAGGTCGACGTACTGGGGCTGCTCCTTCGTGGCCAGATCGTGGCGGGCCGTCTCGGGATTGCTGTAGAGGACCATCGACATCTCGGTGCGGCCAGCGTGGTCGCCGTCGATGTCGAAGCGCCCGGCCAGCATCTCCCTGGCCTTGCCGAACACCTGATCGACGAGCGCGACCTTCATATCGTGCTTCTGTGAGAGCAGGCGCGCCGCCGTCTCGGCCGGTGCCGGGTTGCCGTCGTGCGCTGGCACGATGATGAGCTTGGTGATGCCGTGATGTAGCAGCGACTCGCCGATGTCGACGATGATGTTCGAGAGCGTTTCCGGCCGCAGCGATAGCGTCCACGGCCAGTCGAGATGGTGGTGGCTGACGCCGTAGGCCAGCGTCGGCAGGACGAGCGTGTTGCCCAGCTCTCGCGCGACCGCCTCCGCCCAGGTCTCGGCGGTGAATGTGTCGGTGCCATAGGGCAGGTGCGGCCCGTGGTACTCGGTCGCGCCCAGCCCGAGGATCGCCTTGTCGAACTGCCCCTCCTCGATCGGACCGCCCGTGAGACGTTCCAGCCGTACTTCCGGCGAGGTTGGCCGGGTGGGCTTCGTCGTGTCAGTCACTTTCTCCTCTTTCACAGCGTGTGCTTCCTGAAGCAGAGTGTCGCCTCACGGCGAGGACAGGCCGGTCCTGTCCGTACGAAACATTTGCGCTCGGCTCATCCAAACCGGCAGCTAGCCCGTTGTCCTCATGACACCCCCTCTCCCAAAGTTGGGAGAGGGGGCAGGGGGGTGAGGGCCGCCCCGTCAATACGCCAACCGATACAGCGCATTCGCCAGCACATTGATCCCCGGCATCATATCCTCGGTGCTGGTGAACTCGGCCGGGGTGTGGCTGCGACCACCCTGGCTGGGGACGAAGATCATCGCGACCTTGGCCTTCTTCGCCATCCGCTGGGTGTCGTGTCCCGCCCCGCTGTGCATCAGCTGGTAGGCAATGCCCTGCGACTGCGCTGCGTCCTCCAGCGCCGCGACGACGCCGGGGTCGGAGATGCAGGGGTCGTGGTCGGCGACGATGCGCCAGTTGACTTCGATATCGTGCCGGTCGGCGACCTCCCCGATCGTCCGTTCGTGCTTGGCGAACAGGCGCTGACGGACCTCGGGATCGGGGTGCCGCGCGTCGATCATGAACGTGACCTTGTCGGGCACGGCGGCCGGCAGGTTCGGCTCGACCTGCATGTTGCCGACGGTCGTGACTGCTGGACGCCCGAAGCGCAGTGCGGTCGTGATGACGTCGGTGATGATCTCGGCAGCGGCCGGCATCGGATCGCGGCGGGTGTCCATTGGGCGTGCGCCGGCGTGGTCGGAGCGGCCGGTCAGCTCGACGACGTAGTGGCGCAGGCCGGTGATCGCCGTGACGATGCCGACCGGTAGCCCCATCTGCTCCAGAATCGGCCCCTGCTCGATGTGCAGCTCGATAAACGTGTCGATGTCGTTGCGCTCGACGCCGGGGATGTTGTCGGGATCGAGGCCGATCGCGCGCATCGCTTCGCCAATCGGGATGCCGTCAAAGCCGATGACTGTCTCTGTTTCGTCCGGCCCGATGACGCCAGTGATCGCACGCGAGCCCCAGAAGTTGGTCGAGGCGAAGCGGCTGGATTCCTCTTCGCAGAACGACAGGACTTCAAGCGGGCGCTTGGGCGGGCCGAACTGCTCGACCAGTGTGCGCACCGCCGAGAGCGCCGCGACGACACCGAGCGCGCCGTCGAAGCGTCCGCCCGGCGCTTGCGAGTCGATGTGCGAGCCGCTGACGATCGACGCGCCGCCGTCGCTGCCGTCGATGCGCCCCCAGACGTTGCCGACGCCGTCCATCCGCGTCTCCAGCCCGATGTCGCGACACCACTGCTGGACCTGCTCCTGCGCCGCGACCCACTCCGGCGAATAGACCAGCCGTTTGACGCCGGTCTCGCCGTACGCGCCGAACTGCGCGAGAGTCGTCAGGTAGTGCTCAACGATCCCCGGATCGACCTTGATTGGCTGCTCCATCATCTCCCCTTATCACTCGCGTCGCAGGCACGGGCGGCAACAGTAAACAGGATGCCGCCGAGTAGCCAGAACGGGTCCCAGAACCACAGGTGCCAGCGCAGCTCGCTGGCGCTCAGAGACGCCGCGCGCTCGATCACGCCGACTGCCATCAGCCCGTGCTGAACGAGCAGGGCGATGCTGTAGAGTAGCAGCCCGCCGCCGCCGATCCAGGCGAGTGTTCGCATCAGGCGACGTCCCCATGGCGAAACGAGTGCGAGGGCGAAGACACCGGCGAGCACCTTCAGCTGGCCGGTCACCACCAGCAGCGCGATCATGCCTGGGTCGCGGCGCAGCGTATAGTCTCGCCGATTGTGCTTGCGCCGATCGTCCCCACAGTCACCCAGGAGAAGCTCGTCGCAGCGAAGATCCACGCCCAGGCGGCGGCAGCTGCCGCGGGCCAGCGGTGCGCTGACGACTGGTTCAGATGCGCACCCCTCCGATCCTGCCATCGATGAGTCTACGTGGCTCCGATGACGTTGACAGTCCGCCCTACTCCGGCGATGCTGCCGCAACGGCGGAATCGCATGAGTGAGGAGAGGGATATGGCGGATCAGTCAACCGTTCGCGAGATCGAGAAGTATGTGTTGGGCGAGGTCTGGACCTCAGACGAGATCTACACCAACTTGCGCTACATCTGCGACGATCTTGGCTCGCGCTTCGGTGGCTCGGAGAGCGAGCATCAGGCCGGTGAGTTCCTGCTCGGGAAGATGAAAGAGTACGGCCTTCAGAACGCACACCTGGAGGAGTTCCCGGTCTACACCTGGGAGCGTGGGGTCTGCGAGCTGACGATGCTGGCACCGGTCGAGCGCCAGTTCTCGGCGATTTCGATGCCGTTCACCGGCAGCGGCGATGTCGAGGGTGAGATGATCGACATCGGTGAAGGTGAGACGGCGGACTTCGAGCGGGCCGGGGAGGCGATCCGCGGCAAGATCGTGCTCACTGCTGCCGAAACGAACAAGCCCGGCGAGGTGACGCTGCATCGGACCGACAAGTTCCGGTTGGCGGTTGAGGCCGGCGCGATCGGCTGCATCTTCGTCAACAAGAATCCCGGCTTGCTGCACATCACCGGCTCACTCTACGCACAGAATCCTGAAGGCACGGAGGATCGTGACCACGAGGCGGCGATTCCGGGCATCGGCATCAGCCACGAGGCCGGCAGCATGATCCGCAGGTTGGCCGAGCGCGGCACGCCGCGGATGAAGATCCACACCCAGAACAAAACGTATCTGTCACGTTCCTACAATGTCGTTGGCGATATCCCCGGCCAGCACCCGGAGGAGATCATCCTGATCGGCGGTCACTACGACGGCCACGACGTCGCGCAGGGTGCGGCCGATGACGGGGCCGGGACGCTGGTTGGTCTGGAGGCTGGCCGAGTGCTGGCACCGTTCGCCGGCAAGCTGCGGCGGACCGTGCGCGTCATTTGCTTCGCCTACGAGGAGCTGGGTCTGGGTGGTAGCTGGAAGCATCACGAGCGCTACCTCGATGGCGACGAGAAGCTGGTCTTCGCGCTCAATCTCGATGGCGCAGGTCGCGAAGGGAAGGATCAGATCACTGTCACCGGCGACGAGGTGATGGTCGACTGGTTCCGTGGCGTCTCCGGCGACATGAAGCACGCTATGGAGGTGCGCAACCGGGTTGGCACGCACTCCGATCACTTCCCGTTCTTCCGGGCGGGCTTCCCGACCGCGACGCTGAACACGATGGGCTCGACCGCAGGGATGATTGGTCGCGGCTACGGCCACACTGAGGCTGATACAGTCGACAAGGTCACGCTGCGGGGTCTCCAGGGCGGCGCTGCAACAGCCGCGCGCGTGGCAGCCTACCTGGCCAATGTCGAGCCGTTTCCGGTTGAGCGACGCGGCACCGATGCTGTCATTGCCGAGCTGGAGAAGGTCGGTCAGGGATACCACGCGCACCACTGGAGCATCGCAAATCGCGTTCGATAGATCTCTCTGCGCCCCGACCAGAACGGTCGGGGCGCTCCCCAGCTCGCTTGCGCCCGAGCGCTAGAACGAAGCGTGACAGATGGCTGATTACGGGCACGATCTGCAATTCGGCTACTTCCTGGTTCCTGATAACAGCGACCCGGCGGCAGTACTCGATCTGGGCGGCAGACTGGATGCGCTCGGTTATGACCTGATCGGCATTCAGGACCACCCGTACCAGCGGCGCTACTTCGACACGATGGCGCTGATCGCAATGCTGCTGGCCCAGACAGAGCGTGTGCGCATCTTCCCCGACGTTGCCAACCTGCCGTTGCGCTTGCCGACGATGCTGGCGAAGGAGGCGGCGACGATCGACCAGCTCAGCGGTGGGCGATTCGAGCTGGGCCTCGGGGCAGGTGCATTCTGGGATGCGATCGCCGCGATGGGCGGGCCGGTGCGCTCTCCTGGCGAGGCGATTGACGCACTCCAGGAGGCGATCGAGATCATCCGCGCGATGTGGTCCGGCGGACGCGGCCTGCGCCACGATGGCGAGATCTACCGCGCCGTCGGAGCACAGCCCGGGCCGGCTCCCGCCCACGACATGAGCATCTGGCTCGGTGTGCTCGGCCCGCGCGCGTTGCGGCTGACTGGCCGTGTCGCCGATGGCTGGATCCCGTCGATGTCGTACCTGTCGCCGGACGCCAGCCTTGAGCGACAGACGATTATCGACGCTGCCGCGCACGCCGCCGGTCGCGATCCGGCAGCTATCCGGCGCATCTACAACATCAACGGCAGCTTCGCCGATTCCGCAGCAGCGCCATTCAGCGGCAATGACCGCGAAGTTATCGGGCCAGTCGAGCACTGGGTCTCGACGTTGACGACGCTGGCAACCGAGTATGGCTTCGGCAGCTTCATCCTCTGGACCGACCCAACCCCCGAGTCATTGCGCCTGTTCATCAACGAGGTCGCCCCTGCGGTTCGTGAGCGTGTCGCGGCGGTGCGCTCTGCGCGCGGCTGAGTTGGTCCGGCTAGTACTCGTCAACGAACGCGGTCAGCAGCCACGAGACAACGCTAACGATGATGCCGCCGAAGAACGCGGCCCAGAACCCGCTGACGTGGAAGCCGGCGTCGAACCAGTCGGAGGCGATGCCGGACGCCAGCCAGAACGTCAGCGTGTTGATCACCAGCAGGAACAGGCCGAGTGTGACGATGATCAGGCAGCAGGAAACGGCTGTCAGCACCGGCTTGACCAGCAGGTTCACGACGGCCAGAACGGCTGCCATGATCAGGATCGCCGAGACACCACGATCGTCGTCGATGCGAATGCCGGGCACGATCCAGGCGGCCACCGCGACCGACGCGGTAATGATGAGCCAGCGAATAATGAAGCTGATCATCGCTCTGGCGTTTCCCTTTCAGTAGCGTCGCTCTGCGCCTGCGCCTGCGCATCGCATCATATCGCGTCCAATAATTAATGAACGCACTATGCGAAGAGCTACTCAGGTGCTAGAGTATCGTAACTAACGTGCGAACGTTCGCGCCGTTTGCGCGTTTTCAAATCGCCTGTGGGGTGGCGACCTGAGCTCGTCAATCGAAGGGGGCTTCATTGAGATCACTCGCAGATGAGTTCCGCGCGTTTATCTTGCGCGGCAACGTCCTTGACCTCGCCGTCGCTGTCATTATCGGCGCAGCGTTCGGCGCGGTTGTGACATCGCTCGTCGAGAATATCCTGACGCCGTTGATCGCAGCGATCTTCGGCAAGCCCGATTTCTCGAACCTGAGCTTCACGATCAACAACAGCCAGATCATGTATGGCGCATTCCTGAACGCCGTCATCGCGTTCCTGCTTGTTGCCGCTGCGCTGTTCTTCTTTGTGATCAAGCCGTTCAACCTGCTCATGTCGCGGCGCAAGCAGCAGGTCGAGGCGGACCCGACAACACGCGAATGCCCGTACTGCCTGACGGTTGTGCCGATTGCAGCAACGCGCTGCTCGGCCTGCACTTCGGACCTTAAGGCTGCCTGACCTCGTCAGGCCAGCACCAAGCGCGCGGAACGAACCCCGGCCAGAGTGGCCGGGGTTCGCTTGTTGTAGCGTGCTTTGGCGTCGGCTCCCGCGCCCACTTCGTTCAGTGGGTTGTCAACGTCAGATTGTCCGATCGGCAGCCTATCTTTTCTCCTGTCATCTACCGCCCAAGGGGCACCCGGCAGTGAGAGATCTCCCACCCGTTTGATGCAGTCCGACGCGGGGGAGATTTCTCGCGTGCGCGCTCGAAATGACAGGACAAGGGGCGGGCTGTCGCGCCAACACGTTCGCCACGTTGACGTTGACAGCCTCCCAAGAAGACAGAACAGAGTGTCGGCAGCCTCTCCCACAGTCTGACGATTTGGCGCTGACAAGCCATTGAGTGGCTCAGCCGCCGATGCGAGTCCAGGTACCGCAGCCCTTGGACGTGAAGCCCGCATCACTGGCGCTGATGGTCACCGTCTGGATGCTGGTTGAGAAAGCGTTGGCGATGATGCTGTCCAGGTCGCCATTGAAGTCAGATTGCCGCTCCCAGTAGCATCCTTCGCTCGAATCGCTATTGCGCCAGGTGCCCGGCCCAACATCGACATTTACGATCCAGGTGCCGTCGCCGAAATCTGCAGTTGGACTGCTCGTGATCGCCGAAAGATCGGACGACCACGTGCCGCATCGTTCTGAAAAGAACCCGGTATCAGTCTCGGCGATGGTCACGACCGCGCGACCCGGATTGATGTCGTTCGCGATGATGTCATCGAGCGTGCCGCCGAAGCCGCTCAACCGCTCCCAATAGCACAAGTCGCCAGAGTCGCCGCTCCGGTAGGTTCCGGCCTCAATATCCTTGCCGACAGTCCATGAGCCGTCGGTGAAGGTCTTCGCTTCCGGGCCCGGGGTCGGTGTCAGGATCGGCGGTTCGGTCGGGTTCGGCTCAGTGTCCGGCGTCAGGCTGGAGCGCCAGTCGTAGTAGTGCTGCCCGACATTGCCGGCCTCGACCTGCCAGCCTGCGGGGTTGTCCGGGTTGTAGGTCAGGCAGCGCCGCTCGAAGCACTGCCACAGCACCGTCGTCGGCGTCCCACCGATCGCGACCTGCGACCAGTACGCCTCGGTGATCGGATAGCCGGTGGCGTAGTACGGGTTGAGGAACAGCTGCGCTTCGACCAGATTGCCGTTCTCCTGCACCAATCCACTGGAGGTCATGAAGTCCCAGAAGACTGATGCCACCGTGTGGTCGATGCCCTCGACCGTCAGCCGCTCGGCTG
>JBDHWD010000088.1:0-12914 GCA_039810005.1 Thermomicrobiales bacterium | reverse complement strand
GGGCCAAGGTAGCGCTCAAGCCAGTCGATGAGGCGCTGGAGCAGATCGAGCTGGAAGGCGCGCTCGTGGAACGCGTGGCCCTGGCGTGGATACGAGACCATGTCAGTCGCAACACCAGCGGCCTTGAGCGCGTTATAGAACTCAGTCGCCTGGGTGACAGGCACGCGGACATCGGCCTGGCCGTGGAGCATCAAGGTCGGCGTTGTGGCCTTACCGGCATAGCGCAGCGGCGAATGCTTCCAGGGGCGATCGGGGTCGGTGTTGACCGCGCCGACATCGCGCTCGTCGAATGGGCGGATATCGGTGGTGCCGATCTTGGAGACCCAGTTGATGCAGGCTGCGCCGGCGATCGAGGCTTTGAAGCGGTCGGTGTGGCCGACGGCCCAGGCGGCCATAAAGCCACCGAACGACCAGCCGCAGATGCCGAGCCGGTCCGGGTCAGCGACACCGCGTTCGATGAGCATGTCGATGCCGGTCATGATGTCGTCGAAGTCACCGCCGCCGAAGTCGTGGTGATTCACGCCGGAGAACTCAGCGCCGCGACCGGTGCTGCCGCGTGGGTTGGGCATGAAGACGGCGTAACCTCTCGCGGTCAGGAGCTGGCCCCAGTCGTGCCAGGTGCCGTGGAACCAGCTGCCCCACTGCCAGGATGGGCCACCGTGGATAGCGGCGACGAGCGGGTAGCGGGCGGCGGGATCAGCGCCCGGCGGCAGCATCAGCCAGCCGTGGATAGCCAGGCCGTCGGATGACTGCCACTCGATCGGCTCCATTGCGGAGAGATCAACGTCGCGGACGTGGGGGTTCAGGTCGGTCAGGCAGGTGAGGTCGCCGTCGAGCGGGCCGGCGTAGACGTTGGCGGGGTGATCGGCGAACGCGCCAAGTACGGTCAGCGTGCCAGCGCGGGCATCCCAGCCACCGCGCGCTTCAACCCACGCGTCGGCCAACTGCGGACCGAGCGACACCGGCTCCCAGGTGTCGGTGCCCGGGTCATAGCGGTCAATGCGGGTGTGCTGCGTTTCGACTGAGTGGACGAGGAGATCGCGGTCGACGGTGAGGACGGCGTTAGGTGTCATGCCGCGATCGTCGAGGACTGTCACCTGGCCGGACACGACATCGACGAGATAGACGTTCGTCGCATAAGGATTGTCAGCGACTGAGCCGATGACGGCGAGCCGACGGCCGTCATCGAACCAGGTCAGCTTGCCGGGGAAGCCGTTCATCCGCAGCAGCTCGCGCTCGTTGGAGCCGTCGACGGCGGTGATGACGAGGCGGGCGTTGTCCCAACTGCCGGCAAGCTCCTCGGTATCGGAAACGAACGCGGCGATGGTCTTGCCATCGGGCGAAAAAGCGAAGCTCCAGACATGGCTCGTCATTGGACCGATCGGGCGTGGTGGTCCGCCGACAACGGGCACGTGCGCCATGCCGCGCGGTCGCCCAAGCTCGCTCTCGACGCGAATCTCCTGGCTGGGGTCGGCTTCGCCGGCCAGGGCTCTGCGTTGGGCAATGAAGGCGATCGAGCGGCCGTCTGGCGCGAACGCCGGTTGCGAAACACCACGATTGAGCTCGGTGAGTCGCAGTGGCTCGCCACCGGCAGCGGGGATGACGTGTACCTGCTGGGTGCCTCGCTCGCTGCGATCCGACAGGAACGCGATGGTTGCGCCGTCCGGCGACCAGGTCGCCGAGATGTTGTTGTGGTCGCTGCCGGTGAGCGCGCGGGGCGGGACGGAGCCATCCGCTGGGACGACAAAGATGGTGGAGGTGCGGTTCGTGGTGCGATGCCCGATCGGCTCAACGCGATAGATGATCTGGCTGCCGTCCGGCGACAGCGCGAGCTCCGATGGCACGCGTAGATCGACGGCCATTTCCGGGGTGTAGCGTCTGGGCATTGAGACTCCTGTTCTGTGATTGGGGCGGGTACATTAGCTGAGTACTCGAGTCCTCGGATTGTGTCATGACGGCAGCCACCTTGCTGCCTGTCATGGATCGCGTCAACGCGGCACATACGTTGACGCGGCAGTCTGCCTCACTCTCTGTCATTTCACGCCCGGAGAGCACCCAGCACACGAGGGAGCTCTCTGCGTTGGACTGTATCGGGCGGGTGGGAGATCTCTCACTGCGGTTCGAGATGACAGGAGAAAGGGGTCGGCTGCCGACCGGACAATCTGACATTGACAATTCGCTGAGTGTGATAACAACAGCCGCGCGTGACGGGCTCTGCCTTACACGCGCGGCGCTGCGGATGACGGATCAGGACTCGTCGGCGTCCTTAGCTGGGCCGAGATACTTCTCGAACCAGCCGACGAGGCGCTGGAGCAGGTCAAGCTCAAACGCGCGCTCGTGGAAGGCGTGACCCTGGCGCGGATAGGAGACCATTTCGGTATCGACACCGGCGGCTCGCAGCGCGTTGTAGAACTCGATGCCCTGTGTGACCGGCACACGCACGTCTGCCTGACCGTGAACGATCAACGTCGGTGTGGTGACGTTGCGGACGTAGCGGATCGGCGAGCGCTCCCACGGGCGGTCGGGGTCCTCGTTGACCGAGCCGAGGTTCCATTCGTTGAACGGGCGGATGTCGGTCGTGCCGATCTTGGAGACCCAGTTCGTGCAGGCTGCGCCGGCGATGGCGGCCTTGAAGCGGTCGGTGTGGCCGACGGCCCAGGCGGTCATGAAGCCGCCGAACGACCAACCGCAGATGCCGAGCCGGTCTGGGTCGGCGACGCCGCGCTCGATGAGCATATCGACGCCGGTCATGATGTCCTCAAAGTCGCCACCGCCGAAGTCGAAGCGATTCGCGCCGGTGAACACGCCACCGCGGCCGGTGCTGCCACGCGGATTGGGCATAAAGACGGCGTAGCCGTGCGGCACGAGGACCTGCCCCCAGTCGTGCCAGGTACCGTGGAACCAGTTGCCCCACTGGGCAGATGGCCCACCGTGGATGACCGAGATGAGCGGGAGTGGGCCGGCGCTCTCGTCGTGGTCGGGCGGCAACATGAGCCAGCCATAGACGACGGTACCGTCGGTCGACTGCCACTCGATCTGTTCCATGCCGACCAGGTCGACATCGCGAAGCTGGGGGTTGAGGTCGGTCAGGCGCTTGGCCGCGCCGCCGAGCGGGCCGGCGTAGACGTTCATCGGATGATCGGCGAAGGCTGCCGCGACGGCGATGCGGCCGGCGCGAACATCCCAGCCGCCGCGCATATCGATCCAGGCATCGGAGACATCCGCGCCCAGATCGACCTGCTCCCACTCTGCGCCGCGCGGATCGACGCGGTCAACGCGCGTTCGCTGCGTCTCAACCGAGTGGACGACGAGGTCGTCGCCAGCGAAGGCGACGGCGTTGGGGGACATGCCGCGATCGTCGAGGATGGTTAGATCTCCGGTGGCGACTTCGACGATGTAGACATTGCGCGAGTCATGGTCGTCGGCGTTGGAGCCGATGGCGGCGATGTAGCGACCGTCATCCGACCAGATCGGCGGAGCTGGGAAACCGGTGAGGCGCATGAGCTCGCGCTCGTCCGAGCCATCGACGGCCGTGACGAGGAGCCGGACGTTGTCCCACGAATCGGCCAGGTTCTCGGTATCGGAGACGAAGGCAGCGATGGATTGACCGTCTGGCGACCAGGCGAAGCCCCAGACATGGCCCTCACGCGGTCCGATAAGCGCGTGCGGTCCGCCGGTCGGGGCAACACGAGCGATGCCGTGCGGCCGCCAGACTTCGCTGGCGACGCGGATCTCCTTGCGCGGGTCGTCCTGGCCTGCGAGCGCTTTGCGCCGGGCGGTGAAGGCGATCGACGCGCCGTCCGGCGCGAAGGCAGCGTTTGAGACGCCGCCGTCGAGGTTGGTCAGGCGCAACGCTTCGCCGCCGCTGGCCGGGATGACGTGGAGCTGCTGGCGACCGCGCTCCGGGCGGTCAGAGACGAATGCGATGGCGCTGCCATCGGGCGACCAGCTCGGGGACGTATTGTTGTTGTCGCTGCCAGTGATCGCGCGGGGTAGGGCTGAACCATCGGACGGCACGACGAAGATCGTGCTGGTACGCTCCGGCTCGCGATGGCCGATCGGCTCAACGCGGAAGAGCACCTGGCTACCATCCGGCGACAGCGTCACGTCGAACGGAATGCGCAGATCGACTGCCATCTCAGGGGTATACCGTGTCTTCATCAGCCCTCCATTCACCCAATCTGGCCACTCGCGAAACGCGGTCATACAGACGGCGCACATCTCGAACGACGTGCGCCGTGTCGAAGTTCAGTGTGTCATGCCTACAGTGAATCCTCGCGCTCGGCGGCCTGGAGCTCGTCCACGATCGTGCGCAGATCACCGGCACGGGCGTGCATTCGGACGACCGGTTCGCCCTCGTGATCGAAGAAGAGGACATCGACGTGATCCTCGGCGTCGATGAGCTCGGAGCCGTTGTAGTCGATCTCAACCGTGAGCATCGGGATGGAGCCGGACAGGTCGGCCTCGTGCTCAACCGGCTTGGTGTTCGAGGCGGCGTAGCCCCAATGATCGACAAGGTCGACGAGCGTACCGCGCTCATTCGGTGACACGCCGAGGTAGATCGACAGGTCGATCCTGCTATCGCTGATGTGCAGATAGAGGCCATCCTGCGCGCGCTCGATGGCGACGTCGCCCGGGAACCAGACATCGTAGATGACGAGCGGGCGTGGCGCGTCCTCATCATCGTCGGACTCCGACTCGTCGTGCGGTCCTCCGATGATCTGCTGCATCAGCGAGTAGTGCGCCAGTCCATAGAGGTAGAGGGATTCGGCAAAGCGCGCTCGAAGGTCGGGATCGACCTCGTCGCCGAAGACGTCCTCAATGAGACGCTCCAGTGCGCGCAGCATCCGGTCGAATTCGTCGACACCACGCAATTCGCGGTCGACGAAGGTCGCGGCGTAGCCGTAGGCGGTTGCGATGTCCTCGTAGATCCGATCCACAGAGTTTTCGGAGAGAAACTCGCGGATATCATCGAACAGATCGTCCTCGCCGCCGTGGTGACTCGATCGATCGCCATGTGCGGACATCGTGAGGCTCCTCGCTGCGCTCGTCGGTCGCATGTGGCAGACCTGCGCCTGCCACTCGCGGCGTACCATACCAGAGGCCTGGACGTCGCGGAAGACGACCGGCCCTTCGACGCCAACAGGGAGAGGATCCAGACGAGTTGATTGACCAGAACGACGCGCCATTCTTCGAGGCGCTGCGAGCGTACGCGGCAGGCGACGGGACGCCGTTTTCGACACCCGGCCATAAGCGCGGCGTCGGCGCGCCGCAGGGCATGCGTGACCTGCTGGCAGACGCGCTCGGCTGCGATGTGCCGCACGGTGGCGGGGTCGACACGACGCACCTGTCGTTCGGGCTGTTGAGGCGTGCCGAGGACCTGGCCGCCGCTGCCTATGGCGGGGATGCCGCGCGCTTTCTGGTCAACGGCAGCACAACCGGCAACCTGGCGATGCTGATGAGCGTGGCGAACGATGGCGACACGGTGCTTGTTACGCGGATGCTGCACAAGTCGTTGATGACCGGCCTGATTCAGAGCGGGGCGCGACCGATCTATCTGACTCCGGAGATCAATGCTGAGCGCAACTTGCCCATCGGCATCGCGCCGGAGCAGGTCGCTAACGCGCTGGCGCGGCACGCGGACGCAAAGGCCGTGGTGCTGACCAGCCCGTCGTATGTCGGCATCTCAAGCGATCTGGCAGCGATTGCAGCGGTCTGCCACGCGGCGAATGTCCCTCTGCTCGTTGACGAGGCCTGGGGGCCGCACCTGCACTTTCACCCGGCGCTGGGGCCATCAGCGATGCAGGCCGGGGCCGATGCTGCCGTATCGAGCACGCACAAGATGCTGGCGGCGCTGACGCAGGGATCGACGCTGGTCGCGCGTCGGGAGCGGCTCGACATCGCGCGGATGGACACGCTGGTGGACATGATGCAGACGACTAGCCCATCGGCGTTGATCTACGCATCGCTCGATGCCAGTCGGCGACAGATGGCTCTCGAAGGCGAGGTGCTGCTGGATCGCACGATTCAGCTCGCGACTGAGCTGCGGCGGCGGCTGGCAGCGCTGCCTGGGCTGGCGGTCATCGGCGACGATCTGCTCGCAGGCTCAGTCGGCGCGCGGCTCGATCCGACGCGGATCATGATCGACGTCCATCAGCTCGGCTGGACCGGCTACGAGGCGGAGGAGCATCTCCGAAACGAGCACGGCGTCTACGTCGAGATGAGTGACCTCCTGAGTGTCATGATCCTGGTTACGATCGGGGATCGGGAGGAATCAATCGAACGCGCGGCCGCCGGGTTTGCGGCGATGGCTGCACAGCAACAGCCGGTGCGACATTCCGCGGCGGCGCGGTCGCTGGGGGAGCTGCTGTATGGCGGGGATGCCGTTGCGACGCCACGAGAGGCGTTTACGCGACCTAGCCGGGTCGTGGCGGTCGATGCGGCGGTCGGGAAGATCAGCGCCGAGGCCATCACGCCGTACCCGCCGGGCGTACCAATCGTCGCGCCGGGGGAACGCATTCAGGCGGCGACGATCGAGTATCTGCGCCTGGGAGTTCGCGAAGGCATGTATATCTCCGGCATGTCCGACCCGACCTGTGAGACGATACGCGTCATCGCCTGAGCCGCTCTGTTGATGGTGGAGACCCGCAAACGAATGACGAAGATAGACGCAGTGCTGTTCGACATGGACGGCGTCCTGATTGATTCCGAGCCAGTGCATTACCGGATGGCATTCGAGACGCTGGCGCACTTCGGTCTGCCGACGCCGACCGAGCAGGAATACGACGAGCACCTTTTTGGCCGACCGGACCGTGACGGCTTCAGCGACTGGCTATTACGCAATCATCTTGACTGGCCGGTCGATGATCTGCTTGTCGAGAAGCTGAACCGCATGAAGCAGTCGTTTGCCGATCTCGTCAAGCCGTGTCCTGACGGCCAGTGGCTCGCGCGCGAGCTGGCGCGAAGGGGGATGCCGCTGGCGATTGTGACGGGTGGGCGACGAGCCGAGCTCGATATGGTCGTCGATCTGTTCAATCTCGGCGACGTGTTCAGGGCGACGATCAGCTCCGACGACGTGCCCGATGGCAAGCCGGATCCGGGGCCGTTCCTGGCCGGCGCGGCGGCTCTGGGTGTCGAGCCGACTGCCTGCGCCGTCATTGAGGACGCAGTACCGGGATTACGGGCAGCCGAGGCAGCCGGCATGTGGCCGATCGTCGTCGACCGGAGTGGCGACCCGGCGCGCTTTGCGCCGGCCACGCCGGTCGACCAGCTCGATCAGTCGGTTCTGAACATGATTCTGGAGCGGGTCAGCCAGCGCTAGCCGACGAAGGCGACCGCTTCGACATCGACCGGAGCGTCGTCAGCGACGACCGTTTCCCACTGCCACTCGCCGGGCACGGCGCGGAGCAGTCGACCGCCGGAACAGACGGCCCAGATACTGTTATCTGGCGCTTCGACGAACAGCTCAACCATGTCGCGCATTGGCGACTCCAGCCCATCCCAGGCGGGCTGCCAGGTGTCGCCACCGTCCGCGGACACGACGATGCGGCCCTCCCGTCCGACACGCGGGGCCGGACCGGCCAGCAGCAAGCTTTTATCGGCGCTGGGGATGAGTGTGGCGCGCGTGTAGTCGTTCTCGACCTTCTCCCAGGTCTTGCCACCATCCCGCGACCGACCGACGCCGCCGAGCTTGTAATCGCCGCGGTCGGTATTGCTCTTCAGCGCCGCGTAGCCCAGCGAGGCGTAGAGCAACTGCGGGTCGGCGGGATGGCCGGTAATGTGGTGAATGTCGTCATCCTGAATAACCGGCGTGATGCTCCACGACTTGCCGCCATCGGGGCTATCGAGCAGACCGCCGACCTCGACCGAAGCCAGGAGACGCCGGCCGCCCGGCGCGTAGACATTGCGCAATGCGCCGGCGCGCGGGGAGTAGGGCAGATACCACTCATCGACCGGTGCCAGTGCCGGGATGCCCTCTGCCTCCGTCCATGTCTGGCCGCCGTCAGTGCTGCGATAGAGGCGGGCCGGCTCGGTACCGGCGAGGATCGCAGAAGCGTCCAGCGGGTCCGGGACGATCGTGCGGAAGGCGGATGAGGTCAGGCCGTCCGTGACCTGCTGCCAGCTCTGGCCGTCGTCAGTGCTGCGAAAGAGGCCATTGCCGTAGGTACCGGCGAGAATAACTGAGCCATCGGCATAGATCGCCGAGACGCGCTCGCCAGACAGGCCGATTTCGACAAGCTCACCGCTATCCAGCCGATGGACACCGTTTGACGAACCAACATAGATCTGCATGCGGCCCTCCTTTGATGTAGCTTCGCAGGACGATCGTACCGCGACTGCGAATCCAGAAGCAGCGCAGTCAGCCGAGGATACGGCTGACTGCAGCAACGAACGCGCTAGTGTCCGCCAGGTTCTCCATCAGCGCGTCAGGGTTGTGGCTGGCGAGCGCGTCGACATCGAACCGCCCGGTGGCAACGGCGATGACGTGCGCGCCACCCAGGCGGGCAGCAGCGATGTCGGCCGGTGTGTCGCCGACGAGCACCGTCTCGTGCGATACAAATCGCAGGCCGGTGGCGCGCACGGCCTCATCGAGCGCGGCATCGACGAGATGTCCACGCTCGATGGCGCTATCACCCCACGCGCCGAAAGTGATGAGAGTGTCCAGCCCGACCGCGCGGAGCTTGGCCTCACCGACCGCCCGACCATTGCCGGTCAGCGCGCCAACAGTCCAGCCCTGCTCGTGGGCGGCAAGCACCGCCTCGGTGACGCCCGGAAGCAAGCGATCTCGCAGGCTCGCTCCGGCCGTTGCTTCGACGTAGTGCTGCCCCATCGCGGCCATCATCTCCGCCAGCCGCTGCTCCGCCTCGCCAGCGTTCAGGCCGTGACGCTCGAACAGGATACGCGCGATCTGGCTGTCGAGCATCCCGGCCAGCGGCACGCCATCGAGCGTCACTGGCTTGTTGTAGACCGCCTCGAACGCGCGGGTGAACGCTGCGCCGTGGTGACGATCCCCGCCGACCAGGATCGTCCCATCGATATCAAACAGAACGAGTCCGCGTTGCCCGCTCACACGCTGGCCGAACAGTAGCGAACGACGATCTCGAAGAGCGCCTTCGTTGCGAACAGCAGATTGTCGATCGAAACGCGCTCGTCGTGGTTGTGCGCGCCGTTCATTTCCGCGGGGGAATAGGGCGCTGGATTAAATCCGTAGACCTTGACGCCCGGGATCGACTTCGCATCGGTGCCACCGGACACCAGGAACGGTGCAACGCTGGAGCCGGGATCGAGGTCGCCGACGACCTCATTGATCGTGTCAAACAGCGCTGAGGCAGGGTCCGCTTCGATACCGCCACTCCCGCCGGTACCAACAACCGTGACCTCATCGCCGAGCAGCTCCTGAATTTGCGCGCGCACCTCGGTCGGATCCTGACCGGGCAGCAGCCGCACATCGACGTCGCACACCACTTCGCCAGGGATGACGTTGATGCGGTGGCCACCGTGGATGATGGTCGGCACTGCCGTGTTACGTGTTGTCGCGCGGAGCGACAGCAGCTCGTGTTCGCCGAGGGGCAGCTTGCTCATGTTTTCCCAGGTGGGGTCGGCGAGGATCTCGTCAATCATGTCTGCCTTAGTGCCGAGACCTTCGGCGAACGAGCGCAGCATCATCTCGACCGACGACGTCATGACTGTCGGGAACGTGTACTCCGAGAGCTTCACCAGCGCGCGACCCATCCGCAACATGGCGGTGTCATCGCGCGGAACCGAAGCGTGGCCGGGAGGCGCGGTGGCAATGATCTGCGTGCGTGCGCTGCCCTTCTCGCCGGTCTGGCAGAGATAGAAGCGCGAGTCATTGACATCAATCGCGTTGCCGCCGCCCTCATTGATCGCCACCTCAGCGTCAATCAGGTCGCGATGGTTCTCCCACATCCAGGTCGCGCCGTAGCGCCCCCCGGCTTCCTCATCAGCGAAGATACAGAAGATCAGATCGCGATCGAGCTTCAGACCCATCCGCTTGATGAGCAGCGTGACCAGCAGCTCCGACGCGACGAGGTTCTTGGTATCGACCGCGCCGCGGCCCCAGATCATGCCGTCGATGATGTCGCCGGAGAACGGAGGGTGCTGCCACTTGTCGGCTTCGACCGAAACGACGTCGCTGTGCGCCATCAGCATCAGCGGCCGACCCTTGCCTTCGCCCTCGATGCGCGTCACAAACGTGGCGCGACCCGGCGCGCTCTCCAGTACGTGCGAAGACAGACCCACCTCGGCGACAGCATCGCGAAGGTAGTTCGCGACCAGCACCTCGTTGCCTGGCGGGTTGACGGTCTCGAGTCGAATGAGGTCCTGAAGGCGCGACGTAACTTCGTCACGCACAGCCTTCCAGTCAACGTGCGCGCTGATATCTGCCGACATGCTCTGCCCTCCATCATCACAGGATCGATGCGCGCATGGTAATGCGAGCAAGCAGGCGGGGCAACGGGTGGTGAGGTTGCCGGAGTGGAGGATCGTTGAACGCGGCATGAGACTGTGGACGCATTCGTTTCGCACCCGCTTGGCTCTCCTGCGGTCTGGCGAGATCAAGGCAGGTGGAGGTTCGCCGCTGCGGCCTCAAGGGGTAAGTCAGCGCCTATCCGTCTTCTACCGCCCGGAGGGCAGCAGCGCAACGGAAGGATCTCTTACGCGCTGGACTGCATCCGTCGAGGAAGAACCTTCGGATGCGACCCAGGTAGCGGCAGGCGCTCAATGGCCCGCTACTGACAAAGAGAAGGATGGAATGACTGTCGTTCCATCCTTCTCTTCATTTGGGATCAGCTCAATACAGATTGAGCCTAGGCGCTCGCGGTGCTGCCGTTGACGCCAGGGACGAGGTCGCCGGAGGCGAGGCCCTGCTCGCGCTCCTGCCGAGCGCGCTCCATGGCGGCATCGACGGCGGGCTGGCCGCCGAGGAACTTTTCGATGGCTTCGTCAAAGCCGAACGCGATATCGACGCGCACATCGACATCAGCCCACTTCTCGATGAGGTTTTCGAGCCGCTTCCAGTAGATCTCCTCACCACCACCGGCCCTGAACTCCCAGGCGGGGCGGATCTGGAGGACGAGATTCTCTTCCGGCATGTAAACCGAGAAGATGTGGTCAATCTCGACGTGCCGCTTGCAGGCCGGGCAGTACGCATGATGAATCGACCGGCGCAGAATCCCTTCGAGGCCCTTCGGATCGGTCCCGAAGTTGATGAAGTTGGCAACCGGCGGCGACCAGGTCGCGCGGCATCGCGGGCAGCGCAACTCGGTTTCGGTGTAGGCGGTCTTGAGCCGCTCTTCACGAACGTTGGGGTCGGTTGTCGTTTGTTCTGTCATCTTTCGCGCTTCTCCATGCACGGGTCAATCATCGGCGGTGTACGCCATTCGCCCCCGGCGGCTCACTGCGTTCGATCAACTCCCTGAATATATCAATCGTACGCGTCGGATCGCCCGGACGCGAGCCGCCGGCAGCAGGCGAACCGCGCCGCGGATCGAGCAATGCCTCGGCGATCTCGCGAATCTCCGGATGCGGGCTCATTCGGGCGGCCTCGGCTGTCTCGGGATTGCGGTGTAGCTGATAGAGCAGATCGGCTGCATCGTGGGCCAGCGCGGGGTCGGGATGGATGACGAACGCGCTCAACAGATCAGCGATGGCGCTCGTGGGCATACGCATGCCCATCGCGACGAGGGCACTGCGACGCAGCTCGACTGGCTGCGATTCGTCGAGCAGCAGCTCGCTCGCTTGCTGAAACGTCGGCTCGGGGGTCAGCCGCAGCGCCGTTAACCAGACAATGCCGCGCACGCGCTGGGAGTCGCTGCGGACGAGATCGTCGAGCACGTCGAGCAGGCGGTCGGGCGCGGCGTCAGCCAGGAACTCTGCAGCGAGGCCGCGCGCCTCCAGCGAGTCGCTGTTCAAAGCTGCGCGCGCGATCGTCGTGCGGCGGGCAGTACCGAGGCTGAAGGGGTCCAGCGGATCGAGGACGAGCAGATACAACGTCGCCTCGGCTGCCGCGGCGGACTGCACGATCAACTCAGCGACAGAGACGAGCCGATCGGGGTCGTCACCAAGACGCCCCCAGAGTGCCATCGAGGCGGAACCGGCAGCGACAGCGACGGCGTGGTCGAGCAGGACGTTCATCGGCACGCGGACCACAACGCGGTCCAGTGTCGCGTCGCGGCGCGGTGAGCTGAAGTCTTCCGCGTGCCTGAGCAGCCGCGCGGCGAGATCAGAATCGAGATCGGGCAGCGACCGGAGCCAACGTCGGCCGGCTGGCTCAGCGATGAGCAGATCGGCGACGCGACGCTGCTCGTGGGCTGGCAGTGCGGCGTAGTCAGCGTGCTCGACCGGCTCGCCGGCGAGAATCCGCGTTGCGATGGCGCTCATCGATGCCATGGCGAGGCAGCTCAGGCGCGGGCTGGCGCCGAGTAGGTGGCGGTGACGGTCGTGTAGAGACCGCCGCGAACGTTGAACTTGCCGATGACGGTCGCCTCGCGAGGCGCGATCTTGCCGACGATCTCATCGAGGATCTGGTTCGTGACCGCCTCGTGAAACGCGCCTTCGTTACGGAACGACCAGTAGTACAGCTTGAGCGACTTCAGCTCGACGCAGAGCTGGTCGGGCACGTAGCGCAGAGTGATCTCGGCGAAGTCCGGCTGACCCGTCACCGGGCAGAGGCAGGTGAACTCCGGCGTGTGAATCTCAATAGTGTAGTCGCGATCCGGGTTCGGATTCGGAAAGACCTGAATTTCATTGGTAGCCGTCGTCGGATTTGCACCAAGGAGCGTTGAGGACATGGATGTGGATACCTCCAGGAAGCGAACGCGTGTCATACGACATAAGGATACACGGGTGAGGCAGGCATCTGCGCACCCTGCAATCGCGAGGGGCGAGATTGGGGG
>JBDHWD010000087.1:0-13544 GCA_039810005.1 Thermomicrobiales bacterium | reverse complement strand
GGCATACTTCTTCGGTCTGGCTGACGAGCAAGCGAGAGGACGGCGGCTGTGTGCGCAGAGGAAGCGCTGGGGCGGTGTACATGGGCGGGCGATGATCCGCTGTATACGCGCTACCACGATGAAGAGTGGGGCGTTCCCTGCCACGACGACCGGATGCTGTTTGAGATGCTGATCCTCGAAGGGTTTCAGGCCGGGCTGTCGTGGATCACGATCCTGCGAAAGCGCGAGAATTTCCGGCGTGCGTTCGAGGGTTTCGATCCGGTCCACATCGCCAACTACGGCGATACGGATGAGGCGCGTCTGCTGGCCGATGCGGGCATTGTCCGCAATCGGCTGAAGATCGCCGCTGCGTCGCGGAATGCGCGTGCGTTCCTTGCGGTCCAGGACGAATTCGGTTCTTTCGACCGCTATATCTGGGGCTGGACTGATGGCGAGACGGTCCGCCACCCCGAGGGCTACACGATGGAGACGATCCCGGCGACAACGCCGCTCTCGGACGCGATCTCACGCGACCTGAAGCGGCGCGGATTCACCTTCGTCGGGTCGACGATCATCTATGCCTACTTGCAGAGCGTCGGAATCGTTGACGACCACATGCGCGGCTGCTTCAAGTTCCTCGAACGCTGAGTGAGCGGTCGCGCGCCAGCCGCTGGAGTGCTGCCGTCGCGGCGTGGTAGCCGCACATACCGTGGACGCCGCCGCCCGGTGGCGTGGCCGCGGAGCAGAGGAAGATACGCGGGTTCGGCGTTGTATATGGGTTGCGCCGCACGACAGGCCGGGTGAACAGTTGGCGCAGGTCCGGCCGACCGACCGAGATGTCGCCACCGATGAAGTTCGCGCTCACCGCCTCAATGTCGGCCGGGAACATGACCTGGCGGGCGATGATGCGCTCGCGGAAGCCGGGCGCGAAGCGCTCAATCTGCGCGTCGATGGCTGCGGTCATATCGACCGTCGAGCCGTTCGGGACGTGGCAGTAGGCCCAGAGCGTGTGGATGCCGTCCGGCGCGCGCGATGGATCGAAGAGCGTCGGTTGCGCGGCGATGATGAATGGCGCGTCCGGGTGTCCGCCGCGTGAGACAGCGCGTTCTGAGGCGGCGATCTCTTCGAGCGTCCCGCCCAGGTGCAGCGTCCCTGCCTCTCGGCACGCCGCAGCCGCCCACGGCACCGGACTGTCGAGCACGTAATCCACCTTGAAGACGCCGGGTGCCTGCCGCATCCGGTCCAACTGCCGCCGATAGCCGCGCGGAAGCTGCGGTTCGGCGATCTGCGCCAGCGCCGCAGCGGACGTATCAAACAGGTAGGTTCGCGCTGGTGGCAGGTCGGCGAGGCGCGTCACCGTCGTGTCGGTGATGAGCTCGCCGCCGAGAGCCGCGAGGTAGGCAGCCAGCGCGTCGCTCAGGCGCTGCGCACCACCGCGCGGGAATGGCCAGCCGGTCGTGTGCCCCAGCATGCCGAGGAGGAGGCCGAACGCGGCGCTGACATACTCTTCTAATGGAAGGAACGAGTGCGCGGCGAGCCCGGCGAAGAGCGCCCGTGCCTGCGGACCGGCGAACGTAGATGAAGCGAACGATACAGCTGGACGGAGCGCCTGGATGCCGAAGCGCGCCAGCAACCCCGGATGATCGGGCAGATGGGCTGGCGCGAGCGTGTCATCCAGCAGGTCGGCTGCGTTGCGGATCAGCGGCTCGAATAACTCGCGCCATCGTTCGCCGTCGACGCCGAGCATCTGGCCGGTAGCGGTGAGGTCGCGGCGGAGCAGCAGGGCATCGCCGGAGTCGAGCGGATGCGCCAGCGCGGCAGGTGGATGCACCCACTCAAGGCCGTAGTGGTCGAGCGGTAGTGAGCTGAGCCACGGCGACGCGAACGCCAGCGGATGAATCGCAGCGCCGAGGTCATAGGTCACGCCCGGTACGCTGGCCTCGGCCGAGCGTGCGCCGCCACCGGGGCGGTCGTGCGTCTCGTAGACGCGGACCGAATGCCCCTGCTCGGCGAGGCGGATTGCCGCTGCCAGTCCGTTCGGCCCCGCGCCGATGACGATTGCATCGAGCATCGACGCTGCTCCTTTCCTTCGTCCACTACGACCATGCTACGCTGCCGACAGCATTTTGCCCCGCAACTGGTGAGCTGGGACCCTGCCCGGATGAGCAGGTCGCCCCTGCCGACCCGGCTGATGTCGCCGGATCTGGCGCTCGGCACACTTGAGACATGACACATTCGCCGAATCGAAAGGGGCAAATACGCATGAATGCGAACGATGGAACGATGATTCCACAGACTGGCTTTGCCGATGTTGTCGCCAGTGTCGGCACATGGACGGTTGGTGTTGATGCGCGTCGGCGCTACGGTGCAACTGGCATCGTTTGGGCCGAAGGCATCGTGATCACCGCCGATCATGTCGTCGAGCGGGATGAGGACATCGTCGTCACGCTGCCGGACGGCAGCGAGGTATCGGCGACCCTTGCCGGTCGCGATCCAGCCAACGATCTCGCGGTGCTGCGCGTCGATGGAGCGACCACGGTCGCGCCGCGTGCGGACACTGCGAGGGTTGGTGATATCTGTCTGGCAATTGGCCGGGCCGGTGGCACCCTGAGCGCGTCGCTCGGCATCGTGTCGGCTATCGGCACGATCTGGCGGCGACGGCGTGGTGGGATGCGGCGGCAGGTCGTGCGGCCGGATGTCACCCTCTACCCCGGCTTCTCCGGTGGTCCGCTGATCAACGCGGCTGGTGCGATGATCGGCATGAGCTCGTCTGGCCGGGGCGGCGTTGTCGCTGTGCCGGTCGCCGAGATTGAGCCGATCGTCAACGAGCTGCTGACCCACGGCCGGCGACGCCGTGCCTTCCTCGGCATGACGAGCCAGCCGGTCGCTCTGCCGACCGCGCAGGCGTCCGGCCAGGAGAGCGGTTTGCTGGTTGTTGGTGTCGCGCCCGAGTCTCCGGCGGCAACCGGTGGTCTGATGGTCGGCGACATCGTGATCGGCATCGGTGATGCCGCGATCCGCGACACCGACGATCTGCGCGAGGCGCTTTCGTCCGACCTGGCCGGGAAGTCGGTGCAGATCCACCTGTTGCGCGGTGGCTCCGAGCAGACGCTCGATGTCACCGTTGGCGAGCAGTAAAGAATGACAAGCGCGCGTCAGATCGCCCGCGTCGCGATAACGTCGCCCTACCCGTCGGTACGGGCAGGCTTGCGTGCGATGCTGACGCCGCTAGATTCGATTGAGGTCGTTGCCGATGTGATCGGCGGCGACCTCGATCCATCTGATGCTGTCGATGTGCTGGTCGTCGATATCGCGCAGGGTGAGCTTGCAGACTTCGAGCGCCTGGCGGCAGCGAATGCTGACGCCGCAATTGTGGCGCTCGTCGAAGATTCCGACGCTGGCCGACGTCTGCTGACCTCAGCCGATCGCCCAATCGCCATTCTGTCGCGCGAGGCGGGGCCTTCTGAGATCAGCGCAGCCGTCCTCGGTGTCCTGTCCGGCCTGATCGTCCTCGATCCGACCGTTGCACCGATGGACACAAAAGCCGCTCCGCTGACCGACTACGACCAGACGTTGACCGAACGTGAGCGCCAGGTGATTGAGCTTGTCGCGCTGGGACTGCCCAACAAGTCGATTGCAGTCGAGCTGGGCATCAGCGAACACACCGTGAAATTTCACGTCGCGTCGATCCTCGACAAGCTGGACGCCGCGAGCCGCACCGAGGCGGTCGCCATCGCGGCGCGCTACGGCCTGCTCGCCCTCTGATATCACCCCCCACAATGTCTGAACTTCACGTATCCTGCTCGCGTTGAGCGGCTATTGGACCTTCAGCGTCAAGTAGTCGAGTAGCTGCTCAGGGCAGCGTCGTCCTTGTCTTGTCATTTCGAGCGCGCACGCGAGAAATCTCTCCTGCGTTGGAATGGTTCGAGCGGGTCGGAGATCTTGCGCTGCGGCTCAAGATGCCAGAGTCCAGGGACGGCTATCGCGTCCGACAACTCGATGACTTGACGCTGACAGCGGCTATGGTGAAGGGAAAATGGCAAGCGGTGGCAATTCACAAATTCGCGCCAGATCACTATTTCTCGACGATGGGCAGCCACGAGCCGGTGCTGCGGATCGCTGACGGCGATACGGTCGTCACGACGACAATCGATGCCAGCGGTCGCGACGCGTCAGACACGCAGATCCATCAGGGTGGCAACGGCCAGACCGGCCCGTTTTATGTTGAGGGTGCCGAGCCGGGCGACGCATTGGCTGTGCGGCTGGACAGCTTCGCGCCGAACCGCCGCCGTGGCTGGAGCGCCTCGGTCATTGCCGAGCGCATCCTCGATCCGGAGTTCGTTCGCGACCTCCCAGCCCGCAAGACGATCGACTGGGATGTTGATGTCGAAGCTGGCACGGTCACGCTGGCCGACGCAGACACGGCGCTCGGCAGGCTCGTCCTGCCGCTGGAGCCGATGCTCGGCTGCTTCGGCGTCGCGCCGGCTGGTGGTCAGGCGATCTCGACGGCAACCTCCGCCTATCATGGCGGCAACATGGACTATCGCGGGCATCGACCGGGCGTGACCGTGATCTTCCCGGTCGCGGTACCGGGTGCGCTCTTCCACCTCGGCGATGGTCACGCGGTACAGGGTGATGGTGAGATCGTCGGCACCGGCGTCGAGATTTCGATGGACGTGCAGTTCACCGTCTCGGTTATCAAGCAGAGCAATATCGTCTGGCCGCGGACGATCGATGACGATTACATCATGGCACTCGGCAATGCCCGCCCGCTGGACGAGGCGCTGCAGGCCGCGACGACCGAGCTGGTGCGTTGGTTATCCGCCGACTATGGCCTCGACACCCGCAGTGCCTCAACGCTGCTCGGCCAGACCGTCGAATATGACATCGCCAACGTCTTCGATCCGGCCTACACGGTCGTCGCCAAGCTGAACAAGCGCTGGTTGCCGGAGCGGTAGAGCCACGTTCAAAAGGACATGCCTGGGCTTGCCTTCGTGGGGTGCGACCTGGACCGCGGCGCTCTTGTGGCGTACCTTGTCGGTCGGCAGCCATCCCCGAAACCTGTCATTTCGAACCGCAGTGAGAAATCTCCCCTGCGTTTGACTGCATCGAACGGGTGGGAGATCTCTCGGCTGCGGCCTCGAGATGACAGGACAAGAGATAGGCTACCGATCGGACAGTGACGACTCACTGACGGGTCGCCTCACGGGACAGGCCGGGTCCTGTCCCTACGAACGGAGCGGCGGCTCGCTCGCCCCGGACATATCACTCATCAATCTTCGGGCGGTGGATCTCGTACTGGTCGGCGGTCGAGCAGTACCAGTCGCCCGTTAGGCGGCCGAGGGCATCGAGGCGCTGCAGGTCGATGCGGTTGTTGGCAATCAGCAGATCGTCGCGGATGTGAATGCGAACCACCTCGGCGATGACCAGATGCGCGCCATAGGGCATACCGCCGACCGGAAAGACCTGCCGGACGACGCACTCCAGGTTGGCCGGCGCTTCGGCGACGCGCCGTGGCTGGACGACCTCGCTGGGCACGGCGGTCAGGCTGCTGGCGTCGAACTCGTCGATCTCCTGCGGCCACTCCGCAGCGGTGATCGCCATCTGTGGCCCGAGCACAGCGCTGACCGTGTTGACGACCAGCTCGCCGGTCGCGCGGATATTGCGCAGCGTGTCCTTCTCCTCACCGTCGCGTGCGCCGATCGACAGCGCGATGTGCGGCGGCGTCGAGGTAATCATCATGAAGAAGCTGAACGGCGCGAGGTTGTCCTTGCCGTTGGCGTCGATGGTTGACGTCCAGCCGATGGGGCGCGGGACAACGAGGCTGGCCATCAGCTTATAGGCGAGTTGTGGGTCGAGCTCGGCGGGATCAAATTGCATGGCCCCTCCTTTCGGCGTGCGCGCATTGTAGTCGCAGTGTGTCGCTGACAATCGGCCTTGTGTCGGAACCCGCCGAGCAACTGCACTCTCGCGTGCCCGCAAATCCGTAATTCTCCGGATGTGTGCCCGGTTGCGTGAGCCTACTCTGCTTGCGTGGGCGCTGGAATGTCCAGCGCCATTCACCAATGGAGGCTTCGCATGGACCAGATCTGCCTCGCGGTTCCGATCCTCCCGGGAAAGGTCGATGTTGCCCGAGCTTTCATGACCGAGCTGGAGGACGAGCGGAAGGCCGACTACGACCGCTCGGAACGGCGGATCGGTATTACGAAGGAAGTGTGGTTCCTGGCGAACCTGCCGTCGGGCGAGCACTTCGTGGCCTACATGGAGAGCGAGAACTTCGGGCAGTCACTCCAGATGTTCAGTCAATCGCAGGATGCGTTCGACATGTGGTTCAAGGAACGGTTGGCTGAGTCGACCGGCCTCGACCTCAACAATCCGCCAGCCGACATGAGCATGCCGGAGCTGCTCTCCAACTATCAGGCGTAACGCGCGCTGGCTCGTTGCAGATTTCTCGTGCCGCAGGAGCGCCTGACCATTGCCTGACGGCAGCTGGGTCAGGCGCGCTGTCGCTCGCGGGCGAAGGCGCGTAGATCGTCACGCACGCTGGGGTGGGCGATCTGGATGAGTGCTTCGGCACGTTCGCGAAGGTTCTTTCCATAGATATGGGCGACGCCGTATTCGGTGACAACGTAGTGGACGTGCGCCTGCGTCAGCGTCACCATCGCGCCCTCGTTGAGCCGCCCCGTGATCCGCGAGACCTTCCCGCCGGCTGCCATCGACGGCAGCGCCATGATCGCCTTGCCGCCATCGGCCAGCGCCGCCCCACGGATGAAGTCCGTCTGGCCGCCAAAGCCGCTGTAGACGCGGTCGCCGATTGATGCTGCGCAGACCTGGCCGGTCAGGTCGATCTCGATGGCTGAGTTGATCGCGACCATCCGGTGATTGCGGCGAATGACGGACGTGTCGTTGGTGTAGTCCGCCGGGCGCATCTCCACCTGCGGATTGTCGTGGACGAAGTCATACAGCCGCTGTGTGCCCATCAGGAATGACGTCACCAGCTTGCCGGGATGGATCGGGTTGCGCGCGCCGGTGATGACACCTGCCTCAACCAGATCGATAACGCCGTCGGAGAACATCTCGGTGTGCAGGCCAAGATCGCGATGGCTGCCGAGCTGGGCCAGCACCGCGTTCGGGATGCTGCCGATGCCAAGTTGCAGGGTCGCCTCGTCCTCGATCAGCGCCGCGACGTGCTCGCCGATCCGGCGCTCGGCTTCGTCGGGGACAGGCATCTTGATTTCCGGCAGCGGCGTGTCGATTTCGACGATCGCGTCAATCTGATCGACGTGGACAAAGCCAGCGCCGTGCGTGCGTGGCATGCCGGCGTTGACCAGCGCGATGACCGTGCGTGCCTGGCGGATCGCCGCCATCGTCACATCGACCGAGACGCCAAGCGAGCAGAAGCCGTGCGCGTCCGGTGGCGAGACATGGATCAGCGCGACGTCGATCGGTAGCAGGCCGGAGGCGAACAGCCGCGGAACTTCTGAGAGGAAGATCGGGATGTAGTCCGCCTGACCACTGTTGACCGCCGCGCGCAGGTTGGCGCCGACGAAGAGTGCTTCGTGGCGAAAGCCGGGCAGGTATTCCGGCTGCAGGAACGGCGACGCGCCCTCGGTATGCAGATGGACAAGGCGGACGCCTTCAAGCTCAGCTGCCCGTTCGGCCAGCGCGGTTAGCAGCAGCGTCGGCGTTGCGCTGGCGCCCTGGACGAAGACGCGCTGCCCGCTGCGGATGGCGGCGACGGCGTCGGCGCTCGATCGCAGCTTGCGGCGATAACGTTCGATCCAACTCTTGGTCGTCATCGTTCCCCTGTTGCTAGCTTACGAGCGCGGACGGTTGCGCCTGCTTCGTCCCGCGAACGTGCGCCCGGGGTGGGATCGCCAGTACCGGTGTCTTGCCGCGGTGCAGCACCTCGTTGGTCACGCTGCCGAACGCCCAGCGCCGGATGCCGCCGCGTCCGTGGGTCGAGATGGCGATCAGGTCGGCATCGGTCGTCTCCGCAACGCGGGCGATCTCGTCCGCTGGTCGACCGGTACGAACTTCCCAGACGACGCGCAACCCTTCGCCACGCAAGCGCGTGGCCAGCGTATCAAGGTCAGCGCGCGCCTCAGAGTAGGCGTACTCTTCCATCTCGTCGATCTGCGATTGCGAGAGGTAGACCGCCTCGGGTGTCTCAGCGATGAATGCCGACTGCCAGTAGGGCTCGATCACCCGTACGAGGGCCAGCGTCGCGCCGGTGCCGTGCGCCAGCTCGATGGCATACGGCAGGGCCGTCTCCGACAGCGCTGAGCCATCGAGCGGCACGAGGATCGTGCGCAGGACGTTGTGCGGCTGCTCGCATTCGTCTCGCACGAGCACGACTGGCACGGTCGAACCGCGCACGATCTTGTCGGCGACGCTGCCGAAGACCATCCTGCCGAAGCCGCCGCGCCCATGCGTCGACATGACGATCATCGAGTCGGGCGTGCGCTCAGCCAGCCGAAGGATCTCTTCGGTCGGGTCGCCGGAGAGGACGCGAGCTTCGGTGTCAATATCGTCGGCCACGGCCTCGGCAACGGCATTGAGATAGCCGCTCGCATTCTCGCGATCCTCGACAGACATCGCCGGAGGGAGGTCGCTGAAAGCCGGCTCGTCGATGACGTGGACAAGCATCAGCCGCCCGTGCTGCCCGCGTGCGATCGTCTCAGCCAGGCTGATGGCATATCGTGAAAGGTCAGAGCCATCGAGCGGAACGATGACTGTCTTCATAGTGCGCCCCCAATGGATGATCGCCGCGCCGTTTCCGGCACAGGCGATCGTTGCATGCCGTGAGTCGTGCCTCAATGTAAGCCTAGCGAAGGATGTGTCGCGAGAGCATCACTCACACCGCGGTGGGCGTTACAGTTTCGTGTACGTTTTTTGTTTCCCTATCCGACGCGCAGAACTCGTATGCTTGTTTGGGCTACCATTAATAAGGAAACAGGTGGCAGGTCGCGTAAATCTTGGAGAGGTCGTGTGCGTAAGCATCTGATCCTCGTCGCGGACGATGATGCCCCGATCCTACGGCTGGTGCGGGCGAAGCTGCAAACCGACGGCTATGCTGTGGTCACTGCGACAAACGGCGCGGAAGCAGTGGAGATCGCCGAGCGTGAGCGCCCCGATCTCGTCATCCTCGACATCATGATGCCGGTGATGGATGGCCTGGAGGCGATGAAGCACATTCGCCAGGTCTCGACTGTCCCGATCATTCTGCTGACGGCGCGCGCCAGTGGATCAGACAAGATCCGTGGGCTGGATCAGGGCGCTGACGATTACGTGACGAAGCCGTTCGACCCGGATGAGCTCTCAGCGCGGGTCGCGGCGATCATGCGCCGCATCAGCGGCACCGGATCGTCATCGCTGCAGATCCTGACCTACCCCAACGTGACCATCGATCTGACCAACCGCAGCGTCACCGTGAATGATGAAGAGATGCAGCTCAGCCGGACGGAGTGGGAGGTGCTCTATCAGCTTGCCTCCAACGCCGGCCGGGTCATGCTCCATAGCGAGCTGCTCGCCCGCATCTGGGGGCCCGAGTTCCGCGATGAGACGTATTACTTGCGGACCTGGGTAAGCAGGATTCGGAAGAAGCTGGGCGATCAGGACAATGACGCGCCGATCATCCGCACATTCCCCGGTGTTGGCTACCGGATGGAGCTCCCCAACGAGGATTCCTGATGGCGCTTAGCGTGATCAAGCCGGTCACCGAGGCTCTCTCGAAAGCGATCGGTGTGCCGGTATCGCTGATTGCCAGTGCGCCGTCGCCGGTGCGCCGCGCGATGATGGCCGCGACCGAGGAGCACGGTGTTGGGACTGTTCCGGTGCTGATTAACCAGCACCGCTATCTCGCGTGTCGCTACGACACGGCTCGCGAGTCGGTCGTCGTCCTCGGCCCCTATCGCAAGCCCGACGACCCGGAGCTGGACCTCGCGACGCTCGATGCCGACGCCGAGGGCCGCGCGATCGCTGCCCTGCATGTTGCGTCGGTCGGCTTCCGCTCGGCGCTGGAAAGCGAGCGCAACCGGCTCAATCTGGCCTCGCAGCTGGAAGTCGTTAGCCGCTCCGTCCTGGCCGTGACGAGCGAGCTGGAGCTGGACACGGTCTTGCGCCGCATCGTCGATCTGGCGGCGGAACTGGCCGGTGCGCGTTACGCAGCACTGGGGATCCCCGGGCCAGACGGCGATCTCGTTTCCTTTATCACGTCGGGAATGACAGCGGAGGAAGAGGAGCGCATCGGCGACCGCCCCCGCGGCTATGGCATTCTCGGCCTGCTCCTGCACGAGCAGCAGACGATCCGGCTCGCCGATCTGACGGCGCACGAGGCGTCGGTTGGCTTCCCGCCGAACCATCCGCCGATGCGCACGTTCCTGGGCGTCCCGATCGTTGCTCGTGGTACTGTCCTCGGCAACCTGTATCTCACCGAGAAGCGCTACCGCAGCGAGTTCACGGATGACGATGCGCGATTGGTCGAGCTGCTGGCGCGCCATGCCGCAGTCGCGATCGAGAACGCTCGCCTTTACGCGGCGCTCGATGATCAGCAGGAGCGCCTGCGAACGATTATCTCCAACCTGCCGGAAGCGATCCTGGTCATTGAGCCGGGCGCAGAAGAGACGATCACGATGGCGAACTCGCAAGCCTCGGAGCTGGTGGGCTGGCCGATCTCGACGCCGATCTCCGTCGACCAGTTCCTTGCGCGCAACCCGCGCTTCGATAGCCAGGGCGGTCGCGTCGACCGCAACAGCATCCCGATGGTGCGCTCGTTGCTGAACGGGGAGACGATCTCGCGCCACGAGCTGCGGCTGCTGCGGCCTAGCGGCGAGATGATCACGATCCTGGTCAACAGCACGCCGGTGCGTGACATGAACGGCGCAGTGAGCGCGGCCGTCGTCGTGTTCCAGGACATCACGCAGATTAAGGACGCCGAGCAGCTCAAGGACGATTTCCTGTCGCTTATCTCCCACGAGCTGCGCACGCCACTGACGACGATTCAGGGTGGCGCGACGATGCTCCTGCGCGACTGGGACGCGCTGGACGACGAGAATCGCCACACATTCCTGAGCGACATCGCTACGGAGAGCCGCCGCCTGGCGAGCCTGATCGAGAACATGGTCCAGCTCTCGAACATCCGGGCTGGACGCCATCGGCTGGCGACCGAGCCGGTCCTCGTGCGGCCGCTCGTCCAGCACGCAATCGATGCCGAGAGCCGCCTGGCCGAAGATCGCGAATTCCGCACGGCGCTGGAGCCGGGTTTGATGCTCGATGCCGACCCAGACTGGGTCGACCAGGTGCTGCGCAACCTCATCCACAACGCGGTGAAGTACACGCCGGACGGCCTCCCGATCGAGGTTGAGGCCGGCAGGCAGGATGGCTGGGTCGAGATGGCGGTGCGCGATTATGGCCCCGGCATCGAAGCGGCCGACCTGCCGTACGTCTTCGAGCGCTTCCATCGTTCCTCGGGCGCGCGGCGGTCGAGCAAACCGGGCATGGGGCTTGGGCTCTATCTTGCTCGAGTTGTCATCGAGGCGCATGGCGGGCACATCTGGATCGAACGTCCGGCTGACGGCGGCTTGCGTGTTGCGTTCCTGTTGCCGGCCGTCGAAGAAGACGATCTGGCCTGACACGACACTGTAACAGGATCGCCCCGTCCCACCACACGTCTGCCACAGCAGCCCGCCGATACTTATGGCGGCGCGTGGCGCACCACCTGATCGCCATGTCCCAAAGCACGCACGGATGGACCAACAGGAGGTCGATATGGCACTGCCGCAGATGTTTGACCTGACCGATCGCGTTGCGATTGTGACCGGCGCCGGCTCCGGGCTTGGGGTCGTGTTCAGCGAAGCGCTGAGTGAGGCCGGCGCAGCGCTCGTCTGTGCCGACATCCACCTCGACGCTGCCGAGAAGACGGCCGCCAGGCTCCGCGAGTCCGGCCGCACGGCCATCGCCGTCGCCGTCGATGTCTCCGATGCCGGCGCAGCCCGCCAGATGGTCGACGAGGCGGTCGGACAGCTTGGCCGGCTGGACATCATCGTCAACAACGCTGGCATCGGTGGAATCGGCGCGCCGGAGGACGTCGATCCGGCTGAGTGGGCGCAGATCATCGCCGTCAACCTCAGCGGCGTCTTCTACTGCGCGCAGGCCGCAGCGCGCGCCATGATCGAGCAGGGCAACGGCGGCAGCATCATCAATATCGCCTCGATCCTCGGCGACGGCGCGTCGCTGCCGGTAGCCGCGACCGCCTACGCAGCCAGCAAGGGCGGCGTTGTGAACCTGACCCGCGATCTGGCGATCCACTGGGCGGAGCACGGCATCCGCGTCAACGCGATCGGCCCGGCTTACTTCCCCTCCGCCATGACCGAAGGCATCTTCACCGCGCCAGAGATTCTGCATGCGATTGAGGAGCGCACGCCGATGGGCCGCGTCGGTAAGCTGGATGAGCTGAAGGGTCCGGTCGTCTTCCTGGCCTCGGACGCGGCATCTTACGTCACCGGCCAGACGTTGTTCGTCGATGGCGGCTGGACATCCTGGTAGGCCAGCCAACCACATCGTCGTCGCATCCACTATGCTTACGCGATAGACCGCGCGGCCAGAGCCGCGCCCGAAAAACGAGCATGTGGAGCGACGGCGATGGCGAGGACGATGGAGCGCGCGACGGAGATTGCACGACAGGCGGGCATGAACCCGCTCGATTACCTGCGTATGCGCGGGTACGTGCATGATGTCACTGACGAGGCCGGGCTACGTGAAGCATTCGATACTGGCGTCGTCACCCTCTATAACGGCTACGACGCCACTGCTCCCAGCCTCCACGCCGGGAACCTTGTCTCAATCATGATGCTCTCCAGCCTGCAGCAGTTCGGCCATCGGCCGATCGCGCTTGCTGGCGGTGGCACGACGATGATTGGTGATCCGTCCGGCAAGGACGAAATGCGCAAGATGCTCACCGTCGAGGCGATCAACGAGAACCTCGCCGGAATCAAGACGCAGTTCGCTCGCTACATCGACTTCGAAGGAGCTCGCTTCGGCACGAATGTGCCGGCGATGCTGATCAACAACGCCGACTGGCTGCTGGATCTGCGCCTGATCCCGTTCCTGCGCGACATCGGCCGCCACTTCTCGGTCAACGAAATGCTCACGGCCGAGACCTATCGGCAGCGCCTGGAGACAACCGGCCTCAGCTTCATCGAGTTCAACTATCGTGTGCTGCAGTCGTATGACTTCCTGCATCTGTTCCGCACCGAAGGCTGCATCCTGCAGACGGGCGGCTCGGACCAGTGGGGCAACATCACCGCCGGTGTCGATCTGATCCGCCGCGCCGACAGTGGCAAGGCATTTGGCCTGGTGACGCCGCTGATCACGACGAGCGATGGCCGCAAGATGGGCAAGTCGGTCAGCGGCGCGATGTGGCTCGATGCCGACATGCTCTCACCGTTCGACTACTACCAGTTCTGGATCAACACGACCGACGACGATGTCGCCCGCTTCATGCGTCTCTATACCTTCCTGCCGGAGGACTACATCAACGACCTGACGTCCGTCTCCGGCGAGGC
>JBDHWD010000086.1:0-13723 GCA_039810005.1 Thermomicrobiales bacterium | reverse complement strand
CGCGAGGGTCAATTGTAGTCACGGAAGGCCGGTGTGCGGACTCCTCTCGTTGCGCATAGTTTGCCTGCGCGTGACCTGTTGGGAGATCTGTAACGTGCGCGCAGTATAGGGGGACGCCGTCTATTGTGTCAACGACGCCGGATCAGATCCAGTTGATGAGAAGCCCGGTGTTAGAAGCTGCCGCCGGCCGCGCCACTGCCCGCCGAAGCGCCTGTTCCAGCTGTGCCGCTGCTGGTTGGCGCGACGCTGCTGTTGAACGCAATCCAGTAGGGATAGAAGCCGGCTGCGTAGGCCGAGCTGGCTTGCGGGCCGCCCAGCCAGGCCGGCAGATAGCCGGCCTCGCTCGCCTTCTCCAGGCGCTTGTTGAATGCCTGCCCCGATCCGAGCGCCAGCGCGTAGGGCACGGCAGTATCGAGGTCGAGATCCACTTGCGGATTCTTCCCGGCCGAGCTCAGGTAGCGCTTATAGCCACGCCACGGCGCGGCGATCCGATCGCCTTCGACGGTCGTGTTCGGGATCTGCGACGCCACGATGATCGCGATCGAGCCAACGATCCCCAGCGGAACAAAGCCGATCAGTGCCCAGGGGCTCTGCGCGATGATCGCCAGAATGATGACGACGGCCGCCAACCCATAGAGCACCGCCGCGAAGATCCAGTACGGCTTGCGTCGCTCATTCGCATCGGCCGCGAACCAGCCGCGGTCGAGCAGATCCTGACGAATCTGCTTGCGCACAGCGCCCCACGACTTGCGCACCTTTCCGAGCTGCTTGTCACCGACGATGCCGTCCGCGTCTGCCTGCGCGGCCAGCGCGCTCCAGATCATCTGCTCGTAGCCCGGCTGGATACCTCGTTCGCTCAACAACCGAATGCGGATCTTCTTCTTGCCATCCGGCTCAATCGCGATCGCGCCGCGCGTCGCGAAGTCGAGCAGCGTCGCGCCAATTGCCGTATCCGAGACATTCCCGGCGACGAGCGAGCCGGCCAGCGCTGGCGACAGATCGGTCGGTGGCGAGACGGCCTGGCTGACGGGCGCTTTCGAGGTCATTCGTGCCGGCACGCGCTGCGTCAGCATGAACGCGGCGGCGGCTCCCAGAACGACGCCGAGGAAATTGACGATGCTGAACGGGCCGTCGGCGACGGAATTGGCGAAACGCTCGGCAGCACTCGGCTCCGGTGGCGGCGGCGGGCCGAGCGTCAGGTCGCGCTCGATCCGCTCCAGCGCGAGGAGCGTTGCGCCGGTGATGTCGCCGTCTTCCAGTTGCGGTCGCATATCGTCGGCGATGCGCTCCAGCTCATACTGCGGCAGGTTGCCGTTGATCAGCGATTGCCCGGCGATGAGCGCATAGGTTCCGTGCTCGAGGTTGTCCGGCTGAAGATTGAAGAAGATGACGACGCCATCACGCTGATCGGGGGCGGACTGGATGTCCCACGTCTCCATCAGATCGCGGCCATCGGCGACAGTCTCGTCGTAATCGGCATCACGCGCTGCCAGAAAGACGACGACCGGCGAGCCGGCCCGTTCGACTGCGGCCGCCTGTGTGTCAATCCGAGCTTTGTCGTCAGCAGTGAGTGCCCCGGTCTGGTCGTAGACACGCTGGCCGGGGACACGTTCGCCGAAGTCGGCAGCCAGCGCAACGAGCGGCGCGGAAAGCGCCAGCACCAGAGCCACCAGCGTCGCGCACCAGACCCATCGGCGTGAGGGCAATGTCATACGTCAGACCTTTCTTGCTCTCCGTTCCGCGCAGCCGTGCACGCACGTATCATGCACCAACGGTACCAGCGGGCGGGAGGGTTCGTGCCGCAATCACTCAGGCTCGTTCCGGCGACTGCGTCGCCGGATGCGCTGTTACTTGTGCTCGCGCGTGGCGTGCGCGCGTTTGCTGACGGGTTCATCAGCGTTCTGCTGCCCGTCTATCTGCTGGAGCTTGGCTTCAGTGAGTTTCGCGTTGGCGCGATCTCTACCGCGACGCTGCTCGGCTCCGCCGTCCTGACGATCCTCGTCGGTCTGGTCGCCTTTCGCCTGCGTCGTCGCAGCCTGCTGCTCGCCGCCGCGTTCATCATGGCGGCCACCGGCGTGGCCTTCGCAACGATCCACACCTTCTGGCCGCTGCTGCTTATTGCGTTCGTCGGGACGCTCAATCCGTCGGCGGGCGATGTCAGCGTGTTCCTGCCGCTGGAGCAGACGCTGTTGCCGCAGACGGTCGCCGACCGCGAGCGCACATCGCTCTTCGCACGCTATGGCCTGGTCGCATCGCTCATCGGCGCGTGCGGCGCGCTTGCAGCCGGCCTGCCGTCGCTGATCGCCCGCACTACTGCGCTGAGCCTGCAGGACGCGCTCTCGCTGATGTTCGTTGCGTATGCGGTGTTGGCCCTGATCGCGATGGCGCTCTACCGCCACCTCTCCCCGGCCATCGAGCCTCCGGCGGACGCGCCGCCGACACCGCTGCGTGAATCGAAGCGCATCGTCTATACGCTGGCGGCGCTGTTCTCGCTCGATTCCTTCGGCGGCGGTTTCGTCGTCCAGTCGCTGTTGGCGCTCTGGCTGTTCCAGCGCTTCGACCTGTCGATCGCGACGACCGGTACGATCTTCTTCTGGTCGGGGCTGCTCTCGGCGATTTCGTACCCGATTGCCGCCTGGCTTGCCGGTCGGATCGGGCTGGTCAACACGATGGTCTTCAGCCATTTGCCGGCCAATATCTTCCTGATCCTGGTGCCGTTCATGCCCAACCTGCAGTTGGCAATCACTCTGCTCCTGGCGCGCAGCCTGCTGTCGCAGATGGACGTGCCGACCCGCAACTCCTATGTCATGGCGGTGGTCACGCCGGCTGAACGACCGGCGGCGGCCAGCCTCACATCAGTGCCGCGCAGCCTGGCATCGGCAGCTAGTCCGCTGCTCTCTGGCTGGATGCTCTCGGCCTCGCCGTTCGGCTGGCCGCTGGTGATCGCTGGCGCACTGAAGGGCACCTACGACCTGTTGTTGCTGGCGATGTTCAAGTCGGTTCGACCGCCGGAAGAGCTGTGAGGCGAGCGCTTACGATGAGGCCGGTGGGCCGATCCGCCTCATGCGAGGGCGGGCGCGCAGGACCAGCGCGATCCCGGCCAGCAGCAGAAGCGCGATGCCAATCGCCACCCACGGCTGCCGCGTCGGGACCGTTCGATTCAGATGGTCCAGATACGCGCCGGATTCGTCGATTCGGCCGGTGCCGGTGCAGGCGTCAGTGTGGATGCGGATCGTATCGGGTTCACGAAAGCCATAGACCAGATAGTCGGCTCCTGACTCGAATGGAATCCGCTCGATACCACCTACCGAAACCTGCGCGATTGGCGCGACCTCGCCCTTCCAAACGTGGTCGACTTTGATCGTCGAAATCCACGGCGGGTCCTTGGTGGCATCGTCGGTCGATGTCACGCGGCCACTGAAGATGACATCGGCTTGCTCAAATGCCACATCCGGTGTGTGGATCCTGCAGATCGCCGCTGCCTGATCCGGCCAGGCGACCAGCCCAACGACGATGATGAGTGCCAGGATTCGCCACATCGTCGCGTCCCTCTCCGCTCAGCGTGCCTCCCAGATGCCCGCAACCACCATACCGCGAAAAATGGGCAACCCCCCGGTCCAGAGAGGACGAGGGGGTTGGGAAAAGGGGGTAGGGGTAGGAGTTAGCGAAGATAGGCCGACTGGCTGGGCTGCAACGCCATCTGTTGCAGTCGGGCGACACGTTCCTCGGTCGGCGGGTGCGTGCTGAACAGCTTGCTGACCTTCACGCCCGCAATCGGGTTGACAATGAAGAGATGCTGCGTCGCCGGGTTCGTCTGCGCCATCGGTCGGTGCTGTACGCCGCTTTGCAGCTTCTCCAGCGCGCTGGCGAGCGGCAGCGGGTCGCCAAGAATGCGCGCGCCGGTGGCGTCAGCCGAGAATTCGCGCGATCGCGAGATTGCCAACTGAATGATCATCGCGGCGATGGGCGCCAGAATCGCAAGGGCCAGCATGCCGATGATGTTGCCGCCCTCTTCGTCGTCGCGGCCGAAGCCACCGAAGATCGCCGTCCACTGCAGCATGTTGGCGATCCAGGTGATCGCACCGGCAATCGTCGCGACGACTGCGCTGATCAGCGTGTCGCGGTTACGGATGTGCGCCAGCTCGTGGGCCATCACGCCGGCCAGCTCATCCTTGCTCAGCAGGCGCTGGATGCCGGTTGTTACCGCGACGGCGGCATGCTCAGGATTGCGGCCAGTGGCGAAGGCGTTCGGGCTCTCGTTCTCGATGACATAGACGCGCGGCTTCGGCAGGCGGGCCAGCATCGACAGATGCTCGACCATGCTGTGCAGCTCGGGTTCCTCGTCCTCCGTCACCTCGCGCGCGCCGGACATGCGCAGCGCCAGCTTGTCGGAGAACCACCATGCGCCGAAGTTCAGCACCAGCGCGATGAGCAGGAAGATGGCCGCGCCACGCGGACCGCCAACGAACTGCCCGATCAGCATCAGCAGCATCGTCAGGGCGGTTAAGAGTCCGACAGTCTTTAATGTATTTCCGGTTGTCATTGCCGGACAGCCTCCATGGGTTTGTGTACGCTCGCGTCGGCATTTGAATCCGACATAGTGATCATGCGCCGCGTGCATGACAAGGGCATGAAGCACGGGTGAAGGTTTGCGGTATCAGCCACATTGGGATGGTCGGCGTTATCCTGTGGCAGACAATGTGAACACGCAGAGGGTGGGAGACGACTGAGACGTGGCCCTCACCCACCGCCCCTCTCCCAACGCTGGGAGAGGGGGGAGACGAAGCGGGGCAACGCGCAATGCACTTGCCGAAAGCCAACACGTTCTCACACTTGCCCGAACACCGTCGCACTGGACATCCCCTCTCCCAGCGTTGGGAGAGGGGGCTGGGGGGTGAGGGCCTCTACCCCATCAGCTCCTTCGCAATAGCGTGGAACCCTGGAATACAGACGTCGTCGGCTTCCGGCTGGTCTGCTGTCGGATAGCTCGATTGCTGGACGATGACAACCTGGGCCGTTGGGTCGACGTAGAGCCACTGGCCGTTGATGCCGATGCCGGTGAAGGCGTTATGGGCGTTGTGGGTGTGCCACCAGAACGCGCGATACGACCAGCCCTCCCAGAGTGGGCCGTACTCGGTCGTGCCACGCGCGAACGCTTCGCGGTCGCCGCCACCCCGGATCGTTGCGACCACCTCCGGCGCGAGAACCTGCTGGCCGTGCCACTCGCCGTCCTGCAGCAGCAGCTGGCCGAAGCGCGCCAGATCGCGAGCGGCAGCGTTCAGCCCCGCACCGGCCATCTCCATCCCGATTCGGTCGCGGATCATGTAGGCGTCGCGCTCCATCCCGAGCTGCGACCAGATGCGTTCGCTGATGACCTGCGAGACCGGCTTGCCGGTGACGCGCGCAATGATCCAGCCAGCCACTTCGGTGTTCGGCGTCACGTAGTGGAACATTTCGCCGTGGTTGCCCTCCTTGAGGAACTGCGGAAGGAGCTCCTCAAGATTGCGCGGTCCGCTCCAGCCCTCGGGGATCGGCCTGAACCCGCTGGCGATGCCGTAGCGGGCGACATCGCCTTCGCCGAAATCGTAGACCTCGTCAAAGCGAATGCCGGTTGACATGTCGATCGCGTGACGGACGGTGGCATCCTGCCAGGCGCTGCCGACGAGCTCCGGAATGTAGTCGATGACCAGCGCATCTTCATCGATCAGCCCCTCGCTGGCCAGCTGGAGCGCGAGCGTCCCGACAAACGATTTGGTGACCGACATCATCTGGTGCTGGCTGGCCGGCCCCATACCATTGAAGTACTGCTCGTCGATCAGTTCGCCGTTGTGCAGGACGACCAGCGAATCCGCATAGCTCAGCGCCAGCATTTCGGCCACAGTGCGCCTGGTGCCGTCCCCCGCTGTGAAGGACAGATCGCTGAGGTCGCGGCGTCGCTCGGGCAGCGCATGCACCGGCCCGTTGCCGCGAGAGATCTCCGCCGTCGCCATCAGCTCGCGCATATGCTGAAACGCCCAGCGATTATTGGGCGGGTCCAACAGGTTTTCCTGTGTGACGCGCTTGTCCGGCGGGGCCGGATAACCCTGCATCAACCCAAGCTCGGCAGCCGTCGGTGGTGTCTGTACCATCGTTTTCATCCCCTTTTTGCATGGCTCGGTCGCGAAGCACGATACGTGCGCCGGATGGTGCGGTCAATGGTGGCGTGGCTCGCCCCCGCTCACTCTTCGCTAATCGGCAGCGCGACGGTAAATGTCGAGCCTTCGCCGGGGGTGGAGCGGACGCGGACCTGGCCGCCGTGGGCTTCGGTGATCTGGCGGACAATCGAGAGGCCGAGGCCGGTGCCGCCGACGGCGCGCGAGCGGCCGGTATCCGCCCGATAGAAGCGCTCGAAGATGTGCGGCAGATGCTCGGCGGCGATGCCGATGCCGGTGTCGGCGACGGTCAACTCGGCGACCTGGCCGTGCCGCCGCAGACTGACACTGACCGTGCCGCCGGCCGGGGTGTAGCGCAGCGCATTCTCGACCAGGTTCCAGACGAGCTGGCGCAGACGTTCGGCATCCCCCCGGATGATCAGCGGATCGTTTGCCGTTAACTCCAGTGTGCGGACACCGTCGGCGCGCGTCGTAATGCGCTGCGCGTCCTCGACGACGCTGGCGACGAGCGCCTCCAGCGGGACATCGTCATGCTCGATCGCCAGGTCGGCGTCGGCGTCGGCCAGGAAGAGCAGATCCTGGACGAGGCGCGTCATGCGGTCGACCTCCTCGATTGCATCGCGGGCGGCGTCGCGCTGCTCCTCGGGCGGCAGACCGGCGGCGAGGAGCTCCAGGTTGCCGCGCACAACCATCAGCGGATTGCGCAGCTCGTGGGACGTGTCGGCGACGAGCGTGCGCTGGCGGTCCAGCATGACGCTGATGCGGTCGAGCAACGCGTTGAAGGTCAGCGCCAGTCGCCCGATCTCGTCCGGCTCATCAGCCTCGGGCACTCGTTCGTTGAACTCGCCGGTCTCGGCGATGCGCGCGACGCGGTTCGTCAGGTCGGAGACCGGCTGGAGCGCCTGGCGGGTCAGCGACCAGGTGCCGATCAGCCCACCGAGGAGAGCGAGGATGCCGCCGGCCAGCAGGAGTGTGCGGAACTCGGCGATCGTCTTCATCATTGGGCTGAGCGACTCGGAGAGCTGTACGACGGCGACCGTCTCGCCGTTGATCGTGAGCGGGCTGTAGCGCGAGCGCAGGCGGACGCCGCCGATACGGACCGTCTGGTACACGTCTTCGCCGGAGGCCGCCGCCGCGACAGCCGCAGGGTCGAGCGGGACCGTCTCGGCCGTCAGGGATGAGCTGGCCAGCGAGCGGCCATCGGTGCTGAGGATATGGATGTGGATGTTCTGAGCACGCAGCTCCTGGCCGGGCGTCGGTGGCGACAGGACGAACATCTCGTCGAGCAGGTGCTGGGCGTCGAGGCGGTCGCCGCCGCGGATCACAACGGCGCGCTCGATCTGTCCGGCCAGATCGGCCAGCTCGTCGTCGATGCCGGTCGTCAGTGTCTGGCGGAGGACGAGGTAGATCGCACTTCCCAGGATCGCGAGCGCGATCAGGAACGCGACGGTGTAGATCAGCGCCAGGCGAAACCGCAGCGACACTGGACGGTCCCGCGCCTAGTCGCTCGGCTGGCGCAGGCTGTAGCCAACGCCCCGAATCGTCTGGATGAGGCGCGGCTCGCCTTCAGATTCCAGCTTCTCGCGCAGCCGCTTGATATGAACGTCGATGACGTTGGATTCGGGGAAGAAGCTGTCGCCCCAGACGGCGTCGTGGATGCGATCGCGCGAGAGGACCTGGCGCGGGTGGCGCATGAAATATTCGAGGAGCTGGTATTCGGTCAGCGTCAGGTCGATTGGACGCTCGCCGCGCACCACCTCGTGCGTCGTGGAGTTCAGGCGCAGGTCGGCGAAGACGAGCGCTTCCTGATGCTCGTCTCCGGCGCGGCGCAGCAGCGCGCGGATGCGGGCCAGCAGCTCGTCGAACGCGAACGGCTTGACGAGGTAGTCGTCGGCACCGGCGTCGAGGCCGGCGACGCGATCGGGGACGCGGTCGCGGGCGGTCAGCAGCAGGATCGGCAGGCGCGGCTCGGCCGCGCGCAGACGGCGGCAGACCTCCAGCCCGTCGATACCGGGCAGCATGACATCGATGATGACGAGATCGGGCAGCTCGCCGAGGGTTTTGTCGAGCGCCTGCTCACCGGTTTCGGCGAGATCGACCTCGTAGCCGGCGAAGATCAGGCCGCGTCGCATCATGGCGAGAATCTTGGAGTCGTCGTCGACGACGAGCACTTTGTCGGCCATATCACCCCATCTGCATATGCGCGATTGAATATGTCATCAAATCTTCATCTTACTGTCATCGGAGCGTCAGGGCTCGTGCGTAACATCACAATCGTTCAACGTGATGCCGGTACCCGACCGCCAATCGTGGCTTGATCTGAGTATAGCGGCACGCACCTTGCGAACGTTGAACCATAGATCGACTGGACGATAGGCTGGAGCCTCTGGATACCCCGTAATCGATCGACCTCGATCGTGGCGCGAATCAAGCTGTGATTCGCGGATGCGCAAGGCAGTTACCGTCGCTGTCAGCGCCAAAGGCTTTCCGTAGACGGAATCTACAGTTTCCTCTCACTCCAGTCCCTATCGCCGAACAGCGCGTGGGGCTCCGGGAAATCCGGAGCCCCGCAGTCGCTTTCTGGCCCCGAATGACATCGCCAGCCCCGCCCTCTATCATCATCTGATCGTCGGCTATCCACTGGCCTGTGGGATGGAGGAGGCGTGATGCAGGCAGATCATCCATTGGCAGTCTGGCTCGGATTGCTGACACCAGCCGAGCTTGACGAGCTGGCTGGCGAATATGACTGGGTCGAAACACATCTCGACTGGCGTACCCGCCCTGCTGTCGCCGCCGTCCTCGAAGCAATCGATGACCTCATTATTGAGCAGCGTCGTCGCCGTGCGATCCCGCTCCCGGCCATCGAGCGCATCGAGCAGACAATGGCGTCGCTCGAGCGACGCGATATCCAGGATCTCTTTCGCTCATACCGCCGACTGGCGCGCAATCGCGCTCGCGATGCCAGCGAGCCGGTGCAGCGCTTTCACGCCGCCGTTGGCGATCTGCTATCCGCCGCGCTGGTCGCGCGTGAGTCCGAGCCGGGGAGCTTTCAGTGAGTAAACAGCCTGAGCCGATCTTCTTCGATGACGCCGTGGCCCTGCGTGCCTGGCTTGACGAGCATGCGGCAACCGCCGCAGACCTCTGGGTGGGCCTGTACAAGGTCGGCACCGGCAAGGCCGGGCTGCGCTGGCCGGAGCTCGTTGACGAGGTGCTGGCGGTCGGCTGGATCGACGCGGTTCGCAAGACGATCGATGACGAGCGCTACATGATCCGCGTCGCGCCCCGCAAGCCGGGTAGCACCTGGAGTCAGGTCAACATCCGCCGCGTCGCCGAGCTCACAGCCGAGGGGCGGATGCGTCCGGCCGGCATTGCCGCCTACGAGGCGCGCAAGCAGACCGATGGCGCGTCCTATTCCTACGAACGCAATCCCGAGCTGAGTGCCGAGCAGGAAGCGGAGTTCCGCGCCAACCCGGCTGCCTGGGACGGATTCAACGCCCAGCCCGCGTCGTATCGGCGGTCGGCGACCTGGTGGGTCGTCAGCGCCAAGCGCGAGGACACCCGCAGCCGTCGCCTGGCCGAGCTGATCGACGTGTCGACGCGCGGCGAGCGGTTGCGGCAGTTTTCGCGCAATCGCTGATGCACCGATTGGCCAAACGGTCAGGTCGCGGTGTACCGACTGTCGGTGTGTCTGGATTGTTACGGGTGGTAGCCTGATTTTCGTCGCCAGGGTACGGCGACAAACGTGTGCTCGAAGCCAGACGAATGGATTTCATGACGATGACTGCATCGCCATCTGCGCTCGATTACGCCAGCGATCAGCCGGAGCCGAACCGTCGCCGTACGAAGGTGATCGGTGGATTTGTCATTGGCTTGCTCGCGCTGCTTGTTGTCGGCGGCGGAGCTGTGCTCGCCTTCCGTATGCTGCTTGGCCACGATGACCGGGCCACGGCGGCTTACGCGCCGCAGGATAGCATCGTCTACGTCGCGGCCAATACCGATCCGACCAGCAGGGCGTGGCTGGATGCCTGGCGGCTGGCCCGCAGCGCCGGCATTGACGATGATCTCGCTCAGCTTCCGAAAGACGGGCTGAGCGATGCAGGCCAGGATCCGTCGCTCTGGGACGACCTCATTCGCCCGGCGATCGGTCGCGAGATCGGTCTGGCGGTCTGGCAGCCATCTGGTCAGGATGAGCCGGACGTGGCGCTCGTCGTGATGGTCGCCGACGAGAACGCTGCCGAACAGACAATTGCGCGGATTCTCGACGGTGAGACCCCCGAAGCACACACCTACCGTGACATAACCTATCAGGTGAAGGACGAGCAGACGGCGGTCGGCATCGTTGATGACGCGATGATCGTTGCGACCGGCAGCGATGCGTTCGAGCACGTTATCGATGCGCGGCGCGATGGCGCGCTCAACGCTGTCGAGCAGTTCACCAGCGCCGCTGATCGCGCTGCCGATGATCCGCTGATCTTCAGCTACGTCGACGGACCAGCCATCGCTGAGCTAGCGCGAACGCATCCGGACGCCGCGATGGGCCTCGGCTTCGATGACACAGCGCTGGAGACCTGGGATGGCGCGGGAGCCATGACCTTCACCGTCAGAGCGTCTGGCGACACCATCCGCTTTGCCACACTGACCGAAGGACGACCGGCAGCGTTCCCGACGACCGTGACGGACGGCATTGCGGCCAACGAGATGCCGGCCTCGACCGTCTTCGCGATGACCGGCGTTGATCTGTACGAGTCGTTCCTGAAGCCGGCCATCGATCAGGCCGGGGCGCTGGAAGCTCCGCTATCAGACGGCTCCGAGGCTGCCGGCAGCGTTGCGCAGCTTGGCCTCGGCGTGGATGACGACCTGCTGTCCCACCTCGTCGGCCAGTACTCCTTCAGCATTGCCGCGCTGACCGACAATTCCAGCCCGTTCGGCTTCAGCGGTGCAGTCGGCTTCCAGAGTGGCGTCGACGACGCACGCGCCGTGACCGATCTGGTCAACGAGGTGGCTGATTCGCTGGGCGAAATCGGCGTACCGATGACGCGCACGGACAACGGCTTCAGCATCTCCGGCTCTGGCGTGCCGGTCTTCGGCGATGTCGCGGTGGACGACAACCTCTCGGTCGGTCTGCGTCTCGGTGATGGCGCAGGCAGCGGTACGCTCGCCGACGATCCGCACTTCGTCGATCTGATGGACGACGTGCAGGACGACTCCTCGATGATCGGGTATCTTGCGCTCGATCGGCTCATCGCGCTGATCCCTGAGGATCAGTGGAGCGATGTCTCGCCGGAAGCGCGGACTGCGCTGGAGTCACTCGGCGGCCTCGCCTGGTCGGTTGCGCCGGACGGTGACGGCCTGCGCGCGGAGCTGCTGCTAGCAGTGACAGAGTAGAGCACGTGGGAGGACAGGCAATGGCGAACACCGAGATCGTAGGAATCTGGCGGCTGGTCGCCATTGAGCGACCAGCCGCGGACGGTGCGGCACATCGCGATGACGCGCCGCATGGATTCCTGCTCTATGACGCAGGCGGCTGGTTCGCCGAGTCCTTCTCGACCCGTGGAGCGGACGGCAACGTCCTCACCGTCCAGTACTGCGGCACGTACGAGGTCGACGGCGACAGCGTCTTCCACATCCCGGACATGCACGCCGACCCGGCGAACGTCGGCAAGCGCCTGGAGCGCCAGTTCGTCGTTGATGGCGACCGTTTCACGCTGATCTCCGGTGCCGTCCGGCTGCACGGTGAGCGCTTGCGCTAGACCTGCTCAACCTGCTCCCACTGGTTCGTGTGCCCGGCTCGCAGCGCAGCATCGAGTAGTGCCTGCGAAGCGATGCCGTCGACAAAGGTCGGCTCCGGCGCGGGGCCACCGGCGCGAACGGCGTCGACAAACAGCCCGGCGATAGCGGTGCGCGGATTCACTGCGTTCGGCTGCTCGATCGGCTGCGGGCGTGCGTCGCCGGGGCCAGCCATCAGCAATTCGGTACCGGCTACAATCAGCGAGCCCTTATCGCCATGCAACGACATATCCCATTCGCCACCGTTGTAGGTGACGGGCACGCCGCGAATTGTCAGGAGTGCGCCGCTGGCGTAGCGGCCAAGGATAGCGAAGCCATCATCCGCATCGACATCTTTCAGTGCGGCGCGATCAGCGAGTGGGATCTCCTTCAGCGACGTGATTGTTTGCGCTGTCACATCGATGACCGGCCCACCAATCCAGCGCATCAGATCGACCAGGTGCGGCCCGACCGAGCTGGCAAGCAGGCCACCGGACTGCGCGGCGTTGCTGAACCAGGCCGCCTTCGAGGTGCTCCAGAGCGGCGAAGCGAGATAGCTGACCGGGTTCATCGTCACACGCATGTCGGCCGCGACCAGTCGACCGATCTGCCCCTCAGCGACGATGTCGTGCGCCCGCCGCCAGTGGGCCATGAAACGCTGATGAAAATTGATCATCGCGACGACATTGGCAGCCTCGGCGAGATCGCGCATCTCCCGTGCTTCCGCAACCGTCGTGGCCATCGGCTTTTCGCAGAACAGATGGACTCCGGCCGCCGCTGCTTCTCGGACCATCTCGGCGTGGAGCGCCGGTGGGCTGGCGATGACGACGGCATCGACGTTCGGGAGCAGCTCCCGATAGTCGCCGGTTGCCTGCGAGATATTGAAGCGCTCCGCCAACGCCGCCGCACGCTCCGGCTGTGCGGAGGCGACGCCGGCGACCTCGACATGCTCCAACTGCTGCAGCACCTCAACGTGGTGCGCCCCGAATCCGGTGCCGATCACCCCGACCCGCACGACCTCACTCATCAAACCCACTCCCCTCGGATCTCAATTCCACACGACGCATAGTATCGCGACAGTGCGGATCGGGATGCCTTCCCGGCCGATTCGAGAATCGATCTTTGGTCGACGAGTGAATGACTCAGACGACGAGCGTCCCGGCCGCCTGGCGGATCGCCGCGATGAACGCTTCGGCGACGGACGATAGCGGCTCATCGGTGTTGGCGCGAGCGAGCGTAGTGCGCCGCTCGAACGCCGGTGCGTCAGAGACAGCGACCTCGGCGAGATAGCCATCCAGCAGGTCGTCGGCAACCAGGTCCTCAGTCATAAATGCGACGCCACCCCGTCGTCGCAGGAGCCGGCGGGCGGTGCTGAACGGCGCTTCGATTACCGCCCCTGAGCCGTGCGGGATCGCGCGGACGGCGTCAGTAAACGCCTCATCCCAGCCGATCAGGACGAACGGATTGGCCGACGCGATGACATCGGCGAACGTGACCGCACCGCCGCGTGCCATCGGGTGCGCCGGCGAAGCTACCGGCACCAGCCGCTCGCGAAACTCAATCAACGCCTGCAGACCCGCAGGTGGAGGTGTCCAGCCGACGATGCCGAGTGTCAGGACGCCGTCACGCAGGAGCTGGGCGATTTCATCGCTGTTCCCTGCCCGCACATCGATATCGACCGCTGGATGCTCGTCGCGGAATGCTGCGATGGCGCGGGCCGCAAAGCCGCCAGCCAGCGAATCGAGCAGCCCGAGCGCCAGCGCCCCCTGCTCGCCAGCGGCCGTCGCGCGCGCGGCAGCGATGCC
>JBDHWD010000085.1:0-13945 GCA_039810005.1 Thermomicrobiales bacterium | reverse complement strand
GAGTGAACAGCGCCAGTCTGGAAGTCGACTGTCGTGCTCGGTTCAGCGACGACAACCCCATTCTTCTGCGCGTTCGCGCCGAGGTACGCCATGGCGAAGCTATAGGAACCCTTCAGCATCTCGCTGCTGATTTCCCCGTTCGTCACTGCGCCGATCGAACGCCAGCCGTTGGCATAGTAGGAGGCAATGCCGCCGTCAAGCGGGTTGCCCGCGCTATCAAGCAGACGGACCGTGACGTTGATCGTCGTGAATGTCACGGTGGTTGCGGCTGGCCCGATTGCGACGGCGTTCTTCTGCTCTCGCGTGCCGTTGTAGACCATCGCGAAGGCGTAGCTGCCCGGCAGCATTTGCACGGAGGTCTGGCCGTTCTCTGTTGCGGCGAGGGACCACCACTTGGTCGCGTAGTACGACGGATTGCCTTCGTCGATCAGCTCGCCGCCACTGTTTCGCAGCTCAACGGTTACAGCGACGGTCGCGAACTGGTAAACGGAATTGGTCGCGTGCTGCTGCGAGATCTGCTGGCGGGTCCCGTTGTAGACCATCGCGACAGCAGTGTTACCTGCCTTGCCGTCAAACGCGGCACAGGTGACGCCTGAAGCGTCCGTTGTGCCGACTGTGCGCCACCCGCCGGACACGTATGCGGTGGCGGTGGCGTCGGCCAGCGGCTGCCCGGCGCTGTTCTTCAGCTTCGCAACGACGACGCTCTTGACCTGATGATCACCGGCCTGGATTGGGAACGCGATCTGACAGGTCGGGCTTGGGCCGAAGTAGAACGTTGTCGTCCCAGGCAGGTACTCCATCGTTGGCTTCGCAAAGGTCCGCCATCCTTCGTGGTACCAGGAGACTGAACCGGAGTACTGCATCGTTACCCGGCCAGTCTGGAACACGACGTCCGTTTCTGGCGTTGCGATCGCGACGGTATTGCGCTGCTCGCGCGACCCGTTGTAGTTCATGACAAAGGCATAATTACCCGGCAGCATCTGCACCGTGATCACGCCATCTGTCGTGCTTCCCAGCGATCGCCAGCCGACAGCATAGTAGGACGCTGTACCTTCTCTGAGCGCTGCGCCATCGGCATCAACCAGCTTCACGTTGACCCTGGCTGTCTGAAACGTGAAGTTGCTGGCATCTAGCGCAGATCGGTTCATCTGCTGGCTTGTGCCGTTGTAGGACATGCTCATGCTCATGCTTGAAGAGTCGGACGGCAGCTCGACCACGAGGTTGCCATTCGCGTCGGTCGTGCCCGGTGCTGTGTACCAGCCGCCGATGTAGTAGGAGAGTTTCCCGCCGGCCAGACCATTGCCGTCTGAGTCAACGAGTCGCACCGCAACGGCTGTAAGGTTTGTTGTTCCGACAGCCAGATCGAACTCGTTGTACACATAGGGGCTGCTCTGGCTGTTGCGGATGTTGTACGTTCCCGGGAGGTATTCGCCCGGATTCGTAAACGTCCCCCACCCCCCGTACCAGCCTTGATGGATCAACTTTCCAGTGTTCAACAAGTGAACGCGAACAGTCTGGAAGGCATAGTTCGTCACGTCGACCGGGTCAACGGTGTCGACTTTTCCGCGCTGGTATTCAATGCGAATGCGGTAGTTCTGTTGCGAGACGGGAGTCTCGAGAACCCCATTCGGGTCGGTGTAACCGAGGGTTCCCCAGCTGCCGGAGCGCCAGTAGAGCACTCTGGCATTGTCGATACCCGTCCCGTTGGAGTCTGTTAGCGAAATGTGCGTCGTGAATCCATCAGCCAGCGCCGGCCTTGGCGCCGTGATGAGCAGGGCCGCCAGCGCTGCGATAATCAGGCCGATGACAAGCGCCAGGCGCTTCATGTGCATGTGCTGCAGTGCTTCAATCCTCATGAGCCAACCACATCCTCTCGATTCCGCCCGTAGCCGGAGTTCGCACTCAACGGCAGATGGCGGTGACGGTTCACATGCTCCGACGCTTTCCGACCTCCATCGTTGATCGCTCCGGCGAATGCCGGTATGCGTCATATTTGCGGGTGCTGGCCCTATTAATGTCGCAACGCGCGACATGGTCAACACATATTGATCCCAAAGTCGCGAAATGAAACCAAGTGGAACCGCGCACCTGGGCGAGGTTCATCAGATTGGCGGGGAATATTCGTACGACGCGGCACGTTACAAATGTTGGTGGATCCGAGCGCCTGCGCATGCGGTCTTCGTAACCATCACGCTCGAGTCTGGATTGTCAGTATGTGATGCCGTTTCCGGGGAGCCGGAGGCGAGGGGTTGCTTGACATACTGGGTATCATCACATAAGATAGCAGGTCGCTAGTGGCTGTGAGCGCGCGGTAACGATTACAGTTGAGCGTACGAGGACAGAAACCGAATCCGAATGGGCCTCGGGAGGGGGAAAGTCTGCCTTCCGGTTTTTGCATTTCCTTGCGACAGGAACACGCTCCTGACACCGCGTCAGCCTGAGCGCATTATGCGTGTCCAACCAGCGTGTGGCGGTATTCGAGTCGCCATGGCCAGTCCTTCAATTGAAAAGAGGAGCACCACATGACCCAACGTGTTCCGAGCGCGCAGACGATCGCCGAGCCAGTCGAGCAGGTCGTCTCTAATATGGGAATCAATCGGCGCTCCTACGCTCGAATCCCAACCGTCATCGAGATGCCCAACCTGGTGCAGGTGCAAATCGATTCATTCCAGTGGTTTAAGACCGATGGTCTCCGGGAATTGCTCCAGGAGATTTCGCCGATTACTGATTACAACCAGAAGATGGAACTCCATTTCCTGGAGCATGCCTTCGATGAACCACGCGCGAATGAGGAAACCTGCCGCGAGCGGGACATGACGTTCGCCGCGCCGCTGCGCATTCGCGTGCGGCTCATCATCAAGGAGACCGGGGAGATCAAGGAGAGCGACATCTTCCTTGGCGACTTCCCGATGATGACTGCGCACGGCACCTTCATTATCAACGGTGCTGAGCGTGTCGTCGTATCGCAGCTGGTGCGCTCGCCGGGCGTTTACTTCGAGCTCGAAGAGGACGCCACGAGTGGCCGCCGCCTCTGCAAGGCGAAGCTGATCCCGAACCGTGGCGCGTGGCTCGAGTTCGAGTCGTCCAACCGCGACGTGTTGTCAGTGAAGGTCGACCGCAAGCGCAAGATGCCGGTCACGATCCTGCTGCGCGCAATCGGCTACGAAGACGACGAAGAGCTCGCTGCGCTTTTCGCCGATGTCGACACGAACCCGGATCACCAGTACATCTCGGCCACGCTGGAGCGCGAGCCAACCAAGACCCGCGAGGAAGCGCTCGTCGAGCTGTACAAGCGTTTGCGCCCCGGCGACCCGCCGACGCGTGACAACGCAGCGAACTTGCTGAAGAACCTGTTCTTCGATCCGCGTCGCTACGACCTGGCCCGCGTCGGCCGCTACAAGCTGAACAAGAGGCTCGGTCGCGAGCAGCCGCTCGACGATCGCGTGCTGTCGCCCGAGGATCTGCTTGAGATCATCCGCACGATGATCCGGCTGAACAACAGCCAGGGCGATCCGGATGACATCGATCATCTCGGCAACCGCCGCATTCGTGCGGTCGGCGAGCTCATCCAGATGCATGTGCGTACCGGCCTGCAGCGCCTTGAGCGCGGCGTCAAGGAGCGCATGACGATCCAGGACATCGAGCAGGTGACGCCGAACGGCCTCATCTCGACGACGCGCCCAGTGATGGCTGCGGTTCGTGAGTTCTTCGGTGGCTCGCAGCTGTCGCAGTTCATGGACCAGACCAACCCGCTGAGCGAGCTGACGCACAAGCGGCGACTCTCGGCACTCGGCCCGGGCGGCCTCTCGCGAGATCGCGCCGGCTTCGAAGTCCGTGACGTTCACCACTCGCACTATGGCCGTATCTGCCCGATCGAGACGCCTGAAGGACCGAACATCGGCCTGATCGGCTCGCTGGCAACCTACGGAAAGATCAACGAGTTCGGCTTCATTGAGACGCCGTACCGCCGTGTCTATAACCTGATCGAGCTGCGCAACCCGGACGGCTCGCCGCACGACAATGTCGCGCTGCTGCCGGATCGCATCCTGGCCGAAGACGTGAAGGTCGGCGGCTCCACGCTGGCGGCCGGGACGGTGCTGGACGAGGAAACCATCGCAACGCTCGTTTCCAGCGAGCTGGCCTTCGTTCGTGTCAAGCCGTTCGTGTCGGACAAGATCGAGTATCTGGACGCACACGAAGAGGATCAGTTCACGATCGCCCAGGCGAACGCGCCGTTGACTGACGACGGCTACTTCGTCGAGAACCTTGTGGCATCCCGCCTGGCCACCGACTATCCGGTCGTTCGGCCCGAGCAGATCGACTACATGGACGTCTCGCCGAAGCAGGTCTTCTCCGTTGCGACCGGCCTGATTCCGTTCCTCGAGCACGACGACGCCAACCGCGCCCTCATGGGTGCCAACATGCAGAAGCAGGCAGTGCCGCTGCTGCGGCCCGCCGCTCCGATCATTGGCACCGGTGTCGAGTATCAGTCGGCCCGCGACTCCGGCCAGGTGGTCGTCGCGAAGGCACCGGGCGTCGTGCGCTCGGTCACGGCCAAGGAGATCGTGATCGATGAGGACGATGGCACCGAGCAGGTCTACCGCCTGATGAAGTTCGTGCGCTCCAACCAGGACACCTGCATCAACCAGCGCCCGAGCGTCGCGAACGGAGATCGAGTACAGATCGGCCAGATCATTGCCGATTCGTCGAGCACCGAAAATGGTGAGCTGGCGCTGGGCCAGAACGTGCTGGTCGCCTACATGCCCTGGGAGGGCGGGAACTTCGAGGACGCCATCCTGCTGTCGGAGCGCCTGGTGCGCGACGACGTGTTCACCTCGATCCACATTGAGAAGTACGAGACCGAGGCCCGGGACACGAAGCTCGGCCCGGAAGAGATCACACGCGATATCCCGAACGTCGGTGAGGATTCGCTGGCTAACCTCGACGAGAACGGCATCATCCGTATCGGTGCCGAGGTTCGACCGAACGACATCCTCGTCGGCAAGGTCACGCCGCGTGGTGAGACGGAGCTGTCGGCCGAGGAGCGCCTGTTGCGGGCGATCTTCGGTGAAAAGGCCCGTGAGGTGAAGGACACCTCGCTGCGGGTGCCACACGGCGTCCACGGCAAGGTCATCGACGTCAAGCAGTTCCGGCGCGAAGACAACATGGAGCATGAGCTACCGGCCGGCGTGAACGAGATGGTTCGCGTCATGATCGCCCAGAAGCGCAAGATCTCTGAAGGCGACAAGATGGCCGGGCGCCACGGCAACAAGGGTGTCATCTCGCGCATCCTGCCGGTTGAAGACATGCCGTATCTGCCGGACGGAACGCCGGTCGATATCATCCTCAACCCGATTGGCGTGCCGTCGCGCATGAACATCGGTCAGGTGCTGGAGACGCACCTCGGCTGGGCTGCGTTCGCGCTCGGCTTCCGCGTTGCGACGCCGGTCTTTGATGGCGCGAACGAGGATGACATCACGGCCGCACTGGTCGAGGCGGGTCTGCCTGAGGACGGCAAAGTCACGCTGTTCGACGGCCGGACCGGCGATGCGTTCGATCGCCCGGTGACTGTCGGAATCACGTACATGCTGAAGCTCGCGCATCTGGTCGAGGACAAGATCCACGCGCGCTCGACCGGCCCGTACTCGCTCGTCACGCAGCAGCCGCTCGGTGGCAAGGCGCAGTTCGGTGGCCAGCGCTTCGGCGAGATGGAAGTGTGGGCGCTCGAGGCCTATGGCGCGGCGCACACGCTCCAGGAAATGCTGACCGTCAAGTCCGACGACGTTGTCGGGCGGGTCAAGACCTACGAGGCAATCGTCAAGGGAGACGAGATCACCGAGGCTGGCGTGCCTGAATCGTTCAAGGTGCTGGTCAAGGAGCTTCGATCGCTTGGCTTGTCAATTGATGTCATCAACGAGGAGGAGGAGCGCGTCGAGTTCACCGAGGACACGACACGCGACCTGCTGACCAACCTGGATCGCATCAACCTGAGCGGCTTCGAGCGGACGGAAGACTAGCGGTCAGCTGACCCTGTGGGCGGCTGCTAGCCGGCCGCCCACGAGCCATCGCTGAGTCCGCTGATCGCTATGGAGAGTGCCAAACCATGCAGACCATGAGAACAACCAACCGCGGTGACGCGCGCCGGTCGCTCGACGTGAACGACTTCGATGCGATTCGGATTAGCCTCGCCTCGCCGCAAGATATCAGGAGCTGGTCATACGGCGAAGTGACCAAGCCCGAGACTATTAACTACCGCACGCTCAAGCCCGAGCATGGTGGCTTGTTCTGCGAACGCATCTTCGGCCCGACCCGTGACTGGGAGTGCTACTGCGGTAAGTACAAGCGCATTCGACACGCCGGCACTGTGTGCGACAAGTGCGGCGTTGAGGTCACACGGTCGAAGGTTCGCCGTGAGCGCATGGGCCACATCGACCTGGCTGCGCCGGTTACGCACATCTGGTACGTCAAGGGGACGCCGAGTCGCCTTGGCCTGCTGCTGGATGTGTCGCCGCGCAACCTGGAGCGCGTGCTCTACTTCGCGTCCTACCTGATCACTGAGGTCGATCTGGAGCGTCGCGATGCGGTCGTCGCCGACATCCACGAGGCGCTCGAAGAGGCGCTGGGCGAGGTCGACGCCGAGCTGCAGGAGCGCCTGGGCGAGATGACCGGTCAGCGCGACTCGGAAGTCGCCAATCTGACCCAGGGCTCGGAGAATGTCACCAGCGCGATTGAGACGCAGCTGCAGTCCGATCTCGAAGAGATTGAGGCTGAGGCAACGTCAGTTCGTGAGCTGCTTGAGAAGCAGGAGAACGAATCGGCAGAGGCGGATATCACGTTCCGTGGCGACGTCGTCGTCAAGGAAGGCGAGGCCGTGAATGCCGATCGCGTCACTGCGCTGAATCAGCTGCGCGACAAGCTCGTTGAGGAAGCCCGCGCTCGCGCCGAGCATGATTCACAGAGTGCCACGGCACTTGCTGAGGCCGAGTCGGATCGCATCTCGGTGGAGTCAGACGAACAGGTCCGGCGTCTCGAGGCCCAGTACGAAGCACAGAAGAAGGATCTGCAGAGCGAGGCTGATGCACTTGTCAAGCGGATTCGTGGCATTCTGCCGCTGCAGGTCATCACCGAAAACGAGTACCGTGAGCTAATGGAGGATGCCCCGGGCGTCTTCCGTGCCGGCATGGGTGCCGAGGCGGTCTACTCGGTCGTCTCAGATCTCGATCTCGACGAAGTCGCATCGAGCCTGCGCCAGGACATGCAGCGCATGAGCGGCCTGAAGCGCAAGAAGGCAACGAAGCGCCTGCGCGTCATCGAGGCTCTGCGAAAGAGTGGCAACCGACCGGAGTGGATGATCTTCACGACCCTGCCGGTGATTCCGCCCGACCTGCGCCCGATGGTGCAGCTCGACGGTGGACGCTTCGCAACGTCTGACCTGAACGACCTGTACCGCCGCGTCATCAACCGCAACAACCGCCTGAAGCGACTGCTCGAGCTTGGCGCTCCGGACATCATCGTCCGCAACGAGAAGCGCATGCTGCAGGAGGCGGTTGACGCGCTGATCGACAACGGTCGCCGTGGCCGCGTCGTGTCGGGCTCCGGCAAGCACAAGCTCAAGAGCCTGTCCGACATGCTCAAGGGCAAGCAGGGGCGCTTCCGCCAGAACCTGCTCGGCAAGCGTGTCGATTACTCCGGCCGTTCGGTTATCGTCGTCGGCCCGGATTTGAAGCTGCATGAGTGCGGGCTGCCGAAGCGGATGGCGCTGGAGCTGTTCAAGCCGTTCGTCATGCGCAAGCTCGTCTCGCACGGCTATGCACACAACATCAAGGCGGCCAAGCGGCTGGTCGAGCGCGTGGATGAGCGCGTCTGGGAAGTGCTGGAAGAGGTCATCAAGGACTACGTCGTCCTGTTGAACCGCGCCCCAACGCTTCACCGGCTGGGCATCCAGGCGTTCGAGGTCAAGCTGATCGAGGGTTCGGCTATCCAGATTCACCCGCTCGTTTGCGCGGCGTTCAACGCCGACTTCGACGGTGACCAGATGGCTGTTCACGTGCCGCTGTCGAAGGCCGCGCAGCGCGAGGCGCGCAAGCGCATGCTCTCGACGGCCAACCTGCTCGACCCGTCGGACGGCGACCCGGTTATCGCGCCGACGCTGGAGATCGTGCTCGGCTGCTACTACATGACGTCGCAGCGCGACGGCCTGCCCGGCGAGGGTAAGGTCTTCGCCAGCGCCAATGAGGTTGCAATCGCCTATCAGTCTGGCATCGTCGATCTGCAGGCACGCATCTTCGTGTTCGATCCGAAGCGCGGAGCGCGACCGCTCGATGCCGAGACCGCAAACGGCCATGCCGAGACCGGCCTCGTTGAGACGACAGTCGGGCGCGTGCTGTTCAATTCGGAGTTGCCGCAGGACTTTCCGTACCGCAACGAGACGATGGACCGCAAGGCGCTCCGGCGGCTCGTGCATGACTGCTATCAGCAGTACGACGCGGAAGCGACGGCCGAAGTTGCCGACCGCATCAAGCAGGTTGGATTCAGCTACTCGACCAAGGGTGGTCTGACGATCGGCCTGCACGACATCGCGATTCCGCCTTCCAAGAAGGAAATCATCGAGAAGGCGGACGTTGAAGTTCAAGCCATCGAGCGTCAGCACAATCGCGGTCTGGTTACTGAGCGGGAGCGCAAGGCACAGGTCATCAAGATCTGGAACGACACTCGCGACATCCTGGCCGAGGCGGTGGAGCAGAACCTCGGCGTTGACAACTCGCTGTTCATGATGAGCCACTCGGGGGCGAAGGGTAATATCAACCAGATTACCCAGATGGCCGGTATGCGCGGTCTGATGCTCGACCCGAACGGCAACATCATCGACCTGCCGATTAAGGCGAACTTCCGCGAAGGTCTGTCGGTGCTGGAGTACTTCATCTCCACGCACGGCGCGCGCAAGGGCTTGGCGGATACGGCACTGCGCACGGCGGACTCCGGCTATCTGACCCGGCGTCTGGTTGACGTTGCTCAGGACGTCATCATCACACTCGATGATTGCGGCACTGAGAACGGCATGATCATCAACGTCGACGAGATCGACGATGAGCCACTGCGCGCTCGTGTCATTGGTCGCGCAGCGGCGCTACCTGTCGTCACTGACGACGGCGAGCTACTGATCGATCGCAACGAGGAGATCGACGAAGACGCGCTGGAGCGCATTCTCGCGGCGGGCATCACGACGTTCCGCATTCGCACGGCGATGGACTGCGTAGCGGTCCACGGCGTCTGCGCAATGTGCTACGGGCGCGACCTGGCGAGCGGCCATCTGGTGGCCAGCGGCGAGGCGGTCGGTATCATCGCCGCGCAGTCGATTGGCGAGCCGGGCACACAGCTCACGATGCGCACCTTCCACACCGGTGGTGTGTCGCACGCGGAGGACATCACGACCGGTCTTCCGCGTGTTGAGGAGCTGTTCGAAGCCCGCGAGCCAAAGGGTAAGGCGATCCTCTCGGAGATCGAGGGCGTCGTTGAAATCGCCAACGAAGAGGATGGTCGCAAGATCATCGTCAGTCGTGAAGACATCGTCGTTGAGCGCTACCCGCTTGCAAGTGCTCATTTGGTCGACGTGAAGGATGGACAGACGGTCGCGCGCGGTGACATCCTTGCTACGTCGAGCAATGGCATCGAGCCGATCGTTGCGACGATGGATGGCACGATTGTGCTGGATGATGGCGAAATCATCATCCGCAGCGAAGATCACGAGTCGAAGGAGTACGCAGTCCAGCACACGGCACATATCCGCGTGCAGGATGGCGACCTGGTGAACCCCGGCGATCAGCTGACGGACGGCAGCCTCGATCCGCAGGAAGTGCTGTCGGCACGCGGACGCGAGGCGGTTCAGCGGCTGCTCGTCGACGAAGTGCAGGCCGTGTACCGGTCACAGGGTGTCGTGACCAACGACAAGCACATCGAGGTCATCGTGCGGCAGATGCTGCGCAAGGTGAGCATCGATGATCCGGGCGATACGGACTGGCTGCAGGGTGAGCTGGTTGACCGGTTCGAGTTGAACCGTATGAACTCCGAGATGCTGGCCCAGGGTGGTGAGCCGGCAACGGCGCAGGAGGTCCTGCTGGGCATCACCAAGGCGTCGCTGGCGACTGATTCGTTCCTCTCGGCGGCTTCGTTCCAGGAGACCACGCGTGTCCTGACCGAGGCGGCGATCAACGGGAAGATCGATCACCTCCGTGGCCTCAAGGAGAATGTCATCATCGGCAAGCTCATTCCGGCCGGCACGGGCTACCACTCGAACATCGAAGCCGAAAGCACCAACGGCGTTGTCGCTGGTGAGCTGGAAGCTCCGGCCGAGTACGAGCCGTCGTCGATCGAGGACGTTGAAGAAATGGTCTCGACGGCCCGCGTCGCGACCGACCTCGCTGAGGACTCGGCTGAGGCGACCGGCGCGGCCGTCGCCGGACAGTCCGAGACAGGCGATCTCTTCGCTGAAGGCGAGGGGGACCAGGGCGGACTCGACTCCGGGACGCCAGCTGAGGGCGATCCGGAAGAGTAGTAACGCGAAAGGCGCGAACCGAGCCGCTTCGGCGGTTCGGTTCGCCGTCTCAATCGTTTGACAGAAGGATTCAAATTCTAGTACACTGTCGCATTGTGGCCGGAAATGGGCCATGGGATACGAGGCGTTAGCATCCTCGAAGCGCAGCCTCGTTTGCGACAGCAAATCGATAGCCTTCGAGACACTGTTCGCAGAGGATTGGCAGCAAACTTCGGGAGGGAACCAGAGAACGTGCCGACGATCAATCAGTTGGTCCGAAAAGGGCGCAAGAGCGTCACGAAGAAGACCAAGGCACCGGCCCTGCGCTACACGAACAATGCGCTCGGCAGGTACGCCGGACGGCTTCGCCGTGGGAAGGGCGCACCGCAGAAGCGGGGTGTCTGCACCCAGGTCCGAACGATGACGCCGAAGAAGCCTAACTCCGCGCTCCGCAAGATTGCCCGCGTGCGGTTGTCCAACGGTATGGAAGTGACCGCATATATCCCAGGCGAGGGCCACAACCTCCAGGAGCACTCGGTGGTGCTCATCCGAGGTGGCCGCGTCAAGGATCTTCCGGGCGTGCGCTATCACGTTGTTCGTGGTGCGCTGGACGCGCGAGGGGTCGATAACCGCAGGCAGGGGCGGTCGAAGTACGGGACCAAAAAACCAAAGAGCTAGAGCATGCCGTCCGGGCGTTTCGCGCCTGGATACCCATGGTCACTCTTTGCGAAGATCGTACGGGACGAAAAGCGGCCTCACGGTTTCATCGTGTCGACCGCTTTTCTGTGTGAATGTGAGCCAGCCGTTGGCTCGGGATCTGGGACAGGCAGGGTCCGCCCTGTTTTGTGAGGTACAGCAGGCCGCGGGAGCGGCGGGAGGGCAACGACAGTGCCACGACGCGCGAAGGTGCAACGCCGGGAATTGATGCCGGACCCAAAGTACGGGAGCGAGCTCGTCACACGCTTCACCAACAAGGTGATGGAGCGTGGCAAGAAGGGTACCGCTGAGCGGATTGTGTACGACGCATTCGACATCATCGAATCCCGCACCGGTCGACCGCCGCTGGAAGTGTTCCAGCAGGCGCTGCACAACGCGACTCCGGTCATTGAGGTGAAGCCGCGCCGCGTTGGTGGCGCAACCTACCAGGTGCCGGTACAGATCGAGGGTGCACGTCGGCTGTCGCTCGCTATCCGCTGGATGCTGCAGGCAGCGCGGTCCCGCAACGGCCGAACCATGTCGGAGAAGCTGGCCGCCGAGCTGATGGACGCCTACAACAACACGGGCGCGACCATCAAGCGACGCGAGGATACGCACCGGATGGCCGAGGCTAACAAGGCCTTCTCGCACTATCGCTGGTAAGCCGTTCATCGGTTTTTCGTTCTGGGCAGAGACGTTACCAATCCGGCGCAAAGCCGCGCCGGTCAGGGAGACTAAGACGCGACGATGAGTAGCACGAATACGGTAACCAAGGGCGCCGGAGCCGGCGCGTCTGGCCTCGAACAGGTCAGGAACATCGGCATCATCGCTCACATTGACGCCGGCAAGACGACAACAACCGAGCGCATCCTGTTTTTCACCGGACGTGTGCATCGCCCAGGCGAAACGCATGAAGGCTCGGCGACCATGGACTGGATGGTCCAGGAGCGCGAGCGCGGCATCACGATTACATCGGCTGCCACGACCTGCTTCTGGCGTGACCATCGCATCAATATCATCGACACGCCCGGACACGTCGACTTCACCGCTGAGGTAGAGCGCTCGCTGCGCGTCCTCGACGGTGGCGTTGTTGTGTTTGACGCAGTCGCGGGTGTTGAGCCGCAGTCCGAAACAGTGTGGCGGCAGGCGGACAAGTACAACGTGCCCCGCATCTGCTTCATCAACAAGATGGACCGCACTGGTGCCAACTACTGGCGCACCATCGACATGATCAAGGATCGCCTCAAGGCCCGACCGGCCGTCCTCCAGCTGCCGATCGGCAGCGAGGCTGACTACCAGGGCATGGTTGATCTGCTGCGCATGCGTGCCTATTTCTACCGGGACGACCTCGGCCAGAACATCGAAGAGGTCGACGTGCCGGCGGAGATGCTCGAAGAGGCCGAAACGCGGCGCAACGAGCTGCTCGAGACGGTTGCTGAGACCGATGAAGACCTGATGATGCGCTACCTCGAGGAAGAGGAGATCAGCATCGACGAGTGGGTCGCAGCGCTGCGTCAGGCCACCATTCGTTCGGAGCTGGTTCCGGTCATCAACGGCACGGCACTTAAGAACAAGGGCGTGCAGCGCATGCTGGACGCGATCGTCGAGTACCTTCCGTCGCCGCTGGACATCCCGCCGGTTGGTGGGACGAACCCGCGCACCGGTGAGGAAGAGATCCGCGAGACCGATCCTGACGCCCCGCTGTCGGCACTGGCGTTCAAGGTCGCAGCTGATCCGCACGTCGGACGCCTCACCTTCATTCGCATCTATTCGGGCACGATGAAGTCGGGCTCCTACGCCTACAACTCGACCAAGGGTCAGCGCGAACGCATCGGCCGTCTGCTACAGATGCACGCCAACCACCGCGAGGAGATCGAAGAGGTCCACGCCGGTGATATCGCTGCAGTGATCGGGCTGAAGAGCACGTTCACTGGCGATACGCTGTGCGACCCGGACAACCAGATCATTCTGGAGTCGATCAGCTTCCCGGAGCCGGTTATCGAGGTCGCCATCGAGCCGAAGACGCGCCAGGACCAGGACAAGATGGGTATGGCGCTGGCTCGCCTGGCCGAAGAGGATCCGACCTTCCGCTTGCGGACGGACGAGGAGACCGGCCAGACGATCATCATGGGCATGGGCGAGCTTCACCTGGAAGTCATCGTCGATCGCCTGTTGCGCGAGTTCAAGGTTGCCGGCAACGTTGGCAAGCCGCAGGTCGCCTATCGCGAGACGATTACGCGCCCGACGCGCATCGAGGGTCGCTTCATCCGCCAGACCGGCGGTCGCGGTCAGTTCGGTCACGTCTGGCTGGAGCTGGAACCGCTCCCAGCGGGTGAAGGCTTCGTCTTCGAGGACAAGATCATCGGTGGTGTTGTCCCGCGTGAGTACATCCCAGCCGTCGCTGCCGGCGTCAAGGAGGCGATGGAGACCGGTGGTGACGCCGGGTATCCGATCGTCGACATGAAGGTCGCGCTGGTTGATGGATCGTTCCACCCCGTCGACTCTTCCGAGATGGCGTTCAAGATCGCTGGCTCGATGGCGCTGAAGGACGGCGTTCGTCGCGCTGGCCCGGTCGTGCTTGAGCCGATCATGAAGGTCGAAGTGACGACGCCGGAAGAGTTCATGGGCGACGTTATTGGCAATCTCAACGCGCGCCGCGGCCGCGTCGAGGGCATGGAAATGCTGAGCGGTTCGCAGGTGGTGCGCGCGTTCGTGCCG
>JBDHWD010000084.1:0-13982 GCA_039810005.1 Thermomicrobiales bacterium | reverse complement strand
ACTCTGGGCATTGGTCGTAAGGAGCGTTGATTACGACTGAAAGCACCGTCTCTCCGTAGGACGATAACGCCTGGGCGTCGAGCCGGAGTTCTCTTCACGTTACCGCTGACGACTCACTCAACGCGACAGACCATTAACGACCAGACGTCCCGCGCATATGCACGAGACGTCTTCGTTGGCTACCCAACGAGCCATCCGCTGTTGACGACGTGAGGGACGGGGGATAGATTGGCAACGGCTGACCCGCACGACAGCCAGCGCAACAGGTTGGACAGCACGATGATCGACATTGACCAGCTCGCAGCGAAGGCCGAAGCATTTCGCGCTCTGCACGCCGGCCCGGACATGCTCGTTATGCCGAATGCCTGGGACGCGGCGAGTGCGCAGCGGATCGAAGCGGCGAGCTTCCCAGCGATCGCGACAACCAGCGGCGGACAAGCGGCAGCCCTCGGCTACGCGGATCACGAGCACGCCCCGGTCGACGAAATGCTCGCAGCGGCGGCGCGCATCAGCCGGGCCGTCTCAGTGCCGGTAACGGTCGATTTCGAGGCTGGCTATCAATTGCCGCCAGCCGAAATCGCGCGTCGGCTGATCGACGCCGGAGTGGTTGGCATGAACCTCGAGGACTCGGATCATCACGGATCGTCTGGCCTGACTCCGCCGGAGGTACAGGCGGAGCGATTGGCAGCCGTGAAGGCCGCCGCGCGTGCCCTCGGTGTGGATCTGGTGCTGAACGCGCGTGTGGACGTCTTCATCCGCTCCGAAGGGACGCCTGAGAGCCAACTGGAAGAGGCGCTACGGCGCGCGCGGATCTATCGCGAGGCGGGGGCAGATTGTATCTATCCGATCATCCTCAGCGATACGGGGATGATCCGCGCGCTGGTTGAAGCGGTTGAGGTCGTGAATGTCACGGTTCGGCGTGGTGGGCCGCTCTCGCTGGCAACGGCAGCCGAGTGCGGAGCGCGACGTGCCACCTACGCGACGAGCGTCTTCCGCGAAACGATGGCCGCGCTCGACGCGATCGCAGCCGACATTCACAGTGCGCTACCGCAGACGACTCACTAACCGGGCTCGCTCGGCCGAGCGAGTGTTTCACGTGGAACATTGAGAGGCGATCCGTACGGGTAGTGCCAGACCATCAGCCTCTCACGCCAGTGTGAAGGTGAGCGTAGTGGAACGCCGTTTTCCGTCTTCGAGGCTTGCGAACAGGGCACCGGAACGTTCCCTGGATTCAGGTTGCCGGAAGATTAGTCCAACTCGCGATTAACGGGTTCTCTACGGCCACTTCGTTACCATGCTGAATCGGCTGTATAGATCGTTCGCGTCCCCGAACCCATCTTTGCAATCAAAACCACTCTCGCTGAGCGGCAAGGTCGCCTACGCGTAGCATAGACCGAGCGTCCTGCACGGTGATTGCTATGCGGACGTTCGTAGTGTCTAAACGGGCGTAACCGCTACGCCGTCGCGCCCGCCGAGGGTTGCGGACAGCATGAGCAGGCGCAGGATCACCCTTGATGTTTCACGTGGAACACGCAGCTCATTCCAGCGAGCAACCGCTTGGATTTATTCGCAACACCACCAACTGTCGTAGGCAGAAAAACACACCGGCGACCGTCTGGGCCGCCGGTGTGTCTCAGTAGGAAAACGGTTATTCTGGGGCGCTACTCGTAGCGCAGCGCCTCGGCGATCGGAACCGACGACGCCTTGCGCGCCGGCACCCAGGTCATGATCGCCGCCGCAATGAGCGACGCGATCACGAAGAACAGGACCGTGCCCCACGGAATGACGAAGCCGCTGAAGTCCTGGCCCTCGGTGAAGTCGTCGGCGTTGATCAGGTTGTAGGACAGGATCAGCGCCAGCACGGTGCCACTGATGACGCCAAGCCCAGCGATGACAAGTGACTCCAGCAGGAACGACATCGCGACCATACCGCGCTGATATCCGATCGCGCGCAGCATGCCGATCTGCTGGCGGCGCTCGACGACTGAGCGGAACGAGATTACACCCAGCGCGGCGATACCAACGAACAGGCCGAGACCCATGAAGCCCTGCAAGAGCTTGAAGATGCCATTCTGGACCGAGACGAAGCTCTCCAGAATGTCCTGGATCGAATCTGCCTGGGCACCGCTAGTCAGCAGGGCTGACTCGATCTTCTTGGCGATCGTGTCGGCGTTACCCTGGGCGCTCGGCGTCAACTGGACAAAGAGCGCTGACGCATCCGGCTGCGGGAATGCCGAGGCGAATACCTGATCGGACGTGTAGACGCCGAACAGCGTACTCACCTTGGAGTCGATCGCGCCGATGACGGTCCAGGTTTCCGTCGCCCCAGACTGCAGGCTATTGACCTCAATCTGGAACGCCGGGAAGGAGCCGTCTTTGATACTCACGTCCTTCGGTGCAGCGAAGGCATCCGGGTCATTGCCGAACTCGTCCGCAGCGAAGGTATTGGCATCGACGATCGCGACCTTCTCGCCGGAGCGCAGCGCCGCCCAGACGTCGGCATCCGACGCATAGCCAGGGGCGCGAGCTTCCAGCGGGATGTCGGCAGCCTGCATGTACGCCGCGTCCATACCGTTGACAACTACGCGCTTCCAGTCCTCGCTGCCGACGTTACGGACTTCACTGTTCTCGTAGGCGATGCTGTCGATGCGTCCAACTGCCTGGAAGTCATCGGTGTTCACGTCGCTTCCGGCCAGCGCGGACTTCAAATCGCTGATTGGGTTGGCCGGGTTGGTCGTGATCGAAATATCCCAGCCAGCGTCGGCCTGATCGGTTGAGAACAGCTCGACGAAGTTGGCGTTGATCGTCGTCAGTGTCACCAGCGAGAAGATCACCATCGAGAACATGGCGATCGTCAGGCCGGTCCGACCCTTCGACGAGAGCGGATAGGCGATGGCAGTCTTCACGGCTGGCAGCCAGCGCGAGAAGGTTCGGCCGAACGCTGAGATGATGCCGACCGCCATGTCGGCATTCCACATAATGATGAGCGTCGAGAACGTCACCATTGAGAGGCCGGAGACAAAGAACATCTCAAAGCCGCCCGTTCCCAGATCGGGAAGAATGTCGTTGGCCCAATCCTGTGGCAGGAGCCAGAAGATCAGCATGAGGGCGGCGAAGAACGTGTAGACGGGTCGCTTCGGCAGATAGCGGCTCAGGAACAGCGACAGGCCCAGGGCCACAAACGTCAGACCGGTCGAGAACTGGAAGATGCTCTTTTCGGCCATGCCACTAACCATCAGCAGCGCGCCGACAACGGTGAGGAACGGACCCCAGCCGACAGCGTGCGCCAGAATGCGCAGCAGCCAGGCAATCAGTTTCACCGGAATGAGCACGACGTTCCAGATCACCTCAAGCGGGAACCAGAGGATGCTGATGAGTGAGATGCCGATAGACGGGCCAACACGCGGGAGCTTCGACCACCACGTCCAGGACGGGCGCTTGCCACGGCTGAAGTTGACTTCTTCGGGGAGATCGCGGATCGCCGCCACGATGTTCAGGCGGCTGGAACGCACCGACGCGAAGATGATCGTCAGGAACGTGACCGACACACCGAGCGCGTAGGCAACGACCAGCGAGCGCCAGGTGGCGTGCGGGCTGATCGAGAAGAAGTCGCCGACCATGCGGCTCATGATGATCGCGATCGCGAAGGCGACGCCGACACCGGCCGCTGCGCCCAGCAGCGCCGCACCGAGGTCGTAGGCTGTGCCTTCGGCGATGAAGCCCTGCACGAGGTGGCTACGCTTCATGCCGACCGCGCGGGCCATGCCCATTTCCGAGCGGCGCTCGGCAGCCAGCATCATAAAGATCAGGAAGATCAGCAGGATACCGGCAGCGACCGAGAACAGGCCGAGGACAATAAAGAGGCTCATGAAGATGTTGCCGAACGTTTCGGCGCCCTTGATCGCGTCCTGCTTGATCGGGTTCACGCCGAGCTGGTCGCCGTTCGTAAGGCCGGCAACGGCGTCCTTGATCGCCGGCATGACCGTGTCTGTCAGGTCCGCGCCGTCTTCGACGCCACCACGGTTGGAGATGGCGATATAGCGGGCCTTGCCCTCCAGACCGATGATCTGCTGCACATCAGCGATCGGCATCGCGAAGCCGAGGATCCGCATATCCTGAGCGCCGGCTGCGAACCCGGTCATCAGCGATCCTCTGCCGATTGCGGCAACCCGCACCGGCTGTGGCTGGTTGTTATAGAAGAAGACGAGCAGGTCACCGTTGCTCGCGTCGATCTCCTTCGCCAGATCCTCCGAGATGACGATCGGGTGGACCATGAGGGTCGACGGGTCAAAATTCAGGCCGCCCGGTACCTGCGCCGCGAATTGCTCCAGCAATGCTGCTGCGTCTGCCGGCAGCGGTTCGGTCTGGGCGGTGAGTGCTGCGAAGTCAATGGCGTCGCCAGATGGCGTCTTCATCCCGCCGAAGCTATCGACGCGCGCCGGATCGACACCGGTCATGACGACCGCGGGCTCCGAGAGGCGCTTATCAACGTTCAGAATCGGCACCGACTCGGTCAGCACCGGCATCACGGCTTCGATATCAGGATTATCGGCCAGCGCTGCCTCAAGCTGATCGGCGATCGAGGCGTCGATCGGCAGGTTGTTGACCGCAATCGTGCCCTCGCCACCGGAGTTGCCAACAAACGCGACCGTCTCATCGACCTGGCCGAGCCCCTTGTAGGTCGAGCTGGTGATGGAGTGATCGATCGAGTCGCCGGTCGTCAGCGACGCGGCGATGATCAGCGTCGCCAGCATCAGGCCGACCATAATCAGGACGGTCTGGGCTTTGCGACGAGGGATATTACGAATTGCCATCCGGAAGATGACCGGATTCTTCAGGGCGATGACGACCGTTGTCAGAAGACATAATCCCATGATCGCGAGCACCACGATCATGATTGTCGTCATTGACAGCCCGAAAATACTATCCACTAAGGGCCCCCTCAGGCGCGCAGGACTACGCTGTCCTTACATCCGAAGCGAGTGCGTGATGATGCCGGCTAGTGATCGGTCGGAAGGCCGTCCGAAACGACGCGCCCGTCGCTCATCCGCACGATGCGATTGGTCATCGCGCCGATGCGCGGATCGTGGGTGACGATGACGAACGTCTGCTGTTGCGTCTTGTTGAGCTCGATCATCAGATTCATCACGTCATCGGCCGTTTCGCTATCGAGGTCGCCGGTCGGCTCGTCGGCCCAGACGATGGCTGGCTCGTTGACCAGTGCCCGGGCGATTGTCACGCGCTGGCGCTGGCCACCGGAGAGCTCGGCCGGCTTGTGGTTTGCCCAGCCGCCGAGGCCGACGCGCTCAAGGATCTTCAGCGCACGCTCGCGCGCCTGCTTCGGCTTCACGCCGGAGACGAGCAACGGCAGCTCGACGTTCTCCGCCGCCGAAAGCACCGGCAGCAGGTTATAGAACTGGAAGACGAACCCCATGTTTCGGGCGCGGAAGTCGGTTCGGTCATCATCTGGAAGGTGGGCGAGGTCCTGACCGGCGATGAGGATTTCGCCCTCATCAATCGTGTCCAGACCGGACAGGCAGTTGAGCAGCGTCGTCTTGCCGCAGCCAGACGGCCCCATGATCGCGACCATTTCGCCACGATTGACCTGGATATCGAGACCACGGAGCGCCGGGACGCTGACCTTGCCGGTATGATATGTCTTGATAACACCCGTCGCCTTGATGATCGCCTGATCCGTGGCGGCTGCGGTCGGACTCTTGCTGACCACTGTGTCTGTCGACGTCGACATACGCTATCTTTCCCTTCGGTGACTGCTTCCCGATTGAGATCGGGGCGCTGGCACACGCACTACGAGTTGACATCCAGACACGTACGCCTGTCTGGCACAAGCCAGCGGTAATCCTACCTAGTGGTGGGACTCGTCATCATTGGCCGAACGGGAATCTTGCAACCGTCCCACGGGACGGAGTAATGCTGACCTTTTGGACAGGTAGGTGAGTTTGGGTCGAAGCGATGCAGCGAGTGATCGCGCCTGAAATTTTCTTGCAATCGCGCGTGTTTGACCAATCGTGAGCAGGCTGGTAGCCTGACTCGGTTGTTTAGCCTCGTCCTCCACGCGCCCCGAACTGGGGCGCGCGTCGTGTATCTAGCGGAGATTCTCCCTCGTGTCCATTCGACGTCGCTTCTCAATGCCGGGAGCCAACGGCTCACATGACATAACCGCCAGCGCGGATGGTCTCGACCAGCGACAGATCCGACGCGACGTCGTACGCATTGCCTGGCCGTCAATCCTTGAGAACCTGCTCCAGAGCGTGCTGGGCATGATCACCATCCTGATGGTGAGCCGGATCGGGTCTGCCGAAGTCGCGGCGGTCGGCGCTTCGCAGCAGCTGCAGATGCTGTTCATCTCGGCATTCTTCGCGCTGTCGATGGGCACAACCGTCATCGTGGCGCACGCATTTGGCGCTGGCGAGCACCACCGGATCAACGTCGCGGCCAAGCAATCGACGGCAGCCGGACTCGTCCTGTCGATCGTCGTCGCGATCATTGTGTTCGCGCTGGCGCATCCGATGCTAGCGATGCTCGGCGCTGAGACGAACGTCATCGACGCCGGCGCGCGATTCCAGCGCATCTCCTCAATTGGCTACGTCTTCATGGCGATGATGTTCATTCTCGGCGGTGCGTTGCGCGGTGTCGGTGATACACGCACGCCGATGCTGGTGACAGCCGGCATCAATGTCCTGAACGTCGTCGTTGCGCTGCCGCTGATCTTTGGCTTCGGCCCGATCCCCGGAATGGGGCTGGATGGCGCGGCGATCGGCCAGGTCGTCTCGCGTATGGCCGGCGCGGCGATCATCGGCTGGCTGCTGGTACGCGGCCATCAGGGCATCTCGATCGCCGGGCGCTCCGGCTGGATGCCAGACCTCTACTATCTGAAGCGCCTGGCGGACATCAGCATCCCCTCGATGGGGGAGTCGTTGCTGCGCTCCGGTGGTCAGATCCTGTTCGTCATCATCGTCTTCATGCTCGGCACGGCTGTCGCCGCCGGGCACCAGATCGCGCAGAACGCCGTCTTCCTGTCGATGTTCCCGGGCTTCGGCTTCTCGATGGCTGCCACTGCGCTGGTCGGTCAATCGCTGGGGGCGAAGAATCCCGAGCGCGCCAAGGCCGCAGCCATGACCGCGACGCGTGCCTGTGTCGTCTGGATGTCGATCATGGGCGCAGCATTCTTCATCTTTGCCAGACCGATCATGGAATTGTCGGCCACCGGCGACGACCGCGACACGATCATCAATGCCGGTGTGGCCGCGCTGCGAGTGATCGCCTTTGCGCAGCCGATTCAGGCGATTGGCTTCGTGCTCGCCGGCGCGTTGCGTGGCGCAGGTGACACACGCTTCCCGATGGTCTCGACCGGCATTTCGATGTGGATCTTCCGCATCCCGCTGGCCTATGCCTTCGCGATCACATTCGGCCTGGGGCTGGGCGGCGTCTATCTGGCGATGGCGACCGACAACTTCATCCTGATGATGATGAATATCTGGCGCTATCGGCAGGGCCGCTGGGTGACGAGCCGCCTCGGATCGGATTCGCCGCCGGATAAGCGGCCAAGCGAACCAGAACACACGCCATTCATCGAACCTGAACGCGAGATGGTCGGGGCCGGGCAATCACCGCCGGACGGCCTCGCAAGGCGCAAGGGGCTGTAGCGCGTGGTCATCGACAACCGCTCGTCGGTTCCCGTACGCCTGCTTATGCTCCTGGCCGGGCTGTTCATCTTCGCCGTCTCAATGGCGCTATCGCTACAGTGCAATCTCGGCGCGAGCTCGTGGACGGTGCTTCACGATGGTATCTCGCGTCAGACGCCACTCTCGATCGGCATCGTGACTCAGATCGTCGGCCTCGCCATGCTGGTCATCTCCTGGGTTGGCGGTATCCGTCCCGGATTCGGCACACTGGCGAACATGATCCTGATCGGGTCGTTCCTCGACCTCATCCTCTGGAGTGGCGTCATCCCCGAGGCCGAGAGTTACCCGGCCCGCTTCGCGATGCTGCTGGCGTCGGTGGTCGTCATCGGGCTGGGATCGGCGCTCTATATCAAGGCCGGGTTCGGTGCCGGTCCGCGCGACTCCTTCATGCTGGTTGTCCATCGCCGCACTGGTATACGCCTGGGAATCGCGCGCTGGCTGATCGAGGTGACAGCAGTCGCACTGGGTATCCTTCTCGGCGGCGACTTCGGCATCGGCACGATCATCTTCTCAATGCTGGTTGGATTCTCCGTCGACTGGTTCTTCCGCCTGCTCGGCGTGCGAATTGTCGGGCCGAGCAGATCGGCAACACAGACGGCGAAGGCATGATTGTTGAACGGTTGGCTGGACAGGTTCGCCAGCGAGTTGCCATACTAGCGGATACGTGGGCGAGCGTACGGAACGCCCGGAACAGGGGTGGGGACATGTCTGCGAGCGAAATGACCAATCAGGATGCCGGTAGCGAGCAGACGGAGCCAGCCGTCGTGTCCGCAGTTGAATCGACCGCCAATGTGATTGCGCGGCTGAATGAGCTCCGAGCGCAGGTGCTGCCGCTCCTGGAGGCTGTCGCCGAGGAGTATCGCGGCCGTGCCACTTTTGGCTATCCGATCATCATCGACAACGTCGAGCGATCAGGTGTCTTCGGCATTACCCTGTCGCCGAACTTCGGTCTCTATTTCATGACCGACGGCACCGACCTGTATGCCGAGACACACTGGATGCAATTGCGCGTCGACGCGCTCTCGATGGCCAACACGGAGAAGTTTGCCGGACGCCCCGAGATCGTGCGCGAGCGCATCGGCGATGACTACGGATATCGCGACGCCCGCCGCGCGATGGCGCGCCTGCAGAACCGCTGGAACCGCCAGCAGACGCGTATCTACCGCGTCGATTCCTAGCGACCGCACCCTCCAGACGAACAGCGAACGCCCCGCCGGCAGTAACCAGCGGGGCGTCTCATTGCCTGCGTTCGGCTGGGTGCGCTAGTCCTCGATGATCCAGCGGTCGGTGTCGCGGTCCCAGGCACGGATCTCATCCTCGTTGAAGAAGATGCTGATCTCGTGCGCAGCGGTATCAGCGCCGTCGGACCGGTGGATCAGGTTGCGGCCAATGGTGACGGCGAAATCGGCGCGGATCGTGCCCGGCGCTGCGGCGACCGGGTTGGTCGCGCCAACGAGATTGGACACCGCATCAATCGCCGACGGACCTTCGACGATGCCGACGACAACCGGGCCCGAGGTGATGTACTCGATCAGTCCCGCGTAGAACGGCTTGCCCTTGTGGACGCCATAGTGCCGCTCAGCCAGTTGCGCGTCGATCTGCATCAGCTTGAGCGCGACAAACTTCAGGCCACGGCGCTCGATTCGCCCCAGGATTTCACCGATCAATCCGCGCTGCACAGCGTCGGGCTTGAGAATGATCAGCGTCCGTTCTGCTGCCACCCGTCTTCTCCCTGCATCCCTCGTAATGACCGCCTCTGAACGGTCGCGCGAACAGGTAATCGTCCGGACACGACCAGCGAAAAAGCGTATCACACGCCCTGCACACGGATGGTCCAGGCGCTGTGCCTCAGGCAGAGGGGAGCCAGGCCAGGGTGACGTGTGGGTGCGTATTCCGGATGGACTGGCTGAGGTCGCCAGCCGGATCGACGGCGCGCAGACGGCGCACCAGCCGATCGACCAGCAGGCCGGGCCCGCTGCGTTGATCGATGTCTGCCAGGATCAGGAGCGCGGGTGCGGCGAGCGGGTGCGTCTGGAGAATCGCGTCAGCCACCGAGACGGCATCGTCATCAAGGCCGAGATGCCAGAGGGCAGCGAGCAGCCCCAGCCGCAGATCAACGCGATCGGGAAAGCGGTCGAGTGCCGCCTGATATTCGCGCGCCGCGCGCTCGTATCGACCGGCCTGCGCGTGGAGTGCGGCCAGCGCCGCACGTGAGAGCTGCAGCACGCCATCTGCTCCGGAGTGCGCGGCAGACAGGCGGATGAGGTCGGCGCGGAGGTCGCGGCGCTGCGGCGCAAGCTCCCAGGCCACCTGACAGAACGCCAGTGCATCATCGAGGCGACCGCGCCGTTCGGCGACGCGGCCCAGCCCGAGCCAGGCTGCGGGGCAATCCGGCCGACCAGCCAGTGCCGTTGCATAGCCAGATTCAGCGTCGTCATCATCGCCGCGCTGCAGCGCGATGTCGGCACGCACCAGCCAGGCAGCAGCATACGATGGATGGCGATCCAGCAGTGCATCGCAGATTGTCGCTGCGAGAACATCGTCACTACGAGCCAGCGCCATGCGGGCTTCGGCGAGTTCGTACGGGAGGAGGGCGACGGGGTCAGGCATCTGTCACCACCCCGTGAATCATCGGGTTATTCCGGCTTACGCGTCTGATCGGGCGGCTCGGGGCGGCGGTAGCCACCGGTGCGCTTGATCGTCCAGAGCGTGATCCAGACCGTCCCGACGGCAGCCAGCACGAACATCCCAACGATAACGACATACATCCAGGCATCCATAGTGCTGCGGCTCTCCCGGTTTCTATCGAGGCGGATCGACCGGGGCATGCGTGGCCCGGAGCAATGGTACCCGGTTCAGGGCTGGTTCCCCACGGCAGAGGATTTGGCGCAATCGACATGCGTTGTCAGATGCACATTCGGGATATCGTCGTAGACGCAGATTTCGCGTACATCAATATGGCCTGACACGATTGCCGCGCCACGCCGAATCTGATAGTGTAGAGCCAACGTCAAAAGAGGGTTACAGTTTATTCATGTTAGGAAAGGGGACGGGGTCACCACATGTCGCACCTCAAACGTCTATGGCCAGCGCTGGTCTGGTCAGCAAGCCTCGTGTCAATCGTCATTGCGTCGGGCGCTCCACACAAGATCCTCTGATTCCCGAGCACAAACTCCTGGCGGGTTTTTTTGTTCATCGTTTGACTCAAGGAGGAACTCATGCGTCGACAGATCACTCGTATTCGCCCTGCCTTGTTCTGGGTCGCCGGTTTGATGTCGCTGATCATTGCGTCCGGCGCTCCTCACAAGATTCTCACGCTTAACGGACTCTTCGGTTGATCGTAACACGCGCTACCCCGCGTAGAAGGAGCCAGCGAATGTCATCTCGATTCTCCCGCGTCCGCCCCGCCCTGTTCTGGGTTGCCGGTCTGCTTTCGCTCATCGTCGCATCCGGCGCACCCCATAAGATCTTGTAGATCCGCTCATCTGTCAAGTCCGTCACCCAAATTGCTGAAAGGTACGCACATGCAGAAGCTCATCGTTCGCGTTCGCCCAACCCTGTTCTGGATCGCCGGCCTCCTCTCGCTCGTGATCGCGTCCGGGGCGCCGCACAAGATCCTCTAACGTCAAGCCACTAACACGCAGTCGGTACATGAATCTCGATTCCGAAGGAGAGACTCACATGCAGAAGCTGATCACTCGTGTTCGCCCGACCCTGTTCTGGATCGCTGGCCTGCTGTCCCTGGTGATCGCCTCCGGCGCACCGCACAAGATCCTGTAGACCCGCCAGCACCGTCACGTTTGAACGACACATTCGCTCAAAGGAGCACATCGATGCAGAAGCTGATCATTCGCGTCCGCCCGACCCTGTTCTGGATTGCCGGCCTGTTGTCCCTCGTGGTTGCCTCCGGCGCACCGCACAAGATCCTGTAATCCTGCCATCAGCCTTGAAGATACGCCACTCAGCGCGTTGAAGGGAACCATGATGATGAAGAAGCTGATCACTCGCACTCGCCCGACTCTTTTCTGGATCGCCGGCCTCCTTTCGCTTGTCATCGCCTCGGGGGCGCCGCACAAGATCCTGTAGCGTCGAGCTGTTGGCCGCAGCTGATGATTTGAACGTTGACACAGGGGAGATGTTTCCGTGCAGAAGCTCATCATTCGCGTCCGCCCGACCCTCTTCTGGATTGCCGGCCTGCTGTCGCTGGTCATTGCCTCCGGCGCGCCGCACAAGATCCTGTAGGAGGGGACAACCACTGCAACGGTGCCCATTGTGCCGGCATATGCCGGATCTGCAGCAATTCCTCGTGCGCGAAAGCGGGATCATCGGTACCATAGAGAGTGATCGTCTGCTCTGACGTTCACGCGTGAAGGCGTGCGGCAGGCAATTGCGTCTATCCGTATGACGTGTTGATCTGGCATCGAATGGAGCACCTGGTGCGCAGGAGCTTCCCGGTCAGCGCAATCATCTTCATTCTGTCGGTGACCGTGGCTACGATCGCTCTCCTCGGCATGTCGCTCTCGATCGTCGACGTCGAGCTCACGCGATCGGTGTTGCTGACTGCCGTTGTGCTCGGACTAGCGAGCCTGGCGCTTGAGTTCATCGACTTCCCGCTCGTCATCGGAGGCGAGACGAGCTTTTCGACCGTCGCGTATATGGCGATGGTCTTTATGTTGCCGTACCCGATTGCCGCGATCGTCGGCATGGCAACCGTCATCATCGCCGACCTGCGCAATCGCAAGCAGATCCTGTCGATCCTGTTCAACGCCTCGAACTTCGGGCTGACGTTTGGACTGACCGGGCTCATCTGGTATCTGGTGTACGGGAACATCCCGGTTACTGAAGCGCCAGCTACGCTCTGGACGCTGCTCGTCGTCGTCGCGATGGTGCTCGCGTTCTATACGATCAACGTTCTGCTGACCGACGTCGCGCTGGCGCTGATCGGCAACCGGTCGTTCAAATACATCTGGCTAACGAATGACACGCCCGTCACCCTGCCGTTCATCTGCCTGGAGGTTGTCGGCGTCCTCCTCGCCGTCGTCTGGGAGACCGTCCCGGCGCTTGCGCCATTGCTGGTCATTCCGGCAGTCACCACCTTCATCGCCTTCGAAATGATTCATCGCCTGCAGCGTCAGACGCAGGAGGCGCTGATCGCGATGGCTGATGCGATCGACCGCCGAGACCCCTACACGGCCGACCACTCCCGTCGGGTGGCCGAGCTCTCCATGCAGATCGCCGAAGTCCATGGCCTCAACGAGCGTGATCTTGAGCGCCTGCGGGTGGCAGCGCGTGTCCATGACATCGGCAAGATCGGCATTGGCAACGAGGTGCTGCATAAGGACGGCAAGCTGACCGACGAAGAATGGGAGCAGATGAAGTCGCACCCGGTGATCGGCGAGCAGCTGCTCAGGCCATACAGCCAGTTCCGCCACGAGACGAGTATCGTCCGCTCGCACCACGAGCGCTGGGATGGTAAGGGCTACCCGGATGGCCTCGTCGGCGCGCGCATTCCGCTGGCGTCGAGAATCATCGCTGTCGCCGACACGTATGACGCGATGACCAGCTCACGCCCGTACCGCGATGGTCTGCCGCGCCAGGTCGCGATCGAAGAGATCCGCAACGGCGCGCTGACGCAGTTCGATCCGCAAGTTGTTGGTAGCTTCCTGCAACTGGTCGACAAGTGGTCGAAGGTTCGCTCGATCAACACCGAGCACGATCACGAGACGTCCAGCGAGCGCGCGACAGCCACCGCTTCATCATGATCCTGCTGCTAGCCATTGGCTTCGCGCTCATCGTTGGATATCTGACCGGCGGATCGCTGGGCCAGGCGCATCAGGCACGCTTTCGGGCCTTGCCGCTCTTTTTCGGCGCGGCCTTTGTCCAGGTACTGATCTTCACGCCACTCCTCGGCACACAGACAATCATCCAGGACTATGGCCAGTACATCTATATCGGCACGGTACTAGCCAGCCTGACGGCGATCGTGCTGAACCTCAGCATCCCCGGCATGAAGATCATGGCGATTGGCGCGGCGCTGAACGCGCTGGTCATCATCGCCAACGGCGGCTTCATGCCCTCCACTGAATCGGCACTCGACCGCGCCGGCAAGCTGGAGACGGTCGAGCGCGCCGAGGCGGCTGAACCGGGTGATGACTGGGTGTTGACCAACAGCAAGATCGCGGATGACGACACCCGCCTCCTCTTCCTCGGCGATGTCATCGCCATCCCGGAAGGCTGGCCGCTGGCCAACGTCATTTCCATCGGGGACATCCTGCT
>JBDHWD010000083.1:0-14080 GCA_039810005.1 Thermomicrobiales bacterium | reverse complement strand
CTTCGATGCGCTCGGTGAGCCAGGCGATGCCGGCCGGCGTCACGCCGGTGTCGAAGCCTGCATCATGCTCTTCGGTCGCGCCAACTGCGATGCTGCCGTCCGCGCGCGGAACGACGTAGATACCTCCGGCGGCAACGACGCTCGTCATTGGTATTGGCGGGGATTCGATTGCCAGCATCTGACCACGCACCGGTACGGTTGGGATCGACACGTCCAGCGAGTCGCCGAGCGTGCGGCTCCAGGCACCGGCCGCGATGATGACGGCACCGACGGGGTGCTCGCCCTCGAATGTCTGGACGCTGGCGACCCGCCCCCGGCTGACGTTGATACCCAGCACTGGCGTGTGCTCACGGATGAGCGCGCCCTGCAACGCTGCGGCACGAGCGATGGCCGTCGTCAGCCGACTGAGAATGACGCTGCCGGCCTCAGCTGCGTAGAACCCGCACCCCTCGTCGAGCATGAGGACAGGCTCGCGGTCGCGCAGCTCAGCGGCTGAGTCGATCCATTCGACCTGCATGCCGTTCTCGGTCTGCCACTCCAACGCAGCACGCATACGCTCTCGATTGGCCTCGGGGCCGAACTCAATCTCGCCGGTGTGAACGTAACCGACATCGATGCCGGTGGCGTCCTGTACCTCCGCGATGAGTGCTGGATAGCGACGATACGCGCGCAGACCGAGCTCAAGCTTGGTGCCGTAGCGTGGCGACGGTGGCGAAATAATACCTGCCGACGCCCAGCTCGCCTCGCGAGCGAGCTCCCGACGTTCCAGAAGCTCAACGGACAGACCGTGGCGAGAGAGTTCCAGTGCGAGCGTCGCGCCGACAATGCCGCCGCCGATGATAGTGAAATCCCGCAATCCTGTCTGACCCATGCATCCTCCCGATTTCTGACCCCGGATCCCTCAGGCAGGCAGATACCACGGAGCGTGTGCTCTGTCCAGAAGCCATAAGCGGGAGACCGTGAGTGAGGGAGGATGCTGTGGTCGGTCTGAGGCTGTTAGACGCGCTGCAGGTCGCCCTGGTCTACGCGCCACTTCAGAAACTGGAGTCGCTTCCACTCTGTTGCGGAGTCGACGTACTCAACAAACGGGTAGCACGCCTTCAACGCCTTCAGAGCGTCAATCTGATCGTCGGTAAAACCCTGCTCGACGAGGTCAGCGACTGTGACTTCCGAGCGGGGAGTGAGCGAGGAAGCCGTCAATCCTGGTCCTCCATTCCGCAAAACATCGTTACAACTACTTCAACGTACAAGCGAGCCTGATCATTCCGCGAGCCACATCGTTGTGGCGAGAATTACCTCTACAGATGCAAGTCCTGAGCCATCGTTGACGTTACGATCGCCGAATGCAAACATCCCCCGAGACTGCCTGCGAAGGCGGCCCGGGGGATGGTGCGTGCGCTCGGGAAGTGCGGTCTGACGAGCCTAGCTCTCGGACTCGCTATCCGCGTCAGCGGCTGCGACGAGCAGCTGCTCGTCTCGCCCCTGAATCCGCTGTCGCTGATCCAGCTTCTTCTGACGCCGTTCGGTCTTCTTGCGGCGCGTATCACCCTGGGCACCCTCCAGGCGGCGCATGAAGCGCTCGACCTGACCAGCGGTGTCGACGATGCGCTGCTCGCCCGTGTAGAACGGGTGGCACTTGTTGCACAGGTCAACCCGCAGGTTCGGCTTGGTCGACCTTGTCGTCCAGGTATTGCCGCAGGAGCAGACCACGGTCGCTTCCTGATAATTCGGATGAATGCCAGCCTTCATGACTGTTGACTCCAGGTTCCCGTTCTCTCGTGGAACGGTCGTAGATGCTATTTAGTCGGCTGCCGCGACGTCGGCCTCAACGGCCGGGGCGTCTGCGAATGGGTACACGCTGACGCGCTTGCGATCGCGCTGGAATGGCTCGAACTTCACTTCGCCGTCAATCAGCGAATACAGGGTGAAGTCGCGGCCCATGCCGACGTTCGTGCCCGGGTAGATTTTCGTTCCCCGCTGGCGGACGATGATGCCGCCTGCGCGAGTCACGTTGCCATCATACAGCTTCACGCCAAGCCGCTTTGCCTTGCTGTCGCGGCCGTTTCGGGAGCTGCCCATACCCTTTTTATGTGCCATTGTGGTCTCTCCGTTTCGTCCCGATCACGACTCGTCAGGCAGTGCGAATCTCATCGATCTGCAATCGCGTAAGTTCCTGGCGGTGGCCCTGTGTGCGGCGATAGCGCTTCTTGGGCTTGAACTTGAAGACCCGGATCTTCGGGCCACGGAAGTGCTCGGAGACGGTGGCGACGACAGCCGCCCCGTCAACAACCGGCGCACCGATTGTGACTCCGGCGTCACCCGATACCATCAGCACGCGGTCGATCTCGACCTGCGAACCGGCATCGGCGCTCAGCCGCTCGACTGTAATCGTGTCGCCGGCGGCGACGCGGTACTGCTTACCGCCTGTCTCAATGACCGCGTACACCGAGTCCCCCTCCTGTGCCCGTTCTGCGGGCATGTCGTCGAATATGCATTCAGGTGCGTTACTCAAACAAATATGTCAGGCCTACGCCTGTGCGTGGCCTGCCGACCCGAAAGTATATCCAGTCGATCGTATGCCGTCAAAGTCCCATCTTCGACTGCACGATATAAGTATGCCATTCGATGCAAGGCGACCTGCCGGTTCCGGCAGCGCCAATAGCGACGTTCTTGACACGCTTCTTGAACCGTTCCTACACTTGCCTGACAAATGAGGTTTGCCCAGATTCCATGCAGCTGCACGGACCGACGCGCGGAACGCATCAGGAATCGTCGGGCCATCCACGCGGTGCGTGGCAGGGATTGAGTGCGAGATATCATGACCCTTTCTCATGTCGAGTATGCGGCATGGCGTGGATGCACGCCGAACGGCCGATCGCGATGAGCGGCGCAAACCAGGCCGCGCCCCCCAGGACCCTGCGAATCGCGACCCGTGGAAGCGCGCTCGCCAGAGTGCAGACTGCCCGCGTCGCTTCTATCCTCGAATCAGCCCATTCTGATCTGACGTGTGAGATCGTCGTTGTCTCGACGCACGGCGATCGCGACAAGGAGACGCCGCTCGCGGTGCTGGGCGGCGAAGGGGTCTTTGCCAAAGAGCTGCAGCTGGCCGTGCTGCGCGGCGAGGCAGATTGCGCCGTTCACAGCGCGAAGGACCTGACATCGACGATGCCGGAGGGCCTGACACTGGCGGCGATTCTGGATCGTTCGGATCCGCGCGATGTCCTGATCTCCCGCCACGCCGGCGGCCTCAATGGGCTGCCGTCAGGCGCGCGCGTCGGGACCAGCAGTCGCCGTCGCATCGCCGAGCTGCGTCTGGCGCGGCCGGATGTTGAGGCGATCGAGCTGCGCGGCAACATCGACACGCGGATTGCGCGCGTCCTCGACGATCCCGACTCGCCGTTCGATGCCGCGATCCTCGCTGCGGCCGGCGTGGCGCGGATGGAGCGTTCCGACATCATCGCCGAGTACCTGGACATCGATCAGTTCATCCCGGCGCCGGGTCAGGGAGCGCTGGGCGTTGATTGCCGCACTGACGATCGCGCGACTCGCGCGCTTCTGCAAGCCGTAGCCGACCCGACCACGACGATTGAGGTCGAGGCGGAGCGTGCATATCTGCGGACGTGTGGCGGCGGGTGCCGCTCGCCGCTTGCGGCGCACGCGCAGGTGGACGGCGACATCGTCCGGATGTGGGCAATGTACGCCGACGAGAACCTGGACCGCATCGCGACCGCCGAGGACGAGGACGATATCGAAGACGCCAATGCGCTCGCTGCGCGTCTGGCGACGATGCTGCAGGAACGCGTGCAGGCATGACCGAAGCCGCTCCCGGCCTGCCGCTTTCCGGTCTGCGGATCGTGGTGACCCGCGCGGCCGGACAGGCGGCAGACCTTTCCGAGCGGCTTGAGGCGCTCGGCGCTGTCGTCGGCGAGCTGCCAGCGATCGAGATCGTCCCGCTGTCGTCGACAACGCTGGACGAGCGGCTGCTGCGGCTGAGCGACTACGACTGGGTGGTTCTCACCAGCGCGAACGGCGTTGAGATTTTCGCCGCACGAATGCGCGAGATGGATGTACCGATCCCGACAACGCGCGGCTGGCGGGTGGCAGCGATTGGTGCTGCGACCGCGACGCGTTTACGGCAGCATCACCTGCCGGTTGACCTGATACCCGATCGGGCGGTTGCCGAGGGCCTGCTTGAGGCGCTGGTCGCTACGGGCGTCGAGGGCCGTCGCCTGCTCCTGCCAGTAGCTGAGGGCGCGCGCAACGTTCTGCCGGATGGGCTCAGCGCTGCCGGTGCGACGGTCGATGTCGTCGCGACCTACCGGACCGTTCGGCCGCACGATACCGAGTCGGACGTGCTGCGGCTCGTTCGGGACGGAGCCGTTGATGTCCTGACGTTTGCCTCACCCTCAGCGGTTCGCAATACGGTCGAGCTGATTGGCGCAGCCATGCCCGTATCTGTGGCCATTGCCTGCATTGGTCCAATTACAGCGCGGGCCGCGCATGATCTCGGGCTGGCGGTTGATATCGAAGCGCAGGAGCATTCCATCGTTGGCCTGATCGACGCGATCAGTGCCTGGGCCGCGGAGCGAGCGCCACAGAAGGAGCAAACCGATGTCCGCTGAACAAAACAGTCTTCCGCCGTTCCGTCGCTACCGCCGTCTGCGTCAGTCCGCTGGCCTGCGTCGATTCGCGCGCGAGACGCTCCTGCATCCAGGCGATTTCGTCTACCCGCTGTTTGTCACGTTTGGCAGCAACGTGCGTCGCGAAGTGCCGTCGATGCCGGACGTCTATCAGATCTCGGTCGATCAGCTGGAGCGCGAGGCGAACGAACTGCTCTCGCTCGGGGTTGGCAGTGTCATCCTCTTCGGGATACCAGAGGTGAAGGATGACGAAGCGTCCGGTGCCTATGATCCCGACGGCGTCGTTCAGCAGGCGATTCGCGAGCTGAAGCGCGCGACTCCTGAGTTGACGGTCATTGGCGATGTCTGCTGCTGCGAGTACACGACGCATGGACATTGCGGGATCCTGCATGGCGAGATCGTCGACAACGACCGCACGTTGACGCTGCTCGCTCGCACCGCCGTCGCGCAGGCACAAGCCGGAGTCGACATCGTCGCGCCGTCTGACATGATGGACGGTCGGGTGAAGGTGATGCGCGCGGCGCTGGATGCGGCGGGCTACATTTCGTTGCCGATTCTGTCGTACGCAGCCAAGTACGCCTCCGGCTTTTACGGTCCGTTCCGCGATGCCGCCGAGTCGACGCCGGAGTTTGGCGATCGGCGCAGCCACCAGATGGACCCGGCCAACGTGCGCGAGGCGTATCTGGAGATCGCTGCCGACATCGACGAAGGCGCAGACGCGATCATCGTCAAGCCCGCGATGCCCTACCTGGACGTGATCGCCGGTGCGCGCGAACGCTTCGATGTGCCAATCGCTGCCTACAACGTCAGTGGCGAGTATTCGATGGTCCGCGCTGCCGGTCAGGCCGGCTGGATCGACGAGCGCCGTGTCACGATGGAGTTGCTTACCTCGATTCGCCGCGCGGGAGCCAGCCAGATCATCACCTATCACGCGAAGGACGCTGCGAAGTGGCTGCGCGAAGAGTATGGCGGCGTCCCGGCGGCTGCGGAGCTGGTAAGCCGGTAGGGTATCGGCACGCGAGTCGTACAATGACTGCGTGGGGCCGCAGGCACGGTCGAGGTACTGCCGGTCTCGATCGAAATGTGACGACGGAGGAAAGCGTGCAGTTCTATCTCAAGTCCGATAAGGCCGACCCGGCCACGCCAATCAGTGAGACGGAAGGTCGGCAGATTCTGAAGCGGCTCCGCTTCGAGGGACGGAAGATCGTCGATATATACGTACTCGAGGCCGATGGACTCATCGACCGCTATCAGGAGCGAACGCGCCGCCGCCTCGGTTCGAACGCGATTGCCTCCCGCACCTGGTTGTGCGAGACGGCAGACAATGGCGAGTGGGTCAACGGCCGCTATGTGCCGGAGCCGCTCGAGGCGATCGACGAGACTGAGCCCAGCCCGCTAGCTGTCGTGCTCGTCCTGACCGGCGCTGAATCGATGCCCGAGACGACGATCGAGCAGCTGCAGAGCATTCCGACCGCCTGAGGCTCGTCACGACGTTTCGAGAAGCCCGCCACCGGCGGGCTTTTTCGTTGTCCGCGCTTCGTGCGATGATCGGCGCAATAACGAACAACAGGGAGGGAAGCAATGGAATACCGACAGCTGGGTCGTAGCGGAGTCATGGTCTCGGCGCTCGGTCTCGGTGGTAACACCTTCGGCCGGACCTGCGACGTCCAGACGACGGCGGCGATCGTCCATCGAGCGCTCGATCTCGGGATCAACCATTTCGACACGGCGGATAGCTATGGTGGGACGCGCTCCGAGGTCTATCTCGGCGCGGCGCTGCGAGGCCGGCGGTACGACGCGATCATCGCGACGAAGACCGGCTATCCGGTCGGCAGCGGGCCGAACAGCGACGGCCTGTCGCGGCGACGAATTATCGCCAGCTGCGAAGCCAGCCTGCGCCGACTGGGGACCGACTACGTTGACGTCTTCTATCTGCATCGGCCGGATCCGCAGACAGATATCGAGGAGAGCCTCGGGGCGCTGGATGACCTCGTCCGGCAGGGGAAGGTGCGTTATGCCGCCTGCTCGAACTACACCGGCTGGGAGATCGCCCGGCTCTGTGAGCGCGCAGCGGCGCACGGCTGGGCTGTTCCGATCCTGACGCAGTCGCGCTACAGCATGCTCTTCCGCGAGACAGCGCACGAGATCGCCCCGGCAGCACTTGCCTACGACATGGGCATCGTCCCGTATTCGCCGTTGGCCGGTGGGCTGCTGACCGGCAAGTACCGCTCGGCTGAGGCTGTCGAGCCGGGCACGCGCGCCTGGAACAACCCGAACTTCGCGCCGTTGCTGTCGGACGACGTGCTGCAGGTCGTCAGCGATCTGCGAGCATTCGCCGAGCGCTACAACCGCACCATCGGCGATCTGGCGATTGCCTGGCTGCTGAATCAGCCTGGTGTCTGCTCGGTCATAACCGGCGTCACCAGCCCGGAACAGGTCGACACGAACGCGCGCGCCATTGGCTGGATGCTCGACGAGGTTGAGCTCGCCGAGATCGGCGGCATTCTGGCGGCAGCGCCGACTGAGTTGGGATAACACAGATGAGCCATCTCGAGCAGACCCAGGCCGACACGAACCGCATCGAGGCGTTTCGTGAGCGGCGCCAACAGCACAATGAGCGTATCTTCGAAATCGATCACCTCGGGATCAAGCGCTTCTTCAGGTTGGACAGCGCTGCCTACGAAGACGGTGCGCTCGACTCGCGGACGAAGGAGCTGCTGGGCCTCGTCGCGTCCGCCGTTCTACGCTGTGACGATTGCGTCGATTACCACCTTGATCAGTGTATCGACATCGGGCTGACCGACGAAGAGCTCTACGATGCGCTGAACGTGGCCCTCGTCGTCGGTGGCAGTATCGTGATCCCGCACCTGCGCCATGCCGTCGAATCTATCGACCTGATTCGCGCGGGCCGCGGAGAGCGCTGACACCGCGGCGCTGAGAATCGTGCGACGTCACTCGGCTGCAGGCAACGCTTCAGGAGCCTCGGCGGTTGATGTCGCACGAGCTCGCGCGTTGGCGCGCGAGAAGTAGACATAAAACAGGACCATCGCGACGGTCATCGAGATGCTGTAGGTGCCAAACGCGACGTTGTAGCCGTGGGCCACGATCAGGCCACCAGCGATGAAGCTGGCGATCGACCAGCCGAAATTCCAGGCTGCCGACCGATAGCTGAACACGGCAGCGCGCGCTCTGGCTGGCAGGATCTCGGAAATGTAGGTGCTGTCGATCGGCCAGGCCATGTTGATCGAAGTCGTCCGCAGCATGTGGGCGACGATCGCGATCGGCAGATTGGCGGTCAGCATCAGCATCAAATACCAGGGCACCGGCGCGAGGCGCACGAACATGACTGCCTTTAGCGATCCCATGCGTTGGGCGACGAGCGGCGAGAGGAGTCCGACAAACGCCGCCATCAGTCCCGCGGCTGAGAAGATCAGGCCGATCTCTCCGGCGCTTGCACCCTGGCGCTCCAGGAATACGTTGTAGAACGGAAATAGCGCGCCCGCGCCGATGCTCATCAGACCACCGACGGCGATAAAGACCGCCATGTGACGCCGCACAGTCTGCGGGTTATTGACGACGGCGTGGGCGTGCGAACCAGAGTCGGATTCGTCCTGAGGGATCGATTGCTTGCGTTCCGCGCTCATCATGAGCAGCGGAATGATGGCGAACGCGGCGATGACAATGCCGAGGATGAGCGTATAGCGATACGCTTCGGCGCTCTGCGAGTCAAGGCTGCTGAACAAGCTCAGCGAGCGTGGCATCCAGCCACCCAGCAGACTCCCGAATGTCATCGAAAGAGAGTTCAGCGAAAATGCGAGCGCCGCAACGTGGTGGCGCTCGTGGCTGCGGGTGAGCTCGACGATGAACGGCATTGTCGGCACGAACAGGAACGCGGTACCTGCGCCGCTGAATCCGGCGAAGGCGAGCAGCAGCAGTGGATCCGTGACGATACAGGCGAGCAACGACGTGGCGATAAAGACGATGAGTCCGACCGACACCGTTCGCCAGACCCCGCTGCGATTGATCATGACACCCATGCCGAGCGCCACAACGCCCATCGCCAGCGTGTTCACCGAGTTCCAGCGTCCGATGTAGTCCTCTTCGTGGCCGAGCTGCACGAGGTAGAGGTTGAACAGCAGCGTGAAGACGCCAATGCCGACGTTCGAGATCAGGCTGTAGAGCAGGTACAGCTTGATATCGCGGCTATGCGCCATGACACCGCGAATGTAGGAGCCCACGTGTCGTCCGTTTCACTCGACCAGGTCGCAGCGGATTATAGCCGTGGCGTATCCAGATTGTGACTGGTGTTCAGCGCGGTTGATGGCCGGAAATCGACAAGATGCAGCTTGAGGCTCGTTCGTCCGTCCCAGGTGTCGCGTTGCAGTCGCGTCACGATGTCGATTTGCGGGAGCCGGAGAAGCTCGGGAAGCCGATGGCCCGCGCCGAAAAGAACGGCCCGATAACCTCGACGACCTTCGGCCCCGACCTGCAGCAGCAGATGGCGTCCATCACGAGAAGTCTTTGCATAGCGATGTGACAGGCCGCGCACGAGCAGGCACGGCTCGGGGTTGCCCTGCCCGAATGGCTGAAGCTGATCGAACGCATCAACAGTGTTGAGGTCCAGGTCGGCAGCGCTCGCCTCGGCGTCAATCTCGATCGTCCGTTGCGGCAGCCGCCCACCGCACAGATCGAGGACTGACGCATTCAGCTCGTGGATAAACGTGTCCAGCATCTCTCTGCGCATGGACAGGCCAGCCGCAGCCTCGTGACCGCCGAACCGATCGAGTAGCTCGCTACTCGCCGAAATGGCCTGCACGATGTCGACTCCGGGAACCGAGCGTGCCGAGCCACGAACGACTCCGTCCCGGTCCTCCAGCACGATCGCTGGTCGATGAAAGCGGTCAACCAGGCGGCTGGCGACCAGTCCGACGATCCCGTTGCTCCAGCCGTCGCCAGCGACGACGATCGCGGGGAACTCCGGCTGCCAGCCTGTCTCGCGCAACTGCCCTTCGGCTTCTTCCAGCACGCGGGTTGTCTCGGCGCGCCGATGCTCGTTCAGGTCGTTGAGCTGCAGCGCGAGCGGTGTGGCCGTTGTCGCGTCGTCCGCTAGCAGCAGGTCCAGCGCGATTTCGGGGCTAGCGACGCGCCCGGCAGCGTTAATACGTGGGCCAATGACGAAGCCGATATCCCAGGTCGATAGTCGGGACTGGTCCAGTCCGGCGCTCGCGCAGATCGCGCGCAAGCCCGGCAGCTGCCAGCGCCGGATCTTCGAGATCCCCTTGGCCACTAGCACACGGTTCTCGCCGCGCAGCTCAACGACGTCAGCGACGCTTCCGAGCGCGACGTAGGGGAGGTACATCTCCGCGTCGTCGTCGCCGAGCAGCAATCGGACGAGCATATAGGCGACGCCAACTGCGGCGAGATCGCGGAATGGATAGGCGTTGTCCGGGCGCTGGGGGCTGACGAATGCGACGCTATCCGGCAAGTCGCCACTGAAGTGGTGGTGATCGGCAACGATGGCATCGATCCCATGGTCTCGCAGCAACTGCAGCTCTTGCGGGCTGCTGCTGCCACAATCGACGCAGATGACGAGATCCGGCTGCTGGGCGACGATCTTCTCCGCCATCGGCATCGTCAGGCCGTAGCCATCCCGCAGCCGATGCGGGATCATCGTCGACGGTGCTGCGCCGAGACGCCGCAGGACACGAACGAGCATTGCCGTCGAGGTCAGACCATCGACATCGTAATCGCCATAGACGAGGATGCGTTCGCTGCGCTGAATGGCAGTGTGTATGCGCGTGACTGCCCGCTGCGCATCGGGCAGCAACGCCGGGTCGGCGAGCGATCCATACAGCGGGCGAAGAAATCGCTGCGCCTCTGCGGCAGATGAGATTCCTCGGGCCCGAAGAATCGCCGAGATGAGCGGATCGTCGACAAGCAGGTCTGCGCCGGAAGCGGACGCTGGCTCGATCCAGTGCGCATACGTTCCTGGCTGGCGCGCCATGAGCCCGGCCGTATTGATGTCAGGATGCATTCACTGGCTCGTCACGCAGGATGTGGATCGAATCAGCTAGCTCAGCGCCGAGGAAGTGCTCCTCGCCGTTGACATCGAGCCGGAGTGGCCCGCCAAACGGCAGGCGCTCCAGCAGGACAATCCGCACCTCTGGATACAGACCGATGGAGCCGAGGTAGCGCAGCTTGTCCGGATCGTCGTCGGTGACACGGCTGATGGTACCGGCGTCGCCGACCGCAAGCGATGACAGGCGATCGTTTGACACCTGCGGAACGGAGCCGCTCATGCTCGGGATTGGGTCGCCGTGCGGGTCGATTGTCGGATAGCCCAGCGCCGCGTCAATGCGGGCTTCGAACTCCTCGGAGATGGTGTGCTCAAGGCGCTCGGCCTCGTCATGGACTTCGTCCCACGAATAGCCGAGAGCTTCGGCGAGGTACAGCTCCAGCAAGCGGTGATGTCGCACGACCTCCAACGCAGCTTTCTGGCCGGCCGGAGTCAGCTGTACCGAGCGATAGCGCTGGTGATCGACGAGGTGCAGATCGGCCAGACGCTTGATCATGCCGGTGACCGACGGTGCGGCAACTTCCAGCCGCTCGGCTATGGCTTGAGTTGTGACGCGCTGGCCGTCCTCAGACAGACGATAGATCGTCTTGAGGTAATCCTCCATTGCGGGTGTGATCGTGACCACATCGTCACCTGCTTTGAATATCGCGGTAGTGACCGCCGGCTCGCGCGAGACCACCGTCTGACTACGGGACGTCCTGTTCCTCGCCGAGGACATGCCAGAGCAGCACTGATTCAATCGCCAGAATCAGGGTGGTGATGATGGCTGATGCAACGCACCACTGGCAGATCGCCTTGATTACCCAGATCTCAAGGTAGGTGAGATAGAGGGCGTAGGCGACACCAGCAAGCGCAATACCCCACGATGCCATCGTCGCGACCTCGAAGGACACCGGAAGCTTACCGCGCATGCGTCCCAGCGCAGACAGGCCAAGGGCGACATACATGCCGAGACCAAGTATGGCGATTGGAATCGGGCCGAGCGTCGCGTACTTGCTCTTCTGAACCGTGCCACAATCGCCAACCGCGCACATCAGCGCGCTTTCATCAAAGTGTGAGTAGGTCAGATATGCGGCGACGATGATGCCAAGAATGCTCAGGCCAACGATGGCCCCGAGCATTCGGGACCATCTGCCGGCTGATGAACTACTTGCTGAGCTCCGCGTCAATGCGCTGCTGAAGTTGCTCAAAGGTCTGATACCCAGTCACTTGTTCCCCGTTGATGAAGAAGGTCGGGGTCGAGTTGACGCCGAGGTTGATTGCCTCGTCATAGCTGGCGCGAATTGTGTCCAGATAGGTGTCGCTTTCCAGGCAGCTGACGAACGCGCTGGTATCCATGCCCAGCTCATTCGCCATCTCTTCGAGGCGGCTCTGTGTGAAAGCGCCCTCATTCTCACCGTGGTGATTGGCGAAGAGCGTCTTGTGCATCTGGTAGCCGAAGCCCTGATCCATCGAGCAGGCAACTGCTTCGGCGGCACGAACTGATTCGCGGCCGGCACCGTTAGCGAAATAGCGGTCAAGGAATGGGAAGTTGCGGAACTCGAGGTACACCTTGCCAGTATTGACGTACTGCTCGACGAGCCGCGGCTCCTCGTTCATCGCCCACTGCGCACAGACGGGACACTGGTAATCGGCCCACTCCTGAATCTTGACAGGAGCGTTCGGATCGCCGATAGCGAGCACCTGGGTGCCATCGTGCTGGCTACTAACGGGCGTCCCATCTGAAGCGTCGGGCGAAGCGACTGCACCCTGCTCGGGGCCGGGGGTCGCGACATTGTCGATACCAGTCGGGATCACGATCGGTTCGTCGATCCCGTCATCGCCCAGGGTATTGACCAGGACGAGAACCGCGACCACCAGGACAGCGACGAGCGCGCCACCGCCGAGGATCATCATGCGTCGGCGCTTGCGTGCCTGTTCGGCCTGGATAACGCGTTGCGCGCGACGCGATTGCGCCCGCGATGTTGCGTCCGTTCCAGCGACGGCCTGTGGGCGACTCTTGCCCTTGCTGCTTCTGCGTTTCGGTGTGTTTGACGACACGGCGGCGGTTCTCACCCTTCATCGACACGGCGCGTTCCACGTCTGGTTTGCCCTGCTATCAATCGAGCCTGGGCAATCCCTCGCATTTCGTGGCCGCTTGTACAACGGTCGCCTATAGTCAGGCTCACTGAAGGAGGAGTATGCCAAAACGGTGGATTGTCGGTGCGATCTTTGTCCTCGCAAATGCGATGGGCCTGACGTGGTTGTATGCGCGGTGGATTGCTCCAACCTGGCTTGAGGAGGTGCGGCTGCGTGTGTCGGTTCCGGGGCTGCATCCTGAGCTGGATGGTGTGAAGATCGCGCATTTGTCGGACGCACACGCCGGCGGACCCGGCGTCAGGCTCGATCTGCTCTGGAAAGCGCGCCGTATCGCCGAGGCATTCCAGCCCGACATCATTGCGCTTACCGGCGATTATTACGATCAGGGCATGCCGGTGCCGGACGGCGATTTACTTGGCGGCTGGCCCGAGTCAGCTGTTGTCGTTGCTGTCCTCGGTAATCATGATCTGCGTGGGAAGCCTGCCGAGCTGGACGCGTTGCTGGGGAGATTGGGTACCGGCGGCGTCCGGCTCATGCGCAACGAGGCGCTTCGTATAACGCTGCGCGGCCGCGATGTCTGGCTGGCCGGAGTCGACGACCCGTACTCGTTTCAGTCTGACATTTCGCGTGCCCTCAATGATGTTCCCGACGATGAGGATGTGCTCGTGCTGCTGGCGCACTCGCCGGCGATTGTCGATGATATGCCGGTGGGCCGAGCGCGGCTGGTTCTATCTGGTCATACCCACGGCGGCCAGATCCGCCTGATGCCATCCGGGCGCGTGCCGTTTCAGGAGCTGCTCCGTCGCCTGAACCATGAGCCGCCGCGTAACGATCCGCCGTTCTATCGCGGTATCCATTGGGCGAAGGGCGCTGTGTTTGTCATCTCCACCGGGCTGGGGATGTCGGAGTGGCCGCTGCGCTTTCTGACGCGACCACAGGTCATTCTTATCGAGCTGACACTGGCCGGCGCTGATGGCGCGGATTGCGACGACGTCGATCGCTACGTTGAACGTCTGGATGCTCCACCCTGGTACGTCCGTCTGCTGTCGTAGGCTCTTCAGTCTGCGGGTGTATTCTCAAGTCCGTGCGGTAGTCGCTGTTGTGTCTGAGGTGCCACAAACGTGCTTGACAACCTGATAAGCGATCCGCTCCAGATACTGGCCATTGATGTCGGCGCGGGGACGCAGGACATCCTTGTCTATCGGACGGATCAGTCGGTCGAGAACAGCACGAAGCTCGTGCTGCCGTCGATGACGCGCGTTGTTGCCCGCGAAATCGAAGCGGC
>JBDHWD010000082.1:0-14286 GCA_039810005.1 Thermomicrobiales bacterium | reverse complement strand
TCGTCGACTGAGCCGGGTCGAAATCGACAGATCCGTCGATCACTTTCCTCCCAGAAACGGCGGCTCACCTTCGCGAAGCGGGCGGAAGCGCAGGGCCGACCAGATGTCGTCGATGGCAGCCTGGCCGTTCGGTCGCATCCCGTAGTCGGTCAGGATTGGCCACAGCGTGTCGCGATTGATGTCGGTGCGGTTCGCCTTCGGATAGGCGACCCAGAGGATCGCCGGATCGGTGATCGCTGTCCCGGCTGTATCAAGCGTCTTGCGTACGGTTTCGGCATCGTCGCCAAACACGAGCGCGATCTTCGCCGCCGAGATATCGGAGACCAGGTCGGCACCTTCCGGCAGTGGTCCAAGCATCCCGAGTCGATCCGGGTGCGAGAGCCAGATCGGCGTGTCGGGCTTGATCTGCAGCTTGGCTGCAACGGTCTTCGTGCTCACTCTTCTCCCTTTACTCCGTTGTGCCGAGCTGCGCGCGCATGCGCTCCTCGGACTCGCGGACCGAATCCGGCAACGCGTCGCCGAAGTCCTCCATATCGAAGATGCGGCGGATTTCCAGCTCGACACCATCGCCGAATGGTCCACGCTTGACCCATTCAATCGCCTCGTTCAGCGAATCGACCCGCCAGATCCAGTAGCCGGCGATCAGCTCCTTTGTCTCGGCGAAGGGACCATCGGTAACAACCATCTTGTCACCGGTGTAGGAGATGCGTGCTCCGGTTGAGCTTGGGTGCAATCCCTCACCGCTCAGCATCACGCCGGCATTGATGAGCTGCTGGTTGTACTTGTCCATCTCTTCGAAGATCTCCGGCGATGGCATCACGCCGGATTCGGTATCTGCATTTGCTTTGATCATGACCATGAATCGCATGTGGGTGCCTCCTCGGTTGTCGTGTGCCGGGACGAGCCGGCCCCTCGTTCGATAGGTAGTCGTCCGGGAGAGACGGAAATCGACAGGCACTCGAAACGAACGTTCGAAATCCGTGCGAATCAGCTCAGTTCGGAGATTCGACGCTGGAGGAAGCGGCGCTCCGGCTCCTGTTCCGTGAGGTCGAGGGCACACACGTAGTCGGCGCGCGCGTCGGCGTTGCGGCCGAGGCGGCGCAGCAGGTCGGCACGTGCGGACCAGGCGAGGTGGTAGCGCGCGAGGTCGCCGCGCTCCAGCAGAACGTCGATCAGCGCGACGCCGGCAGCCGGGCCGTCGCGCATCGCCACCGCGACGGCGCGATTCAGCTCGACGACCGGGGTGGGCACCATGCCGAGCAGGACATCGTAGAGCGCGACGATCTCGGCCCAGTCGGTCGCCTCCGGCGTTGGCGCGTTGGCGTGGACCGCCGAGATGGCCGCCTGGATTGTGTACGGGCCAAAGCGCCGGGTGGCGAGGGCGCGTTCGATCAGCGCGGTCCCCTCGGCGATGTAGTCTCGGTTCCAGAGCGAGCGGTCCTGATCTTCCAGCAGGATGATGTCGCCGTCGGGGGTTGTCCGCGCCGTCCTACGCGAATCGTGCAGGAGCATCAGCGCGAGCAAACCGGCCACTTCGGGCTCCGGCAGGAGCTCAAAGACCAGCCGCGCCAGTCGGATCGCCTCGCCAGAGAGGTCGGCACGAATCAGGTCCTCGCCAGCCGAGGCCGCGTAGCCCTCGTTGAAGACGAGGTAGATGACCTGCAGGACGGTGTCGAGACGCTCGGCCAGGTCGGCTGCTTCCGGCACCTGATAGGGGATGCCGGCGTCGCGGATCTTGGCCTTCGCGCGAACAATGCGCTGGGCCAGCGTCGGAGGGGTGGTCAGGAATGCGCGGGCGATCTCTTCGGTCTTCAGCCCGCAGACCTCGCGGAGTGTCAGGGCGATACGGGCTTCGGGTGCGAGCGCCGGGTGGCAGCAGGTGAAGATCAGGCGCAGGCGGTCATCCTCGATAGCTTCGTCGTCCAGCGCGGCGGGATCGCCGCTGGAGGCATCCAGATCAGCGGCGATGTCAGCCATCGAGGCATCGAATCGCGCCCGACGGCGCATGTTGTCGATCGCCTTGAAGCGTCCAGTTGAGACGAGCCAGGCACGCGGATTGGCCGGAATGCCGTCGCTCGGCCACTGCCGCACAGCCGCGATGAACGCGTCGTGGAGCGCGTCTTCGGCGAGATCGAAATCGCCCAGCAGGCGGACGAGTGTGGCGAACACCCGCCGCGATTCGTCGCGGTAGATATCGTCAATCGCCGCCTGGATCGTTGCGCTCATTATCCTCCGGGGTGCGACACGACAGCACTCGCCTCGGCCATCCCGGCAGGCGCGCGCTCGCCACGGCGAACCGCGCCGGGGGAGACGCGGAAAAAGCGTTTGAATGCGCGGCTGAAGGCGGCTTCCGACTGATAGCCAAGACGGAGCGCCAGCTCGCCGAGCGCGGCGTCTTCCTCCCGCAGCCAGGTCGCGGCGAGGTACATTCGCCAGCGAGCAAGGTACTGCATCGGCGGCTCGCCGACCAGATCGGTGAAACGGGCAGCGAACGCCGAGCGTGACATCGCGACCTCGGATGCTAACAGGGCGACGGTCCAATCGTGGGCCGGCTCGCGGTGCATCAGGGTGATCGCACGGCCTATCTGCGGATCGCGGAGCGCGCCGAGCCAGCCATACCGGGCAGCCGGATCGTGCTCGATCCACGAGCGGATCGCCTGGATCACCAGCACGTCGGCCAGGCGCGTCACGATCGTTTCGCCACCCGGGCGCAACTCGCTCGCCTCAGCGGCGATCAGGCGCAGCGTGCTGCGGATCCACTCCGCCTGCGGCGCAGCAGCGGCATCAACGCAGACGACGCCGGGCAGCATCGAGACGAGGTGCCGAGCAGCAGGATGATCGAACTCGACCGCACCGCAGAGCATCGTCATCGTCGCGCCGCCACCATCCTGGCGCAGCACTTCGTAGCGCTCGCTCAGTTCCTCACGGGGCAGATCGAAGAGGCCGGGGCCGGGGCGGCCCGGCTCGCTCGCCATCGTGTGCCCTGCGCCGTGCGGCACCAGCGCCAGATCGCCGGGCTGCAGCAGGCAGGGTTCCAGACCCTCGACCTCCAGCCAGCAGCGGCCGGTCGTGACGACGTGGAACATCAGCGTGCCGGGTAACTCCGGCAGGCTCAGCCCCCACGGCTCGCTGAACTCGCAGCGGCAGTAGAACGTGCCGCTCATGCGCAAGAAGTAGAGTGCTTCGCCCAGCGGGTCCGTTGTCCTCCAGCGCTGATTCATGTCCGCGAGTGTAGGACTCATCAGTCCGAGCGTCCAGCGATTCTGGATGCTCGATCATGACAGGGCGACGAATGAGCATTGTTCATCCAGCTGCTAGCCAAAACAATGGGCAATGTTGGTGATCGCGATGTGTCACGCAGGAGGACAGGCATGAATTCGAACACGCGGATCAGCGCCGACGACGGCGTCTGCAGCACACGCGACGGACGGGCGCCCACTATCGGCAGGACCGGTCGGCGGGTGGCCGCACGAGTCGCGGCGCACGCCGGTACGTGGGATGTCCAGACTAGTGAGGTGCGCTAGATGATCGATGAACTGCGTTTCGCCGGCACGCTGGGGACCGCTCTCGGCTGCGGACTCGTGGGCGGCATCTTCTTCGGCTTCTCATCATTTGTCATGCGGGCGCTGGACCGCCTCACGCCAGCGAACGGGATCGCTGCCATGCAGTCGATCAATGTCGTCGTGCTGAACCCCTGGTTTATGGTGCCATTCATGGGTACGGCGGTCGGCTGCGTGATTCTCGGGACGTCGTCGCTGCTGCACTGGCGGCAGCCGGGGCATCTGCTGGTTATCGCCGGCAGCGCGCTGTATCTGATCGGGACGCTGGGAGTGACGATCGTCTTCAACGTTCCACGCAACGACGCGCTGGCTGCTGTCGACGCGAGCAGCTCCGACGGTGCGGCGGTCTGGGCGCGGTACGTCAACGAGTGGACGGACTGGAACACTGTCCGCACTGCCACGGCGCTCGCTGCCGGGGCGCTGCTGATCGTCGCGCTCCTTCTGGGCTACGGACAGGATGGCGCATGAGACGCGGCAGAGCGGCCCGTGACGATGCGTTCACAGGCCGCTGCGGAAGGATGGGTTAGCCGATCTCGATCAGCAGCTCAGCCATGCGGTCGAACACCTGGGCCGCGCCTTCGCCAGCGCCAGTGCTGACGACCATATCCCGGACCTCCCGGGAGGAGTAGCGCGACACGCTGGTGAACAACGTCCTGCCATCCGTCTCGTCGAGCGTGACGATGACATGCGATACCTCGTCGGGAAATGGCTCAAAGATCTCGGTATGGTCGAGGCGGGCCGGACGATCGATCGCCTCGTAGGTGCCGCGGAAAGCGACCTCGTTGTTATCTGCATCGCGGAACGCCCAACGCCAGGAGCCGCCAACGCGCAGATCGATCTCGCAGGCGAGCCACTCGACATCGGGCGCAGCCCACCAGCGCTTGACATGTTCCGGCGTGGTGTAGGCCTCGAAGACGAGCGCTGCCGGAGCGTCGAACTCGCGGCTCATCTGCAACTCGGTGTCGGACGGCAGGGTGATGGTGGTTGCTCCGTAGGTTCTGGATGACATGCACGATTCCTTAACCATCTACGTCAATACGGTTGGGTGCGTCCGAGCTCGTAGCCTCCTTGCGTTGTAGCTCACGGAGATAGTCGTCCAGCCGGTCAAAGCGCTCCGTCCAGAGTTGGCGATAATCGGCCAGCCAGTCATCGACCCCTTCGAGCGCCATTGGCTCGATGCGACACGGTCGCCATTGGGCCTCGCGGCCGCGAGAGATGAGACCAGCGCGCTCTAGTACCTTCAGGTGCTTGGAGACAGCCGGCATGGTCATGGCAAACGGCTCGGCAAGCTCGGTGACAGTCGCGTCCCCCTGGGCCAACCGGGCGAGGATCGCCCGACGGGTCGGATCGGCCAGTGCGGCAAACGTGAGACTGAGCTGGTCGGTTGCAATCATCTTGATAACCGTTCGGCTAATTAACCAACTGGTGAAATAGACAATAGCAAAAGGCGGCTGGATGTCAAGAGATCCAGCCGCTCTCTCAGATGCGGGCGCGGAGGTCCTCGGCCAGATCGTCAACGTTCATGAAGTCCGCGCGGATCACACCCCACGAGACGACAAGGTCGCGGTTTCGCTCGACTGCCTGCCCCCCGGCCAGGACGCATGGAGGGTTGGGGAGCGCTGCTAACGCGACGGAGGATTCGCGCAGAGCCGACAGATGCTCATCAGTCGTCACCGAAAGCAGGACGGCACGTGCGCTGCGCATGGCAACTGCGTCGAGAAGGAACGGGACGGCGACATCAGCGCCAAGGAAATGAACGCCGATCCCGCGCGCGCCGAGCAGGCCGCTGACCATTCGCAGTCCGAGTTCGTGGCGCTCGCCTGCCACACAACCAGCAACCACCGGCTGGACCTCGACAGAAGCAGAAACCGCTCCGAGCGCCAGATCAGCGATCAGCTCGCTAGCGATCGCCGACACCTCCTTTTCCTGTGAGACTGTCGCATCGCCACGCTCCCAGCGGTCCCCGAGCTCAACCAGCGCCGGACAGAGCATCTCGTAGAACAGCACATCCAGCGACATGCCGAGATCGCTCGCATCGAGGATTGTTCGCCTGGCTGCCAGGACATCACCTGACAGGGCGTGGGTAAGAAACTCGATCGCAAAATCGTGAGGCTCCTGGGCAGCATCGAGCTCAGTCAGACGCTCACGAATCTCCTCGAGCGACAGCCGTTGCGCCTGCCACTCCTTTATCTGTCGCACTCGTTGGACATCGGCTTGGGTGTACAGACGATGACCGCCGGGGGTGCGAGCTGGGGAGAGCAGCCCTTCCCGCTCAAGAAAGCGCAGGCTGGACTGTGTCACGTCCGGATAATCCGCGGCCAGTAACTCGACGATCCTTCCTATAGAGATGGAGGCACGTTCGTCGGACTGCCCTGCGATTGATGGCCCTACTGTTTTCGCCACGATAGCTCCCCTACTCCGTCCGTCGTTCAGGTTTCGATCCAGTCTTAATCAATATCTTGACTTCAACTACAGGTTTAGATTATAGTATTCCTCAGAGGTTGGCAACCGGCGCGGTGCCGGGAGCCACATTCGAAAACCTGGTGGGGGATGACCACCGCAGAAAGGAACCGTCACATGTTGAAGCCGATCGATCTTGCGGCCCTGGCGCTGGTCATTGTCGGCGCACTGAACTGGGCACTCGTCGGCCTGTTCGAGTTCGATCTCGTTGCCACCATTACCGGCAATGATTTCGGTGAGACAAACATCCTCTCGCGCATTGTCTACATCCTCGTTGGGTTGGCTGGCGTCTGGCTTGTCTCGCTGTTCGCCCGCAGCACCAGCTCGGCTCGCTAAGGATCGTCGTGCAATCGGTCGCTGGGTGAAGTAGCAACGAGGTCATTTCACCCGTGCACCAGAAGCGGACTGTATCGCATTGAACCGGGGTTGAGCCCCTATGAGAAAGGAACCGCCACATGTTGAAGCCACTCGATCTTGCGGCCCTGGCACTGGTTATCGTTGGAGCCCTGAACTGGGCACTCGTCGGTCTGTTCGAGTTCGATCTCGTCGCGGCCATAACCGGCAACGAGTTCGGCGAAACCAACATCCTGTCGAGCGTTGTCTACGTCCTCGTTGGCCTGGCCGGCGTCTGGCTGGTGTCGCTGTTCAGCCGCAGCATGAGCCACAGCAACGAGATGTAATCCTCTAAGCCTGCGGCTGGAGCACCGATCCAGCCTCCGAATCTCCTGACACATCAGAACGTACCCCAAGCGCCGCCGCGCCGACCTGTTGCGCGGCGGTAGAGCGGACCTGTCTCCGATTACTGATTGATTGAGGGACCTGTAATGACACTCCACTGGTTCAGCCTCCGCAAGCTCTCGCTCCTGCTGGGTCTCGCGCTGCTGGTGGCCATCGTGCCAGCAGCGACAGTCTCCGCCGCCGATGGCGACGCCCGGGTGCGTGTCGTCCATGCCTCACCGGATGCACCGAACGTGGATATCTGGGTCAACGGCTCAGTCGCGATCTCCGACCTCGCCTTCAAAGAAGCGACTGACTATGTGCCACTGGCTCCGGGCGAGTATCAGATTCAGGTAACTCCGACCGGCGCCCCCGCTACTGAGGCGGTGATCGACGCGACGGTCACGCTGGAAGCCAATACGGATTACACCGTCGCAGCCATCGGCGAGGTCGCGAACATTCAGCCGCTCGTTCTCGTTGACGACAACAGCGCCCCGGCAGCGGGCAAGGCTCATGTTCGCGTCGTCCATGCATCGCCCGACGCCCCGGCCGTTGACGTGGCTGTGGCCAACGGACCAGTCCTGATCGAGAACCTTGCTTTCGGTGAAGCCTCGGATTATCTGCCGGTGGACGCTGCAACCTATGATCTGCAGGTTCGCCCGACCGGCACCGACACGAGCGCGCTCGATATCTCCGGCTTCATGGCCGAAGATGGCACGACCTACACCGTCTTCGCTGTCGGCATGGCCGGTGACGGCAGCCTGAGCGCCTTGCCGCTGGTCGATGCGAAGGCTGAGATGAGCAGCGCGACGAGCGCGAACCCGTCGATGCCGGCGACTGGTGCCGGGGGGACTGCTACTCAGGCAGGTACGAGCGCCTGGCTGCTTGCACTCGGCGCGTTGGCAGCGCTGACACTGACAACCGGTACGGTGGCGTTCGCTCGCCGTGCTGTCGCACGCCGCTAATCGGAATCTGAGGCACGGCATGATGCAGCTTCGTCGCCGCTCGTTCATCCTGGTCTTCGCGACACTCCTGCTTATCGGCAGTTGCGCGATGACCCTCGCAGTCAGCCGTGCCGTACCAACCACTCAGCCTCTCGTCGTTTCCTCCTCACCCGCCCAGACCGTGGAGTCGGCAGAGGGAACAGCACCTCCCACCGACTCCACGGGAGATGGTTCGACAACATCCGCAACCTCCGCTCGGGTGCGGCGGCCTTCCCCCACCGCCGCGCCCACCTCCACTCCGGACGCCACGGCTACGTTGAATGAGACCGTAACGCGAGAACCGTTGATCATCGGCGACGTCGGTCGCGCCGCGACCGCCCGGTTCGCCCCGGAATCGATTTCGATCGAGCGCATCGGTGTCAACGCTGAGATCGCCTCGATCGGCATAACACCTGAGGGACAGATGGAAGATCCGGACAGCTACGACGCCGTTGGCTGGTACCGCTTTGGCCCAGCGCCCGGCGAAGCGGGTCGAGCGATCCTGGCCGGACACCTGGACTCGAAGGCCGGACCGGCGGTCTTCTACCGCCTCGGTGAGCTGGCTGCGGGCGATGAGATCGTCATTCGGTCCGGCGGATCAGCTACCGACCTTGTCTATGTCGTCCGCGAAACCGTCAGCTATCCGGAGGCGGAGGTACCGACCGATCTCGTCTTCGGGTCAACTGAACAGCCTGAACTCGTGCTGATTACCTGCGCGGGAGCTTTTGATCGGGGGGTTGGAGCGTACGACGAGCGCCGCATTGTCGTGGCCGACCTCCGAACTCCCCAAGGCGCAGAATCGGCTCCGCAAACCTGATTGAACCGGTCGCGATGCCGACCGTGGCCCACCCCTTGCGTACCCCGATAGCACTGACAACGCATTGTCGTCACGTACATGGAGGATTCATGGCTCAGGTTACCAAGTCGATCGACATTAACGTCCCGGTGAGGGTTGCGTATAACCAGTGGACACAGTTCGAAGAATTCCCTCGCTTCATGGAGGGTGTCGAAGAGGTTCGCCAACTCGACGATACGCGTCTTGCATGGAAGGCGAAAATCGCCGGCAAGGCTGAGGAGTGGACTGCCGAGATCACCGAGCAGCACCCCGACCACCGTGTGGCCTGGAAGAGCACCTCAGGGGCGCGCAACGACGGCGTTGTGACGTTCCACCAGCTTGAAGGCGACATGTCGCGCGTAACCGTGCAGATGGATTTCGAGCCGGACGGCATGGTTGAGAAGGTCGGCGATATGCTCGGCATGGTCGACCGCCGGGTGCAGGGCGACCTGGATCGCTTCAAGGAGTTCATCGAGAGCCGGGATATGTCGACCGGGGCCTGGCGGGGCGATGTCGAAAACCGCACCGATACGACCGGCGACGACTAACCACACCTCACACAGATAGCAGCAGCGGGCTCCGGAACAGACGATCCGGAGCCCGCTCTTTTATGTGGCAGCGCTTTCACTCGCCAGCGAACGCGGCTACACTGTCGCCGGTTGATGCATGGGTAGAAGGAGTGGATTGATGGCGACTTACGACGTGCTGATTCGCGGCGGCAAAGTGGTGGACGGTACTGGCAACCCGTGGTTCTACGGAGATGTCGCGATCTCCGGAGGGACGGTTGCCGCAGTCGCGCCGGCCGGCCAGATCGATCCGTCGAGCGCTACTGAAGTGGTCGACGCGAGCGGCCACGTTGTCTGTCCGGGCTTCATCGACATCCAGTCGCACTCACTCATTCCGTTGCTGTCCGACCCGCGTTCACTCTCCAAGATCACTCAGGGGGTGACGACCGAGATCATGGGCGAGGGCTGGACGCCGGCACCGTTCGGGGGGCGAATCACCGATCCACTCGGCGGCTACGACCGCGCACCGCAGGAGATCACCGACACGATCCGTACCTGGGCGCGCTTCGGCGACTGGCTCGCCTGGCTCAGCAATCGCGGCGCTTCGGTCAACTTCGGCTCGTTCATCGGCGGCGCAACAGTTCGCGAGTACGTCAAGGGCTGGGCAATGGGCGACCCGACCGACGACGAGATGGAGGCGATCCGCCAGGTCGTCCGCGATGCGATGGAGGATGGCGCGTTCGGTGTCGCGACGGCGCTGATCTACCCGCCGGGCTCCTACGCGACCGACGCTGAGCTATACGAGATGTGCCGCATCATCGCCGAATATGGCGGCGTCTACGTCACGCACATGCGCTCGGAGGCGGACGAGTTCCTGGAGGAGCTTGAGGAGACGCTGGACCTGCCGCGCCAGACCGGCTGCGCACTGGAGCTGTACCACCTGAAGGTCGGCGGGAAGCGCAACTGGGACAAGATGGCGACGGCGATCGCGATGGTCGATGCGGCCCGAGACGAGGGTCTGGACGTGACCGCCGACATGTACCCCTACGTCGCCGGCGGGACTGGCCTGGCCTCGGCGCTGCCGAACTGGGCGGCCGCCGATGGCAAGCTGCACGACAACCTGCGAGATCCGGAGATCCGCGAGAAGATCCGCCACGAACTGGTCGAGCCAACCGGCGGCTGGGAGCCGCTAGCGACGCTGGCCGGCCCCGAAGGCGTGCTCGTCACCGAGCTGACCGCGCCGCAAAACCAGCAGTACTCCGGCAAGCGCCTCTCGGAGATCGCCGAGGCGCGCGGGCAGCACTGGACCGACTGCCTGATGGACCTGGTGCTGGAGGACGGCGACCACTGGATCAGCGCTATCTACTTCATGATGAGCGAGGAGAATCTGCCGCGTCAGCTCCAGCAGCCGTGGATGAAGATCTCGACCGACGCCGCCGGCCTCGATCCGGTGATCGCTCGCGAGCATGGTCCGGCGCATCCGCGCTCCTACGGCACCTACACGCGCGTGCTGGGCAAGTACGTCCGCGAGGACGGCGTGCTGACGCTGGAGGATGCCGTGCGCAAGATGACCTCGGCCGTGGCCGACCGTCTGAGCCTGCGCGATCGCGGGCTGTTGCGCGAGGGCATGCAGGCCGACGTCGTTATCTTCGACCCGACCACCGTCATCGACAACGCGACCTTCGAGGATCCGCACCAGCTCTCAACCGGCGTCCGCGACGTCTGGGTCAATGGTGGCCGCGTGCTGAACAACGGCGAGCATACTGGCGCGACACCGGGGCAGGCGGTGTATGGGCCGGGGCGGGCTGGATAACGCAACTCATGCGACAATGAAAAAGGCGTAGCCCACCAGATGGCTCGCCGCAGATAACCCCAACATTTGAACGATCAAATAACGACGCTTGCGGCCAGGAATCGGCTGCAAGCGTCGTTGAACTATTGAACGGAGGAATGGCGACCACCATCGCCGGCGAATGCTGAACGCTGGCGATCACGATAGCCCGTGAACGAACCCACATGGGGCTGATGGCGCGGAGAGGGAAGAATGCGTAAAAGTCTGTCGCTGCTGATGGCACTCGCCATCCTTGGCGGCGTGTTCGCAACGTTCGATCCAGCGACACCGCCGGCCGCTGCCGCGCCGATCGAGGCGGCACCGTTCGAGCGCACGTGGGCGCGGACGGATAAGCCGGTCATCGAGGGGAGCGTGGCGCGTACCTGGATGTGGGGGCCGGAGGCACACACCGGCGCGCTACAGGAGACGTACGCTGAGTCGCCGGGCGGCACCCGGCTCGTGCAGTACTTCGACAAATCCCGCATGGAAATCACCCATCCAGACGGTGATCAGTCGTCGCCATGGTATGTCACCAACGGCCTGCTCGTCATGGAGCTGGTGACCGGGCGAATGCAGACCGGCGACACTGCCTTCGTTGATCGGGCTGCGGCCGAAGTGCCGGTAGCCGGTGACGGCGATGACACGGACGGCCCGACCTACGCCACCTTCGCCGGCCTGCTCAGCGCGCCGGCAGCCAGCGAGGGCGTGGTGCTGCAGACCGAGCTGCTGCGCGATGGCAGCACGTTGCACAACGCCGCCGTGGGTGCCTACAACGTCGTGGCGGCACACCATGTCCCCGCGACCGGGCATACGATCGCCGCGCCATTCTGGGAGTTCATGAACTCCAGAGGAGCGGTCTGGGACGGCAGCATGACGACTGCGCCGCTGTTCGAGAACCCCTTCTATGCCACCGGCTACCCCATCAGCGAGGCCTACTGGGCTACCGTGCGGGTGGCCGGGACGCCGCGCAGCGTACTGCTGCAGTGCTTCGAGCGCCGCTGCCTGACCTATACGCCCGAGAATCCGGCTGAGTGGCAGGTGGAGATGGGCAACGTCGGCCAGCACTACTTCCGCTGGCGGCACGCCGAGGTGCCGGCGGGTCCCTCACCGCAGGCAAACGCGCTCGTGGCGGCGATCGTCGCAGCCGGCGACGACGAGGCGCGCTATCAGGCGCTGCTGCCGATCCTCGACGCCCTGAACATCGGCGTTTACATGGGTGATGGCACGCCGGTGGTGCGAGGTGCCGAGCGCGGCGAGGGCGACTTCTACCTCTACGACATTGAGGCACGCATGCTCGCCCAGGCGATTGGCCGCGGCGAGCAGCTGAGTGTCGAGGCGCTGGCCGGCGCACTGACAAGCCTGCCGCTTCTCGCCGGTGGCGCGGCAGTTAATCCGGACCTGCTGCGGCAGACGCTGATCGAGGGGGCGCAGGCGTCGGCAGCGACGCCCGCCGAGCCATCGTCGCTCCTGCCGCTGATCGTGCGCCAGCTCGGCTTGACCCAGCCGAAGCCCTACGACCTGTTCGTCGACACGGCGGCCGGTGACCTGGCGTTCGACGCGCTGCAGTCGTTCCTGATCCTGACCGATATCCTGCTGCCAACAGTCGCGGCGCAGGGACCGGTCATGGCGGGGGCCTCGTCGCTGCTGGCGCAGGCCGAGGGAGTGCTGAAGGCGGTACCGGGCGAGAGTTGCGAGTCGATCATCGGCAACGCAGCCAAGGAGATGTGGCCGGTCGGCAAGTGGGCACTCGGACTGATTGCCAAGGTCGGCGGCTTCGCGGCCGGCGCGTCAGTCACGATCGACGCGCTGCACGGGGCGATGCTGGCCTACTCGGTGCGCGTCACAGCGCTCGATGAGCGGCAGGGCACACACTACGGCCCAGCCGGACATGCCACCGACGCCGGCAAGGAGTTGCGTTTCCGGATGCAGGTCGAGATGCTCGACGAGCTGCCCGAGCAGCTGATCAAGTGCGGCTGGATTCTTGGCGTCGAGTTCCCCAAGCAGGGCCCGATCAAGGACATCACGATGACCTGGGACACCGACGGATTGGAGCAGCACGGCCAGGTCATCTGTGAGGCGACCTGCAAGAAGACCGGCGAGGACGGCATCGCCACCCTCGTCTTCCGTCCGAAGGATGAACCGAACCAGGACGGCATGGTTGTCTACGACTCCGGCGTCATCACCAGCGTTGCGCTCTACCAGTCGCGCCACCAGAACCTGATCGGCAGCGTCGCGCAGTTCCTGACGCCGAAGTATGGGTTGATGCGCTGGGACGTCGCCCGCCACGAGCAACCCGGCTGGGCGGTCACCGCGCGGGTGCAGTACGACATCGCTCTGCATCGCACGGCCGCCGATGGGGCAGGGCCGCTGGAGGAAGGATTCACCGGTCAGGGAGCCGTGACGTACACGTTCACCATCCCTGGCAGCGCCATCGGAGCCCCGGGTCAGCAGTCGGTCGTCGGCACGGCGCGCGGAGCTGGGTCGTTCCGCACGTGGTTCTTCGACAATACCTCGTCGAAGGTGTGGGGAGACTTTGCCCACGATTGCCGGGCGACCTACGACGGCTCGTGGCCGAGCGGATCCCGCTACGGACCGATCATCGCGATGGACGACGGAGAGCGGATTGTGACGACCGAAATCTTCTATCCGAGTGACGCCAGCTACTTTGCCATTTATCAATCATCTGGATCATTCAATGGCGGTGGAGATGAAAACCTGTGTCGTGACAATGTCTGGGTAGGCGCGTCCAACTATCCGCTGACCTACGTGCAGATGAACGTCCCCGACTTCTCGCTGGACGTCAGCGGGCCGCAGCGCATCAGTGTCGAGCCGACGATCCTCTGCGACCCGCTTGCTCGAGTGACCATTGGAAGCGCGGGCAACACCATATCGCAAACGTGCGTGGCGAGCGCTGAATGGACGATCGAGGTGAAGTACCAGTCATCAGATGCCAGCTAGCGCTGCACGCGCCGTCGACCGGAATGATGACCAGCGGGGCTGGATCACCGGAGAGTCACCTCGGGCGACTCTGAGACAGCGAGAGAGGGCCGCATGCGTGGATGCGAGCGGCCCTCTCCCGCTTCTGTTGCCGCATGCCGCGATCCTCACCGCTTCACGCACACATACGCGGCGAACGTGCCGGAGGGGCGGTAGTCGACCTGGCGGATGATGAAGCCGGTGCGTTCCAGCAGGGGTTCGAGGAGCCAGCTGTAAGTGCTGCTTTCGGTGCGGATGTGCAGCTCCAGATCCTCGCGGGTGAAGCCCTTGGCCGGGTCGGTCGGGGCGTTGGTTAGCCAGCTCTCGAAGCGCTCCTCAGCCTCGGACGGCTCGAAGGAGTAGACGAGGTCGTGCAGCCGCAGGACGCCACCCTGGCGCAGCATGCGCGCGATGCGCT
>JBDHWD010000081.1:0-14400 GCA_039810005.1 Thermomicrobiales bacterium | reverse complement strand
GCCGGCGTCGCGCTGCCGCCCTGTCCAGCCGGCCGATGATCTGGAGATTCGAGATGACGCGGAGACACTTCCGCACGCTGGGCCTGATCAGCGTTCTGCTTCTCACGCTCGGTGCTGGGGCGCTGCCGCCCGCTGCAAACGCGCAGGATACCGCCATCGTCCACTTCCCCTGGGTGCCGAACAATGAAGGGATCAGCGGGCTGGGGTCGTGGTCGGCGGTGGTCGCATTCCACAACGTCAGCGATACGCCGTGCGCGCTCTCCGTCTTCGTTGTTCAGAGCGGCGGCTGGACGCGGACCGCACAGCTCTCGCTGAATGCTGCATCGACGCGAACGATCGCTGCCTCATCGCTCGGCGTGCCAAAGCCCGGCTCGCCGATGCGGCTTGAGGCTGCCTGCCAGATCGCCGCCAGCCTCAAGCAGTTCTCGCCGCCAACCAGCTCGTCGCCGTGGTCAGATGGCGCGAACGTCGTGACCGGCTACACAGCGCTGACGAGCAGCGACGTTGCCGCCTCGCGGCAGGGGGCAGATGCCGGCTGGGTGCTGCCGCTCGTCCAGACGAACACCGGCTGGAACACGCTCATCACCGTCGCCAATCTCGGCGAGACGAGTGCCGCCACTTCACTCAAGCTCTACGCCTTCGATAACCCCAACGGTGAGGCCGGCGCGGAGATGACGTTCTCTCGCTCGCTGGCTGCCGGCGAAGCGTGGACGCTCAACGTTGAGCAGGTACTGAGCCGCGTCGGCTGGATCGGATTTGCCCGACTCACCAGCAGCGGCGACATCGGCGTCATCGCCCGGCGCATCAAGCCATCGGCAAACATGGCCATGACGAACGTGGGAATCGCTACCAGCAGCCTCGCGCAGGGCAGCTATCGCACGGCAGCGCCGCTGCTGTTCAACGCCTACAACGGCTGGAACACCGGCATCACGCTGGCGAACCCATCGACGCAACCGGCGACCGTGACAGTCGAGTACATGGAAGCCGACGGCGGCTACATCGGTGACACGCAGATTGTGGTGCCGCCGAGCGCGATGCAATACATCTACACCCCGTCGGATGTCAGTCAGGCCGGGTTCGTCGGCAGCGCAAACATCACCAGCAACGTGCCGATCATTTCGTCGGTCGATGAGGTGAAGTACGAGACGAGCGATGGGCTGTCCTACACGACGACCGGCGCGCGCAACACGAAGCTTGTTATTCCGCTGCTGTTCCGCGAGAGTCCGCAGAAGAGCAAGTCTGACAACTCCGGTATCAGCATCAGCAATCTCGACTCGATCTCGAGCACAACAGTGCAGGTCGAGCTGCTCTCGATCTACGGCGTCGATCTGCTGGATGCCCCGATTGAGGTCTTCATTCCGGCGGGCAGCGTCGGCGTTGTCTATCTGCCGTTCGTCGAAGCCATCGCACCGGGCACAATCGTCACCGCACGCCTCTCGGCATCGAACTCGACCGGTATCGTCGCGATCTCGAACGACATCAACTACGCGGTGGCCGGCGATGGCTCAACGGTGTTCAGCGCAACCGGCGCTGCCGGTGTCTATATTGCAGGAGGGGCAGGGCAGTGACCGAGGACGAGTCGAGCACAGGCGAGTTTACTGACATCGTCACTGCGCTCAACGCTGGCGACCTCGCCGAAGTATTCCGACTCATCGAGCTGGAGCTGGACAGGAGCACCGATCAGGGACGCCGCTACGCACTGCATCTGATGCGCGCGCGGCTGCGATTCGTCACCGACGACGCCGGTCTCGTCTTCCCTGATCTCGATGCCGCATTGCAGTTGGCATCCTCTGCTGAGGAGCAGGCGGCCGTGCTGCAGGTGCGGGCCGAAGTGGCTGAGGCGCTCGGCGACACAGACATGGCGCGCGCCGACCTCGAACGGTTGCTCGATACCGTCTCCGATCCGACCGAACGCGCTGCCGCCGAGCAGGTACTCGGGCGCATCGAGCGTGACAGCGGCGACATCCTGCGTGCTGTCGACTTGCTGGAGGATGTCCATCGCCGGCTTATAGACCTCGGAGCCGATCAGGAACGTATCTCCGAAGCGACGCTCGATCTGGCAATGGCACTGCGGCTGGCGGGGCGCGCGCAGGAGTCGATCGCGCTGCTGCACGAGGTCGCTGCGACTGCCGAACCGGCGTTGGCTGCCCGTGTCATGCTGCAGATCGGCACCAGTGCCGCCTTCGCAGGCGACTATGACGCGGCGATCGCCGCCTACGATCGCGCACTGGCCATGCTGCCAGATGGCGAAGACCGTGCCATCGCGCGCTACAACCGCGCGGTCGCGCTGCGCGAGATCGGTCGGCTGGAGGACGCACGCGAAGACCTTCGCCGCGGGCTGGTCGACAACGCGCGCGCCAACGAGCGCACCGAGTTTGATCTGCTCCTGCTGCTCGGCATCGTCGAGCGCGAACGCGACGACCAGCAGCGCTCGCTCGATACGCTCGGCGAGGCCGCCGCGCTGATGCCAGACGGCGACCTGCATGGCCGCGCTCGACTGGAGATCGGCACGACGTTGGCGCTAACCGGCCTCGTCGGGCTGGCGATTGACGAGTTCACTGCCGCTGCGCATCTCTGCGCCGATCCGGACGATCGCGCCCGCGCCTGGCGTGGCCGGGCCGCCGCCCGGCAGGAGCTCGGCCTGAACGACGCGGCGCTGGATGACTACGCCCGAGCGGCACAGGAGGCCACCGACCCGGACGAGCGTGCACGCGGACACCTGACGCGCGCGATGATGCTCTCATCGCTCGACCGGCGCGCCGATGCGCTGGCCGCAATCGATGATGCCGCCGAAGCCGCCCACGATCCGGCCGTGCTGCGGCAGGTGCTGGTCCAGCGCGGCGCGCTGCGCTCGGCCACCGGCGACCTGGACGGCGCGATTACCGACCTGGAGCTCGGCCGCCAACTGGCATTGCAGGCTGGCGACAGCGATCTCGCCGCGCGCGTCGCGGTTGATCTCGGCGCGATTCACGCCGCCATCGGACAGGAGGACGAGGCGATCACGCTCTTCCTCGACGGCGCGAGCGAGACAACCGACTACCACGTCACCTATACAGCACAGATGCACCTGGGGAGCATCTACGTCTCGCGCCGCGAACCGCTCAGGGCGCTGGCGGCATTTGATCGCGCCGCAGCGGCTGCGCAGGACGATCGTGAAGCGCGCGCACGAGCGTTCCTTGCCCACGCCGGAGCAGCACAGCGTTTTCACCGCTACGCCGCAGCCGAGCAGGACTACGCGCGCGTTGTGACGCTTCAGCCGAGCCGCCAGGCGCTCGATCAGGCAACGATCGGGCAGAACACGCTGACGAACCACCTCGATGGCCTGCGTCAGGTCCGGCAGGAGCTGACTGCGCTGATGCGCGCGCCGGAGGAGCCGAGCTTCCGCGCCGGACCAATGCTGCAGCGCGGCGTCATCGCCATGCAGCTTGGCGACCTGGATGCCGCCGAGGTGGACTTTACCCGCGCTGCGCGGCTGTACCAGACGCTACCGGATCGCGCCCTCGCCGAGGCGCACCTGGCACTGCTGGCCGCCCATCAGGGACGCTGCGACGATGCGGCCTCGCACCTTGCGACCGCAGTCGAGCTCGACCCCGCCCGCGCCTTCGCTAACGAGCTATCGACGGAACCCGACTGGAATAACTGCCCTGCTGTCTGGGACGACGCCGTCGGTGGAGTCGCTGATTAGCTATTACTGAGCGACGCCGTTCAGCTCAACAGCTCTGCGACGCGCTCGCGCATGATGCGCTCGGCATCGGCGACGATGGTACGGACGATATCACCGGCCGGCTCGGCTGTCGTAATCAAACCGACCGCGACACCAGCGCTGACATCGACGACGTCCGGGTCGTTGCGCTCTCCAGCGGCTTCCAGCTCACGACGCAGGTCCGAGCGCCGGGCGGCGATCTCATCTGTCCGACCATCCCAGGTGGTGTTGAAGGGGTTGCGCAGGACGCGGTCGGCGATGCCCTCGGGGAATGTCGCACCACGCACCTGGTCATAGACGTTCGTCCGCACGGTGTCATCGGCGCTGGCAGCCAGCACCGCCTGCTGCTCGCGCTCGCCGCCAGCCCACTCCTTGCTGGCAACGAAGCGCGTCCCCAGCCAGCAGCCGGTCGCGCCTAGCAGCAACACAGCAGCCAGGCCGCGGCCATCGCCGATACCACCGGCTGCGACGACCGGGATGTCTCCGACGGCATCAACGACGGCCGGGAGGAGCGCCAGTGAGCCGGCCTGACCGGTGTGGCCGCCGGCCTCGGTACCCTGCGCGATAACGACATCGACGCCAGCCTGCGCCGCGCGGGTCGCCTGGGCGACAGTCTGAACTTGCGCAAAGATGCGCACGCCACGCGCATGGGCGGGCTCGACGTAGGGTGTCGGGTCAGCGAAGGAGTGGTTGATCGCAGCAACGCGCTCATCAAGCGCGACCTGCACGAGATCATCGACGCCCGGGAATGAGGAGATGAACCCGACGCCGAACGGGCGGTCGGTCATTGCACGCACGGCGTGGATCTGCTCGCGGAGCCAATCCGCCCCACCGGCGCTCGTGCCGCCCAGCATGCCGAAGCCCCCGGCCTGCGACACGGCCGCGGCGAGATCAGCAGTAGCCGTGCCGCTCATCGGCGCGTTCAGCACCGGATAGTCGATGCCCAGCAGGGCATTCAATCGTGTCGACAGCATGGCCTTCGCCCTCTCCAACTCCTGTATACGTCGGGCATGATCGGCAAGTGAAACCGGCGGACGTTGAATCTCTCAGCACATGTCACGATTCTAGCCGTGCGCTCTTCAGCTCGTCCGCGGCGCTCAGCCGGAGCATCGCGGCGATACCAACCGCCGGTCCAACCCCCAGCAGCGCGAATGCCCACCGCCAGCCGACCAGGTCACGCGCGAACGGGATCAGCCAGATCGTTGTCACCGTGAGCGCAAATCCGACCGCGAGCTGGAGTGTCAGCGCCGTGCCAACAAAGCGCTGGTCGGCGTGCTCAGTCACCAACGTTGAGAATTGCGCCGAATCAGCCACTACGGCGAAGCCCCAGACCAGACCGACACCGAGGATGAGCGGGACCGGCGCGTGAACGAGCAACCCAATGATGAGCGCACACGCGCCGGAAACCGCCAGCGAGTAGTTGATGATGAGCGGCCGCCGCCAGCGATCGGCGATCAGGCCGACGACGATACAGCCGATTGCACCGACGCCGATGACGGCAAACGTCATCAGCGACGCCGAGCGCCCCGGCTCGCTCCAGCCGCGCTCGTTGAGGACGGCGAGGATGAAGGCCGAGAACCAGGCCCACATCGCGTAAAGCTCCCACATGTGGCCAAAGTAGCCGAGTGACGCCAGACGGACGCCGCGATTAGCGATCGTCGCGCGGATCTGTCGCGGATCAAAGACACCCCTTGGGAACGGATACGGGCCTTCCGGGATGAGGGCGGCCAGCACACCGCCGATGAGTGTCAGCGCCGAGGTCAGCGCAACCACGAGATGCCAATCAACCCCACCGATCCCATTGATGAGATGCGGTGTCGCCGACCCGAGGGTGACTGCGGCGGTAATCGCGCCGAGCGCCGCGCCACGGCCGGATCGATACCAGGTCGCCAGCGCCTTGAGCGCCGGTGGGTAGACGCCCGCCAGACCGATGCCGGTGACAAAGCGGAGCGGCACGGCCAACGCCGGACCATCTGCCAGCAGCAGAACGGCATTGGCCGCGGCTGCGATGCCTGCTCCATATAACATCAGTCGTCGTGGCGGCACGATGTCCGGCAGGTTGCAGGCAGCGGCGATGAGTGAGCCAGCGACGAAACCAAGTTGGACAGCGATCGTCAGCAGCGAGCCGGTCAGGTCCGACACGCCCCATTCGGTTCGCAATTGCGGCAAGACCGCTGTCGCCGAGAACCACGTTGTCATCGCCAGGAGCAGCGCAATGGAGATCGCCGCCAGCGCCAACCCGGGTCTGGCCGGTCGGGGTGTGAGAACCGGGAACGAGGTCGACACGCTGGCGCTCCGTTCCATCGAGCTCACGAATCAGGACGCATGGACATCTCTGTGCTAATACAGGATTTGAGACAGCATACCGCTTCAGCGTCAGTGCCGAACCGCTCCAAACGACAAGCATCTGAGCCGCCATCGACTCGGGTGCCCGCTGACGCATCGTCCTGTGTCTCGCCCTAAATGTAGGGCTCGAGCTTCTTCTTCGTGATCGTCTCATCGCTATCGACCAGGCGCTTCTGCGTGTCGCGGTTGGTCGGCAACCCGTTCGGCAGGATCACGTCCCGGAAGTGCTTGCCATCCTCAAGGAACAGGTGCGGCTGGTCGCGGAAATCCGGGTCGTCCTTGAAATCAATCAGGTAGAACTCGCCCTTTGAGACGGTCTTCTGCTTCTTGTGATCGCTGTCGGATTTGACCAGCAGCGGACTCTGCTGCCCTTCAACCCAGGCAAACCAGTCATCGCCATTCAGCACGAGAATGCGGTTGCCTTTCGTCGTCTCAAACAGCTCGTAGTCACCGTGCATCTGAACCTTCGCGCTCATGAGCGCCTCCTTTCAGCGTGCGTTGACCCTTCACGAGTCTGCTACGAACCCGGCAACCCACGTGCCAGCACCTCGTGACAAGCGTCACAAAACGGGCTACGCTGTCGGTGCCGCGCGGCGGTGGTGGTCGATGCGGACGGACACGATGAAGAAAACGGTGGGGCAGATGACCGCACAACAGGGTGAGCGCCAGATCGATGTCTCGCGCTTCCACACATTTGACGAACTGACGAGCCTGCTGCAGGGTCTCGTCGCGTCATACCCGAAGCTGGCGACGCTGGAGTCGATCGGCAAGTCGCACGAGGGTCGCGACATCTGGCTGGTGACGATCACCAACCAGGAGACCGGTGCGGCGGACGACAAGCCGGCTATGTACATCGACGGCAACATCCACGCCGGCGAGGTTACTGGCTGCAATGTCGCCCTGTACACCGCCGAAATGCTGCTGAGTGGTTATGGCAACGACGCCGACATTACTGAGCTGCTCGACACGCGCACGTTCTACATCGCGCCGCGCGTCCAGCCGGACGGCGCTGAGCTATATCTCACGACGCCCTACACGCTGCGCTCATCGGTGCGCGAGTGGCCGGGCGGCGATCCCGACGATGGCCTGACGCCTGAGGACATCAACAACGACGGCCTGATCCTGCAGATGCGCGTCAAGGATCCCAAGGGCGAGTGGCGCGTTTCCGAGCACGACGACCGCCTGATGGTCAAGCGCCAGCCGGATGAGCTGACCGGCGATTTCTACCGGCTCTATACCGAAGGACTGCTGAACGACTACGTCCGTGGGCCGGTCAAGCTGGCGCGGCCGAAGTGGGGACTGGACCAGAACCGCAACTGGCCATCCAACTGGACGACGCTGCAGCGCGGCGGCGGCCCTTTCCCGCTCTCCGAGCCGGAAACGCGCGCCGTGGCGCAGTTCGTCGAGTCGCATCGCAACATCGTCATCCTGCAGAACTACCACACGATGGGCGGCGTCCTGCTGCGCTCCCCATGCGCCGTCGGCGATAGCGCCATCCCGCCGCGCGACATGGAGACCTATCAGAAGATGGGCGAAATCGGCGAGCGCCTGACTGGCTATCCCTGCACGCCGGTCTACGACGCCTTCCCGGAACTGGACGATCGCGGTCGTCGCAACACGTCCGGCGGCTTCATTGAGTGGACCTACGACCATCTCGGCATCTTCTCTTTCGCCACTGAGCTATGGGACCTGCAATCCCGCGCCGGGATCGAGAAGCCAGCCAAGGACCCCATGCGCGTCGTTCGCGAGCAGACCGAGGAAGATGGGCTCAAGCTGCTGAAGTTCAACGACGAGCAGCTCGGCGGTCGGTGCTTCGTCCGCTGGAGCGAGTTCGAGCACCCACAGCTCGGCACGGTCGAAATCGGCGGATGGAAGCTCAAGGAAGTTCGCCAGAACGCGCCCTCGGAGTTCCTGCTGGACGAGTGCGAGCGCAACGCTGCGTTCTCAGTCCGCCAGGCAGCGATGACGCCGAAGCTCGCGATTCAGGACGTTGAGGTTGAGAAGATCGCTGACGATGCGTTCGTCATCCGCGCGCTCGTCGTCAACGAGGGCTACCTGCCGTCGTACGGCAGCGAGATGGCCCAGCGCGCCGGAATCGCGAAGCCTGTAGAGGTTCAGATCGAGGGCGCTGAGCCAATCATCGGCAAGAAGAAGCAGGCCATCGGACATCTGCAGGGCCGCAGCGCCGCCCGCGGCATGATGTTCGCTTTCGGCGCCGGCAAGGTCGAGAACGAGCGGCTGCTGGAGTGGCTCGTCCGCGGCACCGGCGAGGTCACGATCACCGCCAAGTCAGAAAAGGGTGGCACTGTCCGGGAGACAGTCTCTCTGGCCTGATAACAACCTGAGGCACCAGCAACGCGCCCCGCTGTCACGCACCGCCGTGAGCGGGGCGCGCGTCTGCCAGCAAGCGCAGCGTGATCGATTCAAGCTCGGCGTAGCTGACGTCCTTGTGCAGGCAGTGGTCTACGACCGCCGCCATCCCAGGCTGCAGGTGTTCGGGATAAAGGCAGAGCAGCACAACTGCTGAGCCTGGCGACGCGGCGCGTAGCGCCTTGACGACATCAACTGAATCCGGTGTTCGCGGCGCATCAAAGTAGATAATCGCCGGGCTTTCGGCGCGGGCGATCGGCAGCGCGTCGGTTGCGGAAGCGGCGGTCCGGACGGGGCCAACGCCGGGGATGTCGTCAATCAGCATCCCAAGCGCCTCCCGGCAATCCTCATCGGCGTCGATCAGCAGCACCGGCGCTGGTGCTGACTTGGTGATGACGATGCTTGGCTCGTCCCCAACGGCCAGGTAGTGTCGTGCAATGCGGAAGTTCATCGTCATCGGAGTGCCATCCGTTCGTGATCTGGCGACATCATTGTCGCCTGCTGGCGCTTCATCGCGTCGGTACACCGTCGTACCATGCTCTCAGGTTATCGTTCGGCTGAGCGGCGGACATCGGTGAAACGGTCGGAACCTTATGTTCGTTCGTACAGTCCAATAGGACAGGTGGTGCAGTGCAGGACGCGCCGGACAGCTGTGATTCAGACTGGTTGTTCGCAGGAGATGGGCCACTCGATGAATGGCCGGCACGTGCGGATGCCTCGCTGGTTGCATATCAACAGGCGTTCCAACGCCATACGACCGTCGATTGGGCGCTCATCGAGGGCGCTCAGGCCGACGTGTTGCAGCTGCTGATCGACCGCGTGCCGGCCGAGATCGGCTGCCAGGTCATCCTCGGCCTGACGGCCCTGCACACCCTCGACGCCGACCAATCCGCGCAGATCCTCGCCATTGCGATGAACGAGCTGCGACCCGGCTATGCCTGGGCGCTGCTCGTGGCGATCGCCGATGCCTTCGCCGACGCCGAGACGAGCAGCCTGGACCGCCGGGCGGAATCCGTCGCTGGCGAGCTAGAACGCGTTCTGCGGCGTCTTCTCGCGCTCGACTTGCCGGAGGCAGACCACAGCGCGCTGGCGCGCATCCGGATAATCAGCCAGAAATAGACACCGCCCCGCCCGGCAACCCGGACGGGGCGGTGAATCGTGGTGCTGCTACTTACTCGGCTGCTTGTACTGCAGCAGGATTTCGAAGACGCGTGACGGCGTTGTCAGGGTGAAGCCGGTCGCGTTTGCCGGTGTGTCGAAGATCGCAGCGGCCTGCTGCTCCTCGCCCGGCTGCAGCGGCGCGGACATGTCGATGCCCTTGTCGTAGGTGAGCGATTCGCGCGTGGCCTCGGTCGCCAGGAAGTACGAGTCGCCCTGGATGTCGACAACGACCAGTCCGTCATACGGGAACGCACGTGCCTCGGCAGCAGTGTTCTTGATAGTGAGCTGGAGATAGAGGAACATGCCGTCGGCTGTGCTATCGCCAACGCGCTTGAACAGATCGTAGCCGGTGATCGTCAGATCCCAGCCGTCCGTCTGAATCGTGTCACCGATGCCCGGCTTCGGCTCGGGGATCGCTGTTGGCGTTGCCGCCGGCCGCACGACGGTCTGCGTCGGCGCAAGGGTCGGCGTCGGCCGGGGCGTCGATTCGCGCGTCGCGGTTGCCGCTGCAACTTGCGCGTCTGGTGTTCCGGCCGCTCCGGCCGGGATCGCTGTATCCGCCGAATCGTCCGGCGAACCGCAAGCCGCCAGCAGTAACCCGACCATCATCAACGCCACGATCGCGAGGACCCCGGATCGTCTCGTTGGAGCTTCCATCACTCTCGCCACTCTCCCACCGCTGCCCGCCTCTGCCAGATTGGCACGATTCGGCGGACGATTTACGTCAATACGAACTGGTGGCGTACTGCGCGAACCCCCGTCTTTCGCGTCCCGACGCCTCAAACGGCCACCGACTGGCTGCCGGTAGAGCCGCAACGCCTGACCTCGGCTGTGACTCGTTGACAAAGATTGTCAACATGCGAAAGAGATCATTCGCGTTAGCCAGACAATACACTGTGAGAGAGGGCGAAGTCAACCGCGAACGAATGCAGGCTCCGCGTCCAGATGCGGAAATCTGAGAGTGTCCGTTCAGATTCTCGTGATAGGTTTGAGATAACTACTCAGCAAGAGTTGCGTGACACGCAAGCCGGATACGCTCGCCAACCACCGCAGCTTCGCCCGGTTCGAGCGTGTCCGGCGTGAAGGAGATGGCATCGTCGCCGACCGCCTTGACCGCGACGCGCGGGTCGCCTTCCCACAGCTTCGCGACGACGGCATCGCGCCGCGCAGTAGCTCCAGCGCCGGTAAAAGTGAGCCGACAGCGCGGCATCGGCTGGCCGGCCTCGTTGGGGAACTCACGCTCGGCGACGATGCCTTGCGCGTCAGAGAGCGTGGCGATCCAATTCGCGACGTCCGCCTCAAATCCAGCCAGACGCGCCTCATGGTCCATCGCCAGATACTCCGAGACGGCGGCGAGGAGTCCGGCCATCTCCTCCTTGCCGACCTTCATGCCGCGCGCCAGGCGCGGATTCGGCGACCCATTCCGGCGGATGGCCTGGATGAGGTCGGGACGCCCAACGACGAGGCCGCTGGCCTGCGGGCCGCGCAGATCCTTGCCACCGCTGAAGATGGCCAGGTCCGCGCCGAGGTCGCGAGTGAAGCGCCAGAAGTTCGAGACCGGCGGCAACTGGGCCGCCGCATCGACGATCACCGGCACGCCACGCGCGTGCGCGATCTCGACGACGTCCTCTAAAGGAAGCGCGCCTTCGCTGAGGTGTGATCCGGCCACATACAGGACGGCGGCCGTCTCGTCATCAATCGCCGCCTCCAGCTCAGCCGGATGCACGTCAGGCTCGACGCCGATTTCGACGAGACGCGCGCCGGAGAGAGCGACAGCCGCAAGGTAGCCGATTCGGTGCGGCCGTTGGTAGACGATCGAGGAACGCAGCCCGATACGCTCCGGCAGGCGCGCGATGGCATCCGGATCGTTGCCGGTCATGCAGGCGAGAGAGGCCAGAGTCAGCCCGGCTGCGGCGCCGGTCGTGACACAGGCGGCGGCGTTGCGAGTCAGGTCAGCCAGCCGCTGACCGATGGCGTCGTGCAGCTCGTCGAGATCGACATAGCTGTGCGCGGCGTCGTCCATCGCGCGGCGCACAGCCTCGGGCATGAGCGATCCACCGAGCCGGGTCAGTCGCGCGTCGGCATTGAGAACCCGCCGAACCCCCAGGTCATCGTAGATCGCCACTGCGTTACCTCTCGTTGTTATTGCGCCAGCGCCGCAATCCAGTCGGGCAGCTCGTTCTCGCCCAGCACGCGGTTCAGCACGCGCAGCTCGGCCAGCATCGACGACTGCCCTGCCAGCAGCTCTTCAACGGAGATGTCCGCCTCGTCGGCCAGTGCCGCGTCCGCCTCAAGCTGGGCGACGAGGCTGTTGCGCCAGGCGCGGATCTGGTCGGTATTGAGCGGATCCTCGCCCTCCGGCTCGCGGCCGGCGACCGCCCACTGGCGACTGACGAGGGTGCCGAGAGCCGTGAGCGCCCAGCGGAAGCCGCTATCGTCGCGCTCGATCGCGCCGTGCTTGGCCAACTCGCTGATCTGCGAGATGACAATCGCCGTCTCAACCGGCTGACCTGTAATGCGCTGATGTAGCAGGCCGCCGGTTTGAGCCAGCGTAATCTCATCGAGCGCCCGTTCGGTCTGCGCCAGCGCGATCATCACGCTCACGCGGACGGGACTACTGGCGATGAATCCGGCGGTCTCAACCCAACTTGCCATGCCTGCGAACTCCTCGTCTGACGTCCTTACAACACCGCGCTGCGGCAGCGAATATCGTGACAGCATTATCGCCCGATCCGGGAATCGGCGCGACCGCGCAGGCTGCTACAATCGCGACCTGCGAAATGCCCGCTCACCAGAAACCGGAGCCGATGATCAACCAGCTACCTGCCCTCTCGGACGCCGACCGAACCTTCCTCGCCCGCATGCCGAAGGCTGAGCTACATGTCCACCTGGAAGGCTCAGTCCGTCCGGAAACGCTCGTTGACCTCGGTCGACGCCACGGCGTCGAGTATCCATTCAACGACGCCGAGAGCGCCCGCGAATGGTACAGGTTCCGCGACTTCAACCACTTCATTGAGCTGTTCATGGCCGCCTGCGACAGCCTGCAAACCGCTGAAGACTACGAGCGCGTCGCCTGGGAGCTGGGCGAAACGGCCAGGGCGCAGAATGTCCACTACCTTGAAGTAACGATCTCACCAACCTCACCACTGAAGCCGCGCACTCGCGCGCTGCCCGACATCGTGCTGGCCGGCTGCGAGGCCGCCGCCCGACAGGTGTGGACGGACTTCGGCGTTCGGATGCAGTTCATTGTTGACGCCGTGCGCGTCCGCACACCGGAGGAGGTTCAGGCGATCGCGGAGTGGTGCGTCGATAATCTCGGCAACGGGCTCGTCGGCCTCGGCCTCGGCGGCACAGAGATCGGCTATCCGGCTGCGCCACACGCAGCTGCTATCACGTTCGCCCGCGAGCGTGGCGCACGCATCAGTCTGCACGCGGGCGAGACGGTCGGGCCGGAGAGTGTCTGGGACGCGCTGAATAGCGGCGCAGAGCGCATTGGCCACGGTGTGACCAGCGTGCAGGATCCGGATCTCGTGAAGCATCTCGCCGAAACCGGCACTGTTCTGGAGGTATCACCAACCAGCAACATCTGCCTGGGTGTTTCGACCAGCTACGGTGAGCATCCGATTCGCGCACTCTGCGACGCGGGCGTGCCGGTGACGGTCAACACCGACGATCCGCCGATGTTCGACGCCACACTGCCCGGCGAGTACGAGGCGCTCGCCACGCACGCCGGTTTCACCATCGACGAGCTCGTCGCGATCTCACGTCGCGCAGCCGAAGCGGCCTTCCTGCCGGACGATGAACGCGCGGCGCTGATTGCCCGCTTTGACGCGGAAATCGAGGCCCTGCGCCGCCCCGGTGAAGCCCAACGTTGATTGTGCAATTCTCCACGATGTAGCATTCGGTACTCCCCGCTCGGCACCTGAGCACGCTGCGGGTACAGATTCTCTGCCGACGATCGCATGCGACAGCGGTCGTCGTGCCGCAAAGCGGCAGACACCTCGGGGTGAGGGGTTGGTAGCGCGACGGTAAACCAGAACCGCCGCGCGGCAAGCAACAGGGCAGTTCATGGAACATGCAGGGCGCGGCCAACGGGCCGAGCATGCGATACCCGATATTGTCATCCGGCGACTACCGATCTACGTCCGGACCCTCAAGCTGATCGCCGACAGCGGAACCGCGACAGTGTCGTCTGATGAGCTGGCGGAAGAGATCGGCGTCACGGCGGCGCAGATCCGGCGCGATCTCTCCTACTTCGGCAAGTTCGGGAAGCAGGGCAAGGGCTACGACGTCGCGACGCTGGTCGCGGAGATCGAGCACATTCTCCAGCTTGATCGGCACTGGGATGTTGCGCTCGTCGGCTTCGGCAACCTCGGTCGGGCCATCGCTGCCTATCGCGGATTCGGCGCAAAGACATTCGAAATCGCCGCGATCTTCGATCGCAATCCAGAACGAATCGGTCGTCGCTCCGAAGACGGCGTCCTCGTCCAGCATGCCGACGAGATTACGCACGTCGTCCGCGAGAAGAACATCCGCATGGGCATCATCGCCGTGCCGGCAGCGGCAGGCCAGGAAGCCGCCGACGCCCTGATTGAGGGCGGCGTCCGCGCGATCCTCAACTACGCACCTGTCATTTTGCGGGTGCCGGAGACCGTCTGGGTGCGCGAGATCGACCCGACCGGCGCGATGCAGTCGATGACCTACTATCTGAACGACGATCCGGAACGCTCCGGCTCAGCGAAGGAAGAGCCGCGCCGAGCCGCGCCGGAGCCGACGCCGGGCTGGTAGTCCGCTAGCGATGCGTCGTCACGCCGACCTGC
>JBDHWD010000080.1:0-14474 GCA_039810005.1 Thermomicrobiales bacterium | reverse complement strand
CTCAGTCGCCCGACGCGGGGCGAAGTGCTGGCGTTCGGGCTGGAGGCGTGGGGCGAGCGCGAGGCGACGCGCGAGCGCCTCGGCGTCGTGGCGCACCAGCCCTGGCTCTATCCGGAGCTGACCTGCAGTGAGAATCTGCGCTTCTTCGGGACGATGTTCAAGCTGGATCGGCTGAACGAGCGCGTGGTCACGACGCTGGAGCGCGTCGGATTGGGCGATCGGCAGGATAGCCCGGCAAGCACCTTGTCGCGCGGGCTGCTGCAGCGCCTGAACCTGGCGCGTGCCGTGATCCACGGGCCGGACGTGCTGCTACTGGATGAGCCGGATACCGGTCTGGATGCCGCAGGGCGCGAGGTGCTTGAGCGGATCGTGCAGGAGCAGGTCGCTGACGGTGGCAGCGTGGTGCTGACAACGCACGCGATTGAGTTGGCGCTGCGGCTGGCGACGCGGGTGGTGGTTGTGGCGAATGGGGCGATCACTGTCGATGCGTCGCGAGCGTCGTTGACGCACGGCGAGATCGATCTGGCGATCCGTGGGCTGGCACTCGGGGAGGTCAGCTGAGCGATGCAGCGCGTCAGAATGCTGGTCTGGAAGGACCTGGTGGTCGAGGCACGCGGGCGCGAGTTCCTCGGCGCGATGCTGGTGTTTGCGCTAATCACGATCGTGACGCTGAACTTCGCGTTCGATCTGACAGGCGCGGGCAAAGAGGCCAGCGGATCGGGCGGGCTGTGGATCGCCTACCTGTTCGCCGGAATGCTCGGGCTGGGACGGTCTATCGCAGTCGAGCGCGACCGCGGGACGCTGGAGGGCCTGACGCTCTGCCCGGTTGATGGCGGCTCGATCTTCCTCGGCAAGCTGATCTCGAACCTGCTGTTCGTGCTGGTCGTCCAGCTTGTGACGCTACCGGTGTTTGCGGCGCTCTACGATTTGCCGGCGTTGCGCCCGATGGTGTTCGCGATTGCGTTTATCGGGGCGCTCGGCTTTTCCGGCCTGGGGACGCTGTTCTCGGCGCTGGCGGCAGGTAGCCGTTCGCGGGAGATTCTGATGCCGCTGCTGCTCTTCCCGCTGGCGATTCCGGTTGTGATCGGCTGTGTCCGGGCGACGACCCTCGTTTTCGAAGGGAATCTCTCGGAAGCATGGCCGTGGTTTAATCTACTGACGGCGTTTGACGCAATCTTCGTCGCGATTTCGTACGTCGTCTTCGACCATGTGCTCGAGGAATAATCCACCATGATGAATGCAACGGCCACCACCAGGCAGCGTGCAGCAGGTTCTGATACCGGCATGCGAGTGCTGGCGGCGACTACGGTGCTGACGCTGACGATTGGCCTGTTCATGGCCTTTGTCTATGCGCCAATGGACGCGGTGCAGGGTCAGGCGCAGCGGATTTTCTACGTCCATGTGCCGATGGCCTGGCTGGCATATCTGGCGTTCGGCGTGATTTTCGTCGGCAGCATCGGCTACCTCTGGAAGCGCGATATCCGCTGGGACCAGCTTGCGCGCGCGGGGGCTGAGCTCGGGTTCGTCTTCACGACGCTGGTGCTGATCACCGGGTCGTTGTGGGGGCGACCGATCTGGAACACGTTCTGGACGTGGGACGCCCGGCTGACGACAACGCTGATCCTCTGGTTCATCTACCTTGCCTACTTCATGATCCGCTCGTACGCAGGAGATGCAGAGCGCGGGGCGCGATTCGCGGCGATCCTCGGCATCATCGGCGCGGTCGACGTACCGATCATCCACCTCTCGGTGCAGTGGTGGCGGACATTGCATCCGCAGCCGGTTGTGCTGAACACGAGTGGTACGCAGCTGCCAAACGAGATGCTTTGGACGCTGCTGGTCTGCTTCGCCGGATTTACGCTGCTGTTTATCTATCTGCTGATCCTGAAGTGTCGGATCGAAAGTGTTCGCGACCGGCTGGCCGATCGCGAGATGGAAGCGCTCCTGGCAACTCCGGTTGCGGAGCCTCGTCGGGATCTTGTTCGCGCTGCCGATGTTTCCGGCGGGTCAGAGGAGTAAGTCATGGACGATAATCTCGGGTATCTGTTTGCGGCGTTCGCGGTGACCTGGCTTGCGATTGCGGGCTATCTGCTGTACCTCGGGCAGCAGGTGAAGGTGTTGCGCGAAGAGATCGACGCGCTGGACGACGACCGGTAGCGAGCCTGGTCCTCGGCTGTGTCGTTGGCGGGCTTGTGTCAGGCGTGCCATGCTTTCCCCCGAACTCGGTAGTGACATGCGGAATCTCCCCCGTGTTGGTTCGTAGCCGACCGGGGGAGATTTTTCGTTGAGGCTCGGAATGACAGCGGGCGCGCAGCTGGTCGTGTGACGGCCAAGACCTGCCTATGGTCGAGAGTGGCTGGATCTGCGGATCAAACAGCTCACCGTCGTTACTGATGCTTGTGTTCAGGCGCCGGATGACCGAACCAGGTGGTAAGCGCATCGGTCAGGCCGTCCGTGCTCCTATCGCCGACCCAGGCGACGAAGCCGTCGGGGCGGATGAGGACGGCGGTTGGAGCTGGGATTTTGCCGATGACCGGAAGCTGCCATTCGCCGCTATAGCGCGCGTCGACGAGATGCACGCGACCTGACCAGCGGCTGGTGTCGAGCCAGCCGGGCGCGCCGAGGTTGAGCAGGACAGGTCGTGCGTCGTGGAGCAGGGACGCGATTCGCCGCTCACCGGTTGCGGTAGAAAGGTCGAGGTCTGGCATGCGACGGCCGAGGAGCGGATGTCCGTCTCCCAGGTCGTAGTGAACATCCAGCCCGCTGATCATCGCGCCGAGCATGTGGCGCGGCTCGTCCATAGCAATGATGCGTGCCAGGATGTCGCGGAGGGCGGTAGTGCGATCGTCGGTTCGGAGCAACGCAACTTGCGCCATCGTGTTTTGAAGGATCGCTGCGGCGACTGGATGTCGCTCGGCGTGATAGGTATCCAGCAGCGTGTCAGGTGACGTTCCACGAACCACCTGAGCGAGCTTCCAGCCGAGGTTGAAGGCGTCCTGCATTCCGGCATTGAGGCCCTGACCGCCGGTCGGGTAATGGACGTGGGCGGCATCGCCGGCCAGAAGGACGCGGCCATTGCGGTAGGTTGCTGCCTGCCGGGCCATGTCGGTGAAGCGCGAAACGGACCGTGGGCTGTGGACGCCGTAGTCCGTGCCATAGACAGCGATGAGCGCATCGCTGAGTACCTGGAGGGTGGGTTCGGTGGTATGTCCGACGCCACGCTCAGTGAGCATGACGCGGGCTGCGCCATTCTCCAGTTTGCCTATGCCGCTGATACCGTGGGCATCGCGGCGCAAGCCCCATGCAGGCTCTTCAGCAAAATAGACTTCAGCCAGCAAATTGCTAATCGATGCATCCCAGCCGGGAAAGTCAATACCGGCAGCCTTACGAATCAGGCTGCGGCCGCCATCACAACCGACGAGATAGGTGGCGTGAACTGTCGTGTCGTTTGAGAGAGCGATGTCGATGCCCGCGTCGTCTTGTGTGAACCCAGCGACGGCACGGCTGCGGTGGATTGGGACGCCAAGCTCCTCGACCCAGGCGGCGAGGATGCGCTCGATATCGTCCTGAGGCAGGATCAGGCCGTAGTTGTGGCGGATCGGGAAGTCGCTGATGTCGAGCGGGAACCAGCCGAAGCCACTTATCTGGCCGGTCTTGCCAGCTGAGAGAAAGCGGTCTACGACGCCACGTTGATCGAGTATTGCGAGCGTTTCGGCATGCAAGCCACCGGCGCGTGTCTCGGGAAGATTCTGGGTCGGGCGCTTCTCGATGATGACGACATCAATGCGCGCTATCGCGAGCTCGGCAGCGAGCATAAGTCCGGTTGGTCCTGCGCCGACGATGATGACGTCGTGGTTCTGGATACGGTTCGAAGGCATGGCGATTCCTCTCGTTGCAGACGGCCGACAGCGGATGACGACTGTAGTCGCGTAGAGGGCGCAAGTCTTCAGGCAACGGACACGATGTATTGGACTCGAGGCGGCTTGTACAATTGGGGCAACAGCAAGAGACAGTTAAAGAGACTCTTCGGCTGCGGACTCAGTAGTCGATCACCGTGGCTCTGACATGTTGAGTGGGCTTTCAACGCCTGATTGTCTAAGGGGCAGCATCCGATTTCTTCTGTCTTTCGAGGCCGCAGCCGTGAAATCTCCCCTGCGTTTGACTGCGTCGAACGGGTGGGAGATCTCCCACTGCGGTTCGAGATAAAAGGTCAAAAGGGAGGCTGCCTATCTGGCTATACGACAGGGACAGGAGATGCTCCCGCGTTGAAAGCCCCGACCCGCTTGCGTTGACTGCCCGTTCGGCTTAACCGGATAACGGCGACGACGCGACCAGTACATTGACTACATGGTTGCAGATCCAGATTGCATGGCGCGCCAGATCTTCTCGGATGTGAGGGGCATGTCGAGGGTTTCGACGCCGAATGGGCGGAGTGCGTCGAGGATGGCGTTAGCGATGGTTGGCGGAGCGCCAGTGGTGCCGGCCTCGCCGACGCCTTTGACGCCGTGCGGGGTGGCCGGGCTGGGGGTGACGGTGTGGTCGAGCTCAAACATGGGCAATTGGTCGGCGTGCGGGACGGCGTAGTCCATCAGTGAGCCAGTGATGATCTGGCCGTCGGCGTCGAAGACGACCTCCTCCCAGAGCGCCTGGCCGAAGCCCTGCGCGAGGCCACCGATGACCTGCGCCTCAACCATCAGCGGGTTGATGACTTCCCCGCAATCGTCGACGCCGATGAAGCGGACGACCTCCGGCTTGCCAGTGTCAGGCTCGATCCGCACGACGGCGATGTGTACGCCGAAGGGGAACTGATTGCCCTCGGCGCGGTAGAAGGCGTTCTCGTCCAGGCCAGGCTCCATGCCGGGCGGCAGGCGATCCGGAGCGTAGGCGGCGGCAGCGAGGCGATTGAATGGGATGCTGCGGTCGGGAGAGCCGGCAACCTGGGCAGCGCCGCGCTCCAGGACGATGTCATCGGGCGACACTTCGAGCAGCCCGGCGGCGATTTGGCGGAGCTTGTTGGTGAGCTTGCGGCTGGCGACGATGGCTGCCGCGCCACCGAGGGTCAGGCTGCGCGAACCGAAGGTGCCGATGCCTTGCGGCGTGCGGTCGGTATCGCTGGCGACGATGGTGATCTGGTCGAGTGGGACGCCGAGCTCGTCGGCGACGAGCTGGACGATGCTGATGTCAGTGCCCTGGCCGTGGGGCGACACGCCGACGGCGACGGTGACTGCGCCGCCAGGCGTGATGCTGACCTCGGCGCTATCCCAGCCACCTCCGGACGGCTCGACGAAGACGGCGACGCCGATGCCGGCGACTTCTCCGGCGGCGCGGAGCGACTCGACATGCTGGCGCGCGGCGGCGTAGTCGAGGCGATGCAGAGCGATATCCAGCGCACGCTCGTAATCGCCGCTGTCGTAGACCACGCCGGTCGCGGAGCGGTACGGGAACGCTTCTGGTGGGATGAAATTGCGACGGCGGAGGTCGAGCGCGTTGATGCCGGTAACGCGGGCGATTTCTTCGATCAGGCGCTCGATCATGTACGCCGCCTCGGGGCGTCCCGCTCCGCGGTAGGGGCCGGTCGGTGTGGTGTTGGTCATGACGCCGTAAACGTCGGTGACGAGATTGGGGATGCGGTAGGCGCCGCTGGACATGATCAGGGTGCGCTGGCCGTGGGTAGAGGCGTTGTACGCGCCGCAGTTGACCAGGACACGGACGCGCAGACCGGTGATCGTGCCATCGGCGGCGACCGCAGCTTCGAGCTCCTGTACCTGGTCGCGGCTCTGGTTGGCGATTCGGAAGTACTCGCTACGGAGCTCGACCCACTTCACTGGTCGCTGAAGGCGGCGGGCGATGGCGGCAGTCAGTAGATATTCCGAGGCGTGGCGACCCTTGGTGCCGAATGCTCCGCCGACATCCGGTGCGATGACGCGGATGGCGTGCTCGGGCATGTCGAGCACCTGGGCGATCTGCGATCGGAGACCGTGCGGTGTCTGGGTCGATGCATGGATGGTCAGGCGGTCGGATTTCGGATCAGGCTCGGCGAGAACCGCCTTTGGCTCGACGTAGACCGATGCGACGCGCGGGACAACGAGGCGCAGGGGAACGCGCCAGTGGGCTTCGTCCAGGGCGGCATCGACATCACCGCTGCCGGCGTGCATGTGGTAGGCGACATTGCTGTCCCAGTCGTCATAGATGCGCGGCGCGTCGTCCTGCATGGCTTCGGTGGCAGTGGTGACGACCGGCAGCTCGCGATACTCAACATCCACCAGTTCGGCGGCGTCGTGGGCAGCTTCTGCTGATTCAGCGACGACAGCGGCGACAGCGTCTCCAGCAAAGCGCGCCTTGTCGATGGTTAGCGAGTGGCGCAGCATCGGGCGATTGGGGAGCCACGCCGGGTCGTGGATTGGCTGCGGGTCGAGCCAGTCGGAGAGGTCTTCGCCGGTGATAACAGTCACGACGCCGGGCGCGGTCAGCGCGGTAGTTGTGTCAATCGACTCGATGGTGGCGTGGGCATAGGGCGAGCGGACGAAGGCGATGTGCAGGCAACCATCTGGCTGAAGGTCGTCAACGAACGTCCCGCGGCCGGTCACGAGCATGCGATCCGCGTCGCGACGGAGCGATTGACCTACGTACTGCCCGTCCGGCGTCCCTGCCATCTGCAACCCCTTTACCCTGCGCTCAGGCACCCACCACGACTGTCCGGTTCGTCTGGAAGTTTCCCCGAGTTGGACGGCGCGGTCAACGCGTGGCGCGCCAGAGATCGATGATCCGGCGGTCGCGGTGAAACGCGAGCGGCGGCAGATCGTCGGGATCGAATGCGCCGATGTCGAGACTCTCGCTGGACTTGATGAGTGCCTGCTCCGGCGCGGAGGCGTGGTAGGCGGCCAGGACGACGACCTCGCCACGCTCAGAGACGATGCCCAGGGAAGTCAGCTCGGTGATCGTGATGCCGGTTTCTTCCCAGACTTCGCGACGGGCAGCGCTCTCGATGTCTTCGCCGCGATCGACGAATCCGCCGGGCAGTGACCAGAGGCCGCGAGCCGGCGTCATCGCGCGGCGATGCAGGACGATCTTGCCGCCGACTTCGACGACGACGACCGCTGAAAGCTTCGGGTCGGCGAACCAGGTGAAGCCGCAGGATGGGCAGACCGGGCGCAAGCGGGCGTGGCGCTCCTGCAACGACATGGGTGAGCCGCAGCGCTGGCAGAACGCGGGCACATCGGGCGCGCCGAGCGACGACCAGTCGAGCAGTAATGCTGCGTAATCGTCCTCCGTGTCAACATCGCGGGGGGCCGGGGAGCGGGTCCAGTCGATTTCGCGAATGCGATCGCGATGCTTGCGGAGGATATTGCGCGCGCCGACATCGCCGGTGAGGGCCATCAGTTCGGCGAAGATCGCGCAACTGAGCAGGATAGGGTTGCCGGGGCCGTCGGCGTAGCGGGGCCTCACGGCGATATCGGTTGACGGATTGTATTGCGCAGCGAGCTCCGTTAGCAGTTGTCGGGGGACGAGCGGCTGGTCGCCGAGCAACACGATTGCGCCGCTTACCGTTTCGGGCAGGGCGGCGAGACCGGTACGCAGCGAGGTCGACTGACCGGCCGCGAAGTCGGGGTTGATGGCGACGTCGAAGCCATCGGAATCGACCGCTGAGCGAATCTCCTCGGCGTGTGCGCCGAGGACGAGAACGCGCGGACCGTGCGACCAGTTGCGCGCGATATCAAGCGTCAGGCTCAGCAGCGGAACGCTTGATACAGGGAGCATTTGTTTTGGCCGACCGAGGCGCGACGACGTTCCGGCCGCCAGCACGATGACAGCGATCTCACCAACCGTCATGCGGTGGATTTGGCTCCGGCCAGCACGTTCGTTGCGCGGGGGCTCTTGCCGCGCCGGACCGCAATGATCTCAGCCAGAATGCTCAGCGCAATCTCAGCCGGCGACTTTGCGCCGATGTTGATGCCGACCGGCCCGTAGATGCGATCGAGCTGCTCGTCGGAGAAGCCTTCCAGCTTGAGGCGCTCGCGGCGCTCCGCGCTCGTCTTGCGGCTGCCCATCGCGCCGATGTAGCCGACGTTGCTGGCGAGCAGCGACGTGATGGCCGGGTCCTCAAACTTCGGATCGTGGGCGAGGCAGACGGCGGACACGCCGGGGTGGAGATTGAGCATTGCCAGCCCCTCGTCCGGCCAGGCGTCAATCATCCGGTCGGCGTGCGAAAAGCGCTCTTTCGTCAGGAACTGCTCGCGGGCATCAATGACGGTCGTCTGGAAGCCGAGCTCCTTCGCGAACGTCACCAGTGGGATGGCAATGTGGACGCCGCCGATGATCACCAGATGCGGCGGCGGGGTGTGTGCTTCGATGAAGAGGCGATTGTCGCCATCCTCGAACTGCGTCGTGCCGCCGTCCCGGACCATCGAGGTGATCTTTTCGCGCACAGCATCAGTGTCGGCGCTGCCGAGTGAGCCGACCCAGCGCTCGGGCGGCAGGAACAGGATTTCGGAACCAGCATCCGGGCCGGCGATGACCGTCGCCTGCACGGCGGTCTGGTCGGACTGGATTGCTTCCGAAAGCGCAGCGTAGATTTCGGGACGCATCGTCAGTCTCCTGTCGCGATGCGCTCGACGAAGACGTCGATCTCGCCACCGCAGGACAGGCCGACCTCCCAGCCCATCTCATCGGTGATGCCGAATGAGACGAGTTGCGGCGTGCCGGAATCGAGGACTTCCATCGCGGTCTGGACGACAGCGCCTTCGACGCAGCCGCCGCTAACTGAGCCCTGCATACGGCCCGTGCGGGTGACAACCAGCTTCGCACCAATTGGTCGCGGAGTTGATCCGGCAGCGCCGACGACGGTCGCGAGCGCAACCTCTTCGCCCTCGGCAGTCCACTCCTGAATGTATTCAAGGACATCGCGCATGTTTGTTCTCCGATCGGTGCGGGCAAGTGGGTGCCATCATTATTGTATAGCGTTATACCGGAGCGCGGAATTCCCGAGAGAGATGCGAAACACCCCGTCCAGGGATAGGGACGGGGTGTTTTAATGGCCGACTATGGGACTGTCGGGTTAGTCGTCGACGCGATCGTAGACGCGGCCGCCGAGGCGGACGAAGCGCGTGCGGCCGTTTTCGTCGGCGATGAAGTCGGTGCGCGTGCCGGCGGTTGGGCCGGTGGTGGAGATGCACTCATAGTCGCTGATTGGCCAGACCCAGCTCGGCGGGAGCTCGCGCTCCTCCGGCGAGAGCGGGTTGACCTTCGTGCGGGCATCGATGCGCAGCGAGCCGTTGTCCGGCGAGAGGGTCAGCACGGCCATCTGGCTCTCGTAGGTGCCGGCCATGTTCGCAATGTGCACTGGCGTCAGGTCTACTGGCGCCGGCTTCTCGTCGCTGAGGCCGCAGTGCTCGCGCAAGGCCCACTCGTTGAGCGCCGAGTTGACCGCCCAGCCGTCATCACCGTCGGTGAGGATGGCGATGGCGTAGCCCTTTGACGGGACAACGGACAGGCGGGCCTGGAAGCCGTTGGTCGAGCCACCATGACCAACGACGCGCACGCCATCGAGGTCGTTGATGTCCCAGCCGAGGCCCCACGACTGCGCGAAGTTAGCGGCTGAAGTCTGGATTTCCTGCATGGCGCGGACGGATTCCTCTGAGAGGATCTGCTCGTCATCCACCTTGCCGTTGTTGATGTGGAACTTGGCGAAGCCCAGCAGGTCGGCGACGGTGGCGATGATGCCGCCGGCCGGATTGACCGCGCGCGGGAGCTGATAGGCGCGGGCGACTTCGATCTTGCCCGAGCCCGGTTCCGTCTCGACATGGCCGACGGCGACCGGATAGACGATCGCCTGCGCGGCGAAGAAGAATGAGTGGTCGAGGCCCAGCGGCGCGAACACTTTCTCCTGCATCGCCTGCTCGAAGGGCATGTCAAGGATTTTCTCGATGATTGCGCCCGCGAGGTTGAAGCCGCTGTTGCAGTAGGACCAGATCTCGCCCGGAGTGGTGATCTGGCGGAGCGTGCCGTACTGCGCAATCGCCTTGGAGAGCGCATCGTCGCCGACGCCGAAGTCCTCGAAGAAGTCACCGAACAGGCCGCTGGTGTGTGTCACCAGGTGGCGCATCGTGATCGTAGCGAGCGCGTCGGCGTCCTTGAGCTGAAGGTCTGGCAGGTAGGTGCGGACCGGCTCGTCGAGGTCGATCTTGCCTTCGTCGACGAGGAGCATGACGAGCGTGGTAGTGAACACCTTGGAGATCGAGCCGATCTGGAGCAGGTGATCGGCAGTCATTGCCTGCTGCGTCTCGATGTTAGCGAGGCCGAAGCCGAAGGTTTCGACCTGGCCGTCGCGCAGGATGCCGACGGCAACGCCGGGGACGTTCCAGTGCTTGAGAAGATCGTTTGCCAGCGGCTCAAGCGCTGTGTAGGCCGACGTATCGAGCGGCTGCTTTTCAGGTGACTCGGTCGCTGTCATAGCGTCCCTCTCTATTGTGCTACACACGCAATCACAAATTGGCGTGAGCGTGCTGCCAACCGGCCGGGCACCGAGCAGGCCGGTGGCAACCATCAACGCACGTTGTTATGGGCAGGGCTAGCGATTGCCCTGCGGATCCAGGGCGTCCCGCAGACCGTCGCCCAGCAAGTTGAATCCCAGCACCGTGAACGCGATGAAGATGCCAGGGAATGTTGTGATCCACCACTGATCGCGCAGGAAGTCGCGGCCCTGGCTGAGCATGGCTCCCCACTCGGGCGTCGGCGGCTGCGCGCCGAGGCCGATAAAGGAGAGGGCTGCTGCGGACAGGATCGCGCCGGCGATGCCGAGCGACGAGAGGACGATCAACGACGAGATCACTTCCGGGAAGATGTGCTTCGAGATGAGGCGCACGTCTCGCGCACCGATGGCGCGGGCAGCCTCAACGTAGTCTTTCTCTTTCGCGGCCATCACCTGGGCGCGAACGAGTCGCGCATAGGATGGCACGGACCCGACACCGACGGCGATCATGACGTTCTGGATGCCATTTCCGAGGACAGCAATGATCGCGAGGGCGAGCAAGAGTCCCGGGAATGCCAGCATGATCTCGATCAGGCGCTGGGTGACCATATCGAACCAGCCGCCGTAGTAGCCGCCAATCAGCCCGATGAGGGTGCCGACGACCATCGCGATGCCGACGGCGATGAGGCCGACCTGTAGCGAGATGCGCGCACCATAAATGATGCGGCTGAAGATGTCGCGGCCGAACTCATCGGTGCCGAACAGATGGTCGCGGCCCGGCGCAATGAACTGATTGATCAGATCCTGCTTAGTCGGGTTGGCCGGTGCGATGATCGGCGCAAGCAGGGCCATAAGAATGAGCAGCGCGACGATCGTCAGGCCGACGACGGACTGGCGCGATCGCAGGAGTCTCATGAGGACGAGCTGCCCGGGCGATCGCGATACGCGCAGTTGGGATGTATTCTGGACAGTCGGGCGATCGACCGACTCACGGACTTCAGTCACGGTTGGTGTCTCTTCCCTCCCCATTGTCATACCTTAGCCGTGCCGAACGCGTGGGTCGAGCACGCTATAGAGCATGTCGACGACGAGATTGACGACGACGTAAATGACTGCGACGAGGAGCACAATTCCCTGGATCAGAGGAAAGTCACGGTTCGCCAACGCCTGCACCGCGAGCATGCCAATGCCGGGGTAGGCGAAAACGGCCTCGATGATGAATGCACCGCTCAGCAGTCCACCGATCTGAAGACCGAGGATGGTGACGATCGGAACCAGAGCATTGCGGAAGGCGTGGCGCATGACGACGATCCACTCGACGAGTCCCTTTGCCCGAGCAGTGCGCACATAGTCCTGGTTGAGAACGTCCAGCATCGCCGAGCGGGTCATGCGCGCCAGGATGGCCGAGGCGAGGACGCCGAGCGTCACCGTGGGTAAGACGAGGTGTTTCCAGGTGTCTGCTCCCGCGACGGGGAACCAGCCTAACTTCACCGAGAAGAGCATCATGATCATCAAGCCCAGCCAGAAGCCGGGGATCGAGACGCCGACGATGGCGACGAGCATGCTCAGGAAGTCGAGCCAGGTATTCTTGAAGGTTGCTGCCATTACCCCGGCGACGACGCCGATGAGCGTTGACAGCGCGAGACTGGCGATTGTGAGCTTGATCGTGTTCGGTAGTCGGTTTCGAATCTCTTCGGAGACCGGGCGCTTGGTGCGATACGACTTGCCGAGGTCGCCGCGCAGTGCATTGCCGACGAAGGAGGTGTATTGCAGGTAGATCGGCTTGTCGAGGCCCATATCCTTGCGAATTTGCTCGCGCTGTTCGGGGGAAGGAGGTGCCAGGTTGGTGAACATCATGTCGATCGGATCGCCCGGAACGAGGCGAACCATGGCGAACACAAGCACGCTGACGCCGATCAGCACCGGAATCGTTCCCAGCAGGCGGACGAGAAGAAACTTGACCATGTGGCCTTCCATACAGGCGTTGCCCGACCTGACAGCAGGTCGGGCAACGTCATGAGACTGCTAGAGCTCCTGGTAGGCATCCATGTAGGTGACGCCACCCTGCGGCCCGAACTTCACGCCCTTAAGGTCGGCGCTCCGGACACCCCAGGTTGACACCGCGCTCCACAGCGGGACGGCGGCACAATCGGCCAGCGCGATCTTCATCGCTTCCAGGTAGGCGGCAGCGCGTTCGTCCATGTCGGATGTGCTGCGGCCGGCGACGACGGCGTCCTTGTACTCGGGGCTGTACTGCTGATAGAGGCCGAGCTGGCCTTCGCCATCGGTCATCATGAAGAGCAGATCGGACTCTGACCAGCCCCAGCCCATGAGGTCCATCTGGGAAACGTTCTCGGCGAGACGGGCCAGGACGGTGGCGACTTCCATCGTCTCGAGCTTGGCGGTGATGCCAACCTCAGCCAGCTGGCCCTGAATGACCTGTGCAATGCGCTCCTGGGTGGTGGCGTTCCAGGTCCAGAAGACGACTTCGAGCTTCTTGCCGTCCTTCTCGCGGACGTCGCCGTTCTTGACCCAGCCAGCTTCGTCCAGCAGGGCATTGGCCTTGTCGGTGTCGTAGTGGTAGCCGAACTCCTCAATGTCCGGGGTGTAGCCCCAGTTGCCGGTCGGCATCAGGCCATAGTTTCGAACGGCTGTGCCTTGCAGAATGCGGTCGATGATGGTGTCGGCATCGACGGCGTGGGCCACGGCCTGGCGCACCTTGAGGTCATCGAACGGAGCCATGAACTCCAGAGTGCCACCATTGTCGACAATCGAGAACTCGATGAATGAGATCGACGTCGACTGATCGGGCTTGAGCAGCGTGTAGTCGCTCTGGCCCTCAAAGCGCTCGATCTGCTGAGCGGGCATGGCGAAGAAGTTGATCTCGCCGGTCTCGAAGGATGCGACCTGGGTCTGCTCCTCCGGGATGTTGCGGTAGACAAGCTCTTCGAGGTACGGCGCGCCCTTGTTGTCGTTGTACGAGCGGACGTTGACGTAATCCTCGTTGCGGGTGAGGGTGATGGTTTCGCCCTGGACCCACTCCTTGAACTTGAACGGGCCGCTACCGACCGGGTTGATGCCGAAGTCGTCGCCATACTTCTCGACGGCAGCCGGCGAGATGATGCCGAAGTAGGCGATGGAGATGTTGCCGAGGAGCGGTGAGAAGACGCCCTTAAGGTGCAGGGTGACGGTGTACTCGTCGATGACTTCGGTCGAATCGAGCATTTCCAGCCAGCTTGCGCTCGGCGCTGCGGTCGCAGGATCGGTCACACGGTCGAACGTGAACTTGACTGCGTCGGCATTGACCGGCGTGCCGTCGTGGAAGTTGATACCCTCACGGAGCTTGAACGTGTAGCTCAGGCCGTCTTCCGCGGCCTCGTAGCTCTCGGCAATGACGGGCTCGAACTCGAGGTTCATGTTGCGGCCGATGAGGGTGTCGTAGATCTGCGAGAAAACCTGCCACGAGATCGAGGCGGTTGTGTGGTGCGGGTCGAGCGTATCGGAGTCGCCGGAACGTCCCCAGATGAGGCGTCCGCCAACCTTCGAGCGATCGACTTCCTCGCCGGAGCTTTCGCCGGTCGATTCGGTTGCTTCGCTCTCGCCAGTCGCCTCAGTGGCCTCGCTGTCGCCGGCCGGCGCGGTGGCGTCGGTCTCGGGCGTGGAGCCGGACTCGGTTGAGGCGGTGGTGGCGGTCGGGCTTGTGCTCTCTTCGTCGTCATCGCCACCGCAGGCGGCGATTAATGGGGCGGCGAAGGCCGCGCCGATGCCGGCAACGCCGAAGCGCAGGATCGTGCGGCGCTTAATCGGCGACTGTAGCTCGCTGAGTGCTTCCAGTGGATTACGCATGTTCTCAAGTCTCTCCTTCACATTCCATCCCAACTCATGGTTCCCGCTCACTACGCTGGTGCTTGTTCGCCCTGCTCGGTTATGACCTCCCTTTCGTGTGCTCGGTAGAAGTCGTTGTTGATCGCGCCGTCGTGCTACGTCTCGCACTGGGTGAGGATTA
>JBDHWD010000079.1:0-14475 GCA_039810005.1 Thermomicrobiales bacterium | reverse complement strand
GCGAAGCCGTGGCCGGAGAAGCCGGCGGCGATGAAGAGCGCGTCGAATCCGGAATAGCGACCGACATACGGGATCTCGTCGATGCTGATGGCTTCAAGGCCACACCAGCTGCGCGCTATGTCAAGCTCATTCAGCAGCGGGATCAGGCGTGCGCCGTGTGACCAGTTGCCCGCGACGCTCTCGTCGATGCGCTCGTAGCTGAGGCGATCGGTCGAGGGCTGGCCGGGCCAGCCACCGCCGAGCAGGAACTCGCCGGACGGCAGCTGCTTGAGCGACAGGCGGTAGCTGATGCCGCCCATGACCGGCTTGACCAGCCCGGGCGTCGTCGGAGTGGACAGCACCATCTGCAGCGCGTGCATGCGCACCGGCAGCACGATACCTAGTGGTGCCAGCAGCGCATCGCTCCAGGCGCCGGCGGCGACAACAGTCGCGTCGGCCAGGATGTCGCCAGCGGATGTCCGCACGCCGGCCACGCGATTGTTCTCGACGATGAGCTCGGTGGCGGTTGTGTTGGTCAGGTACGTCGCACCGTGGCGCTGTGCCGCGGCGGCGAAGGCGCGCGTGGTGGCTGCCGGGTCGGCGTGGCCATCTTCCGGCGAGTAGCTGCCGGCGACGACGCGGTCGTTGACCACCGGCACGATCTCGCGCGCTTCCTTTGCATCGACGAGGCGCACATCGGTGAAGCCATTGGCGTGCTGAGTCTCGACGAACTGCCGGATCGTCTCAGCCTCATCGTCCGTCTCAGCGACGCGGAGGTTGCCCTCGCGACGGTAGCGGACGTCTGCGCCGAGCTCTTCCTCCAGCGTGCGCCAGCGGTCGATCGCTTCGGTCGCGAGTGCGGCCTCGGCCTGGTGGCGGCCCTGGCGGCGAACGCCGCCGGCGCTGGCCCACGAGGCGGCCGGCTCAGTGGCCGGTTCCCAGCGGTCGACGACTGTCACCGATTTGCCCGCACGCGCCAGGTGGTACGCGGTCGAGCTGCCATTGACGCCGCCACCGATGATGACGACATCCGTTGTCTCATGGCTCATTCCACATCCCCTTCCAGTTCAGTTGATCGCTGCCGACGATCAGTCGCGCCCATTGTCGCGTAATTCGGTTGTTCCTGAATACTTGCAACGAGCTGCTGGCAGTATTATGTCCACAGGATGGCATAGGGAAGGAGCCAGTTGTCGATCAGGCGGACGCCGCCGGCGATGACGGCGACGATGACAAGCGCGTCCCCATCGATTGTCCCGTCGCACTCGGCGAACGATGCGGGATCCACCAGCGTGGCGTAGTCGATGGTGATCGCAGGCTCTGAGCCCAGACGACGGTGCAACGCTTCGCGCAGCCGTGCGGCGTCCCGCTGGCCGGACTCCCAGGCAGCGCGCACGTCAGCCAGCGCCTGCGGGATGGCGGCGGCTGCCGATCGCGCAGATGGCGATAGCAGCACGTTGCGGCTGCTCAGCGCCACGCCGTCGCTATCGCGCACGGTCGGCACCGGCACGATCTCGACTGGCAGCGCCAGATCAGTGACCAGGCGGCGGACGACCGCCAACTGCTGGGCGTCCTTCTGACCGAAATACGCGGTCTGCGGCTGGACGATGTTGAGCAGCATCGTGACGACCGTTGCGACGCCGGTGAAATGACCGGGACGCGCGGCACCCTCGAATGCGCGGGCGATTGGGCCGACATCGACCGACGTGGAATGTCCTGTCGGATAGACCGCCTCAACCCGCGGCAGAAAGACCAGATCGACGCCCTCGTTGGCCAGCAACGTTATGTCGCGTTGAGTATCGCGCGGGTAGCGACCAAAGTCGTCGGCCGAGGTGAACTGGGTTGGATTGACGAAGATCGAGACGGCGACGGACGCGTTCTCGTCGCGTGCTCGGCGTACGAGCGCGAGATGGCCGTCGTGCAGCGCGCCCATTGTCGGCACCAGCCCGAGCGGGTCTGGCAGCGCTCGTCGCGCCTCACGCACTTCAGCGACCGTCGTGCAGATGCGCACCGGCAACACTCCCCTTACCTCTGTGTCGGGCTCCCCTGCCCGGCCTCACTCGCAGTGAGGGTGCCTGCGCAGGGACGGATCGTCAAGATAGCAAACGAGGCGAGCCGCAGTGGCTCGCCTCGTTGCGTGTGGGGCTGATTGATCGTGAGGTCAGTCGCCGCTGTCCGGAACCGGAATGGCTTCGACCTCGACCGGGAATGCCGCGTGCTCGCTGACCGGGTGCGCCGCAACGACTTCGTCGTTGATCAGCTTCCAGGCAACGACTGCCGCGACCATGATGACCGCCACCGAGACGACGATCGCGCGATCCATCCCGACCATGAAGGCGTTGCTGGACACCTCACGCAGCATCGAGGTGACGTCAGCCGGGACGCCCGGAAAGAGCGTCTGATCCTGGATCACCCGCCCTCCGTAGCTCATGCCCGCGCCGAGGATATCCAGAACCGGCTTCAGCGGGCCGCCGTCCGGGCTGTCACGCAGCGCACGCACCTGGGCATCGCTGCTGAAGTAGTTCTGGTAGGCGCGGTTCATGACCGTACCGAGCAGCGCGACACCGAACGCGTTGCCGATCTCGCGGATTGCACCGTTGACGGCTGACGCGACGCCGCTCTTGCCGGCCTCGACGCTGTTGAGTACTGCAGTCGTCATCGGAGCGAAGATGAGCGACATGCCCAGGCCCATGACCAGGTAGGACGGCAGAATGTCGAGATAGGTGCCATGCACATTGGCACGCATGAACAGCAGCGTGCCGATGCCGGCGATGACCATCCCGGCCGCCAGGAGCTTCGACGCGCCGATGCGGCTGACCATCATGCCGGAGATTGGCGAGGCGACCATCATCACCGCGACCATCGGCAACAGCGCCAGACCCGAACGCACCGGCGAGAAGCCGTGGATGTTCTGCAGGTAGAGCGTGCCGAAGAACGCGATACCGGCGATCAGGAATGAGACGGCGAAGGCGACGAGGTTCGCGCCGGTGAACGTCGACGAGCGGAAGAAGCGCATCGGCACCATTGGGCGCTCTGTGCGCAGCTCAACGAGGACGAACGAGACGAACAGCACCGCCGCCAGCGCCAGCGCGCCGACGATCAGCGAATCACCCCAGCCACGGTTACCGGCCTCGATCAGCGACCAGGTCAGGGACGCGATCGCACCGGTGACCAGAATGGTGCCGGGGATGTCGGTTGCGACCGTGCCGGACGTGTCGCGCGTCTCGCGGATGACCGCCGAGCTGACGAGCAACGCCACGATGCCGATCGGGATGTTGACGAGGAAGATCCAGTGCCAGCTCGCGTATTGCACGAGCAGGCCGCCGACGACCGGGCCGAGCGCCAGACCGGAGACGGAGATTGCCGACCAGATGCCGAGCGCCTTCCCGCGTTCTTCCGGCGGGAACGCCTCGGAGATGATCGACAGCGAGAGCGGCAGAATGAACGCCGCGCCAAGACCCTGTAACGCACGCGCCAGGATCAGCATCTCGACGTTTTGCGAAAAGGCAGCCAGCAGCGACGTTGCGGTGAACAGCGCGATGCCCGCCATGAAGAAGCGCTTGCGGCCGAGCCGGTCGCCGAGTCCACCAGCGGTGATCTGCAGGGATGCGAACACCAGGATGTAGGCAGACACGATCCACTGGAGCTGTGTCGTCGTCGCTTCGAGATCCTTCGAGATCGTCGGCAGCGCGACGTTCACAACCAGGTTATCGAGAATCGCCATGAACAATGCAAAGCAGGACGCGACCAGCGCATACCAGCGCGCGTTCTGCTCGTTAATCCGACCGGTTAATTTCGTCATGCCTGGCATAGGCGGCTCCGTTCGATGAGCGACTCCCGCGACACCTTTGTCACAGGCGGCTAACGATACTGAGCGCGCCCGCCGATGTGACTGTCCAGAAGGTCAGACCTGACACTGGCCGAGTGTCGCCATCGCGGAACAGTTCACAGAAACGTCACAACCCTGTAACACGCAGTCCATTGGTGTCTCGCAGAATAAGGATGTCGGCAACGGCGCCGACAACGAACGAACCGTTGAGGGGGTGTCTACGGTGAGTGCGCAGATCACCACACCACGCACAAATGGCCGGCCAGTCCGGCGCAACAAGCGGCGGCGCGAGCGCTCGGCCGAGCCGATCATCCGCGCCGATCACCTGACCAAGCGCTACGGCGCTGTCACCGCTGTCGATGACGTGAGCTTCGAGGTGCGACGCGGCGAGATCTATGGCTTCCTCGGGCCGAACGGGTCGGGCAAGAGCACAACCATCGGTATGCTGCTCGGCCTGGTTGCCCCCAGCTCGGGATCGATCGGGCTGTTCGGCAAGAGCCTGGATGAGCGCGACGAGACATTGCCGCGCGTCGGCGCGATCATCGAGTCGCCGGCGTTCTATCCCTACCTGTCCGGGCGTCGCAACCTGCGAGTGCTCGCCGATCTGCGTCCGGGTGTGACCGACAAGCGCATTGACGAGGTCATCGAGATCGTCGGCCTCAGTGGCGCGGCCAATCGCAAGTACTCAGAATATTCGCTCGGCATGAAGCAGCGCCTCGGCATCGGCTGGACGCTCCTGCACGACCCGGAGCTGCTGGTGCTGGACGAGCCAACGAACGGCCTCGACCCAGCCGGCATGGCGGAAGTTCGCCATCTCATCCTGCAACTGGCCAGCGAAGGCAAGACCATCTTCATTTCCAGCCACCTGCTGAATGAGATTGAGCAGGTCTGCGACCGCGTCACGATCATCCAGCGCGGCAAGCTGATCGCCGAAGGCTGGGTGGACGAAATGGTCAACAGCGAGCCACGACTTCTCGTCCGCGTCGACGCGCCGGAGCGTGCCGCAGGCATTGTCCGTGGGCTGCTGCAGGGCGCTGACATTGTGATCGACGACAACGAGCTGATGATCAGCGCTGAGGGGCTGCGACCCGCCGAAATCAATGCGGCGCTCGTCAATGCCGGCATCGGCGTTGAGGAGCTGCACACGATCCAGCACTCACTCGAAGAGGCGTTCCTCGATCTGACGAACAACGCGGAGCAGGAGGTGCCAGCATGACCGCGACGAATCTGACTGCTGCGCCCGCGACTCCTGCGACGACGATTCCGGCCGGGCAGCCAAGCTTCCGTGATCTGGTGCGGATGGAGCTCCGTAAGCTGCGCTACCGCCCGATGACGTTCGTCATCTTCGGCATCATGGCCGCGCTGCTCTCGGGCCTGATGGCGATTGGCTACATCGCCACCCGTGTGTCCGAGCGGCCGCCGGGTGTCTCGCTTGAAGACGACATCCAGAGCTTCCTGTTCCCGGGCGTCTTCCAAGACGGATTCAGCATCATCGGCGGCATTGGTGCCATTCTGCTTGTCGTGATCTCGGCCGCGATTATCGGCTCGGAATACAGCTGGGGCACGATCCGCGTGCTGGTCGGCTCCGGTGTCCCGCGTGCGCGGCTGATCGCATCCAAGCTGGTGACGGTCGCGCTGGTGACAATCGCGCTGACGCTCGTCGGCTTTATCGCCTTCACCGTCACGTCGGTCGGCATCGCCATCTTCGGCGGTCACACGGTCGACATGAGCTGGCTGAACGGCAGTACCGCCATCGACCTGCTGCTGATGTTCGTCCGTACGATCTTCATCCTGTTCGTCTCGGCCGTGCTGGCCTTCACCGTCACTGTGTTCAGCCGCTCACTGGCGGCCGGTATTGCGGTCGGGATCGGATTCATGGTGTTCGAAGGCATTGCCGTCGGCCTGCTCGGCCTGATGGGCAATGTCGGAGAGACGATCTCCAACTTCTTGCTCTCACCGAATATGAATGCGATCAGCGAACTGAACTACATCGGCGAGCGCACCTGGTCGAGCGATGGTTTACCTGATCCGTGGCGCGCGGCGGCGCTGCTGACCGCCTACACGGTCGCGATGATCGCAGCGAGCTTCTGGATCTTCCGTCGCCGGGACGTCTCGTCCGGAGGCTGATTCAACAGATTCCCCTAAACCCCATACCCCTTCCCCTATTGAACCGGCGGTTCCCCCACAACCGCCGGTTCCCTTTGTCACCATCGCGACATTGCATGTCACCGTTTTGTCACAACTGCGCCATATCGGCGCCGCAATCTGCTTCTACGATAGGCATGTAAACGAATGGAAGCCGGACGACGATCGACCGGCACCACCACAATGACGTGGAGGCAGGACATGGCGAATCAGTCGATGATGCTGACCGGAACCGCCGGCAACGTCGCGGGCAACGCGACCGGCGCTGGACGACCGACGATGGGCGCGCAACGAAGCGCAGCCAGCCGTGCCCTGCACACGCTCTCCGAAGTTGGCCGCATTCTGCTACTCGGCGCAGCCGCCCCGGAGCTGCTGATAGAGGAAGAGCGCAAGCTCACGCGGGGACATTACGGCCATGCTGCTCAGCGCCACTAGCTATACTCCGGAGGCGAGCGTCAACGAGGCTGACGCAGACCGCCTCCGGGGGACCATGGCACATATCGTCATTGTTGAGGACGAACGCGAGATCGCGGCGATCATCAGTAGCGCGTTGCGCGAGGAGGGCCACGAGATTGAGGCGCTCTACGACGGCAACGCCGCGCTGGATCGCCTGCTCGATTCCGGCCGCCCAACTCCCGACCTGATCGTTCTCGACCTGATGTTGCCGGGGGTCAACGGGCTGGAAATCACCCGCCGCTTCCGCCAGCAGCACATCACGCCGATCCTGATGCTGACCGCCAAGTCGACCGAGCTGGATCGCGTGCTCGGCCTGGAGCTCGGCGCTGACGACTACCTGACCAAGCCGTTCTCCGTTCGCGAGCTGCAGGCCCGCGTCAGCGCGATGCTGCGCCGCGTCGATATGATGCGCGCCCACTCACGTGTCGACGGCAGCAACCAGCGCGTGATCGACGATGGCGGGCTGTGGATCGATCCGACCAGCCGCGAGGTACGCGTCGATGACGTCCACGTGGGCCTGACCGCTCGCGAGTTCGATCTACTGTATCTGCTGGCCTCGAACCCTGGCCGCGCGTTCAGCCGCGATTATCTGCTGGACCGCCTCTGGGGCGATGACTTCGCCGGCTTCGACCGCACAGTCGACACACACATCCTGCGTTTGCGCCGCAAGCTGGGACCAGCGGCGGATCGCGTCGCGACGCTCTGGGGTGTCGGCTACAAGTACGATCAGTCGGCCGGCTCGTCATGACCGGCGCACTCCCCGCAGACCGATGAGTCCGCTGCTCGCGCCATTCCGCTGGATCGGCTGGCCGTTCCGGCTGTACCGCCGCTACATCAGCATCCAGCTCATCACGTCGCACATTCTCGTCGTTATGTTGACCGCGATTGTCATTGAGACGCTGGCCGTCATCACCGTTGTCGTCGGGATCACCCTCTTCCTGAGCAACAACTACACCGACTTCTCGTCCGTCGATGTTGCGCAGTCGGTCGCGATCTCGCTGCGCAACGATCCGCTCGTTGAACGACTCGCAGACGGGGACGCGACGTTGACTGCCGCCGACCAGCTGCGCCTGCAGAACATCGTTGATGGCGTGGTGAACAACCGCGAATCTTCATCATCGATCGGCGTCACCTCGACCGTCGATAGCGCGCTTATCACCGATCCGAGTGGCGCAGTCGTCGCGACCTCCGATACGTCGTGGATGGTCAACTCGCCCGAGGCCGGCGAGTCACCGACCTCCGAGCTGGCCAATCGCCTCGTCGCGCGCATCATCGAACTGAACGGCACCACCAACGACTTCGGCGAGCTGTATGTAGTCGACTCCGTCGATAGCGTCACGGTCGCCGCGTACCCGATCCTCGATGGCCCACGGCTGGTGGGCGTCGTTGCGACGCGCAGCACGCTGACGACGATGCCAACACTGCGGGCCATTGCGCAGCAACCGGACCTGCTGGCGACGTTGGCTATCGCCAACACGCTCCTGTTCGGGCTGATCCTCATACCAACCCTCGTGGTCGCGATTCCGGTCGGCATCTGGCGCGCGCGGCGCGTATCACGACGAATCGAAGCCCTGACCGAGACTGCGACGGCGATGGTGGCCGGCGACCGCGCCAAGCAGGTTTCCGTATCCGGTCAGGACGAAATCGCCCAGCTCGGTCAGCGCTTTAACGACATGCTGGCTCACCTCGACCGCGCCGACCGCGAGCGCAAGACGTTCGTCGCCAACGTCTCGCACGACCTGCGAACGCCGATCGCCATCATCCAGGGGCGCGTCGAGCAGATGCTGCAGGGCGAATCCGGCCCGTTCGATCCGGAGACACAACGGGCGCTGGAGGTTGTCCACGCTGAGACAACGACATTGAGCCGCCTGATTGACGACCTGTTCACCCTGGCCCGGCTCGAAGAAACATCACTGCCGATGTCACCAGAAGCCGTCGACATCGCGGCGCTGGCTACACAGATGGTCGGGGCCATCCAGCCGGTCGCCTGGTCCCAACAGCGCGTCAGCGTCCAGTCGGTCGTGAAAGCCGGATTGCCCCCCGCGCTGGCCGACGAAACGCGGCTGCGGCAGATCCTCGGCAATCTGCTCTACAACGCGCTGCGTTACACGCCGGAGGGCGGCCTGATCGTTGTCGATGCCGAAGCGCTCGATCGCTCGATTGAAGTGCGTGTCAGCGACACTGGCATCGGCATGACCAGCGAGGAACTGGGCCGGGTCTTCGAGCGCTTCTACCAGATTGAACAGGGCCAACGATCGCACGACGGCAGCGGGCTGGGTCTGTCGATCGTGAAGGAGCTTACCGAAGCACAGGGCGGCAGCGTTGCTGTCGAAAGCACACCCGGCCAGGGCACAACGTTCCGGGTCCGCCTGCCGATAGCCCCCGGCACAACCGCGTCGGCGCGCTAAGTCGTCGACCGCACGAGCGGGTTGGGCGATCCGTTTCCCGCCACGCTCGTCATCGTTCGCTGCGTTTGACCTGCGGCAACAGCCCAAGAACAACTGCGGGCGGGGAGGCTGCCGCATCTGACAATTCGATGATCTCGCGCCGGCTCACCGCTTAGCGGCAAGAGCGTTGGATCAGACTCTGATACACGGTGAACGCCGGCTTCGCACTGAGGTCCGAGCGCAGCAGGCCGTAGTGCGCATAGGGATTGTCTGACGACGAATCAGCGTCGCGCATGCCAAACCAGCTGTAGTTGCGAACGCCAGTTTCGCCTGCAACAGCGCAGACCGCCTGCACCATCTGGCTTAGCCGTGATGCCTGATCGTCCTCGTCCAGCGTCGGGAATCCGTTTTCGAGTACCGAAATCGTCACGGCCGAACCGAAGCCCGCCTGTGCGAGGGCAGTTCGCGTACTGCGGAGATGCGCGATCATGTCCTGATACGGATCGCCGGAACCAACTGGCCATAGCCCCGGGTACACGTTGATGCCGAGGAATGACAATGACGATGAGAACTGGCGTCCACCGATCTCTCGTAATCGGCGGACGAACGCCGCGTCATGCCCGGGCTCGATGATCGCCATGCTGGTGCCGACTCCTGCCGACGACCGAATCGCAAGCAGCTCGCGTCGCGCCGCAACGATCCCCTTCGCGACCGCGTGGTCAGCATTCAGGAATGGGCCGTCAGACGACTCCGGATTGCCCCAGGTGACGTTCGCTTCGTTGCCGATCACATAGGCCTGCACCGCAGGATTACCCCGATAGCGTCGCACGACCGACCGAACAAAGTCGACATAGCCATCGACATCACCATCGCGCCCAGCCGGCGGCGAGTACTTCATTGTGAGCGTGATTGTCAGGCCGGCCCTGGTGTAGCGCTCGATCTTCGCGTCGAGGTCGGCGTTGTTGTGCCAGCTCCAGGCGGTATATAGATGCACATCGAACGGCTTATCACCGCGCAGCGCCTGAAGCGCCGCGTCGGCCGCCTGCCCTTCCGGCGAATCGACATAGCCGAGCTCGCCGTTGCCGGCATCGGGATAGACACCGAACACGACCGGTGGCGTCGGTCTGCGCGCGGCGACGGCATCAGATCTGTCCGCCGACCCGGTGAGGCGCGTGTCGGCGGCATCGAACGAAGAGCCAATCACTCCGGAATATCCAAACAGCTGTATCGGCGACAGTGCCAGCAGCACCAGAACACTGGTGATGATGCCGCGATTGACAACTCCCGTCACGTCAACCACCTTGCGCTTCCGGGCGTCGCCTGCAGATCATGTTCGATCGGCACTCGCTCCCCCGCCCTCTTCGACAGCCACGACAGTAAGTCCGGGCCAGCGATCGGGGACGAATGCGTCGTGAAGAATGATCGACAGCCTGAACTATCTTACAGTCTTGTCAGTAGATTGCGAAGTCTTCATCTGCGTTCAGGCATGACGAGCCGTACCGCTGCGCACTTTGTAGCGGCAGCGGCACGGCTCGTCGAGGGTGGCGATTTTCGTATTAGCGCGTAAACCAGTCCGCGCTGTCGAGCGCTGAGGACAGGATCGCACGGTCTGCCGGGCGCAGCGTCCACTGCGGCCGCTCCGACATAATCGGCGTCACCGGATTGCGCGCGTTGAAGTACACAATGGCCCGAATCTTCGGGAACGATTCCATGATCTCGACCATCCGCCGCACCGACTTAGCCTTGAGCTCTCCCGGCAGATCGATCCCTGCCTCGGCGATCATGATCGGCTTCCCGAGCGTGATGACGAGCTGGTACTTCTCGTTGATCAGATCCTTGTAGTCGCGTGGCTCGGCGTGGCCGGCTGCCGTCTCCCATCCGGAGTACTCCAGCACGGTCAGGCCAACGTAATCCACCCAGGCATCGCCGGGGTAATAGCGCAGCGCATCTTCGGTTCCGGCCGGCGACCAGACCCACAGCACGTTGGTCGCTCCTGCGGCGCGGAACAGACGGACTGTATGACGGTACATGGCGATGTACTTGTCGGCGTCCGCATTGGACCACGGATACAGGTCGGCAAGATCCATCTCGTGACCGAAGCGAATCAGGATCGGCTGATCAACACTACGGGCCGCAACAGCAGCGCGACGGATGATCGCGTCGTACTCGCCCTGCACGACCGCATCCGCCAGGTCGTCGCCGCCGACGCCGGCGATCGGCCACGGCTCCAGCGAGAGCATCACCGGCACGCCACGATCGTACGAGCGCTGAATGTCCTCAAGTGGCACACCGCCGGAATCGTCGTCCATCCAGCGAGTAAACAGGTGATCCAGTCGCGAGATGCGAGCAAGGTTGCCATCGGGGTCATATGCGCCGAACGTCACGCCGCTTGCGGCCGGTTTGAACAGCGGAGATGACACCAGCCGAGGCGCTGGCGTTGCCGTCGGTACGACAGTTGGCGTTGCCGTCGGAACGGCAGTCGGCGTTGGCAACGGCGTTGACGTTGGCTGAGGCACAAGCGCCTCAACTGACTCCCCATCATCGGCGAGATCTGCAACATTGGGCCGACTGGATGGATGTTCGACATTCGGGTCGTAGCGCAACGCTTCGAGCGCATTCACGCGGTTGATCGAGCCGCCCACCACAATCCCCTGTAGCAGAAGCACCGCGATCACCGCGATCGGCACAGCACCGCCCAGGGCTCGCCGGAACCCGACTCGCGCGCGCAGGTTCGAGCGGATGTGATCGAAGAACGCCGCGACGACGAGACTGGTGTACAGAATCGAGCTGAGCAATGCGAATACGACGTAGCCGGCAGCGTCGAAGCTCGTGCCGTGACCGAGGAATGGATAGGCGATCACGGTGGCAATCGGCACGATAGCCAGCACAACGAACGGCACGATCACGCGCAGCGTGTCCTTCGCCTGAACCGCGCGCCGTCCCTTCGGCGTCACCATATAGGTGAACGCGCCATTGCGAAAGACGATCGAGATCACGGCGTTTACCAGTGCGATCAGGACGATCGGCCAGCGCGCAGCCGCGAGGACAATCCCTTGCCACGACATGAAGAAGTGGTTGCCGGGTCGATACAAGCCCTTGCGATAGCCCCAGGCGACGCCAACGAGCGCCGTCAACGTGATTGGCAGTGAGTGCAGCATGAACTGCAGGAAGCTGAGGTTGACGATTGGCCGGTTCGTCAGCAGGGCGAAGATCGGCAGCGAGAAGAGGATCAGGTAGCAGAAGGCGAACAGCGAGTACCAGCATTCCGAAAACAGGAACGCGATGCGCTGTCGCCAGCCAAGCCGGCCCGACTCGCCGGCGTATTTCAGCAGCACCTGCATGATTGAGAAGGCCCACTGATGCTCCTGCACCAGATAGTCGGACAGCGTGTGCGGCCCCAGACCGGTCGCCAGAACCTTGGAGACGAACACGCCACGGTACCCGAGCTGGGCAAATCGCAGCGAATCCAGGTGGTCCTCGGCGCGGGATGGCGCGAAGCCGCCGATCTCCTGCAGCGCAGACATGCGATAGGCGGCATGTGAGCCAATGATCATCGGCGTGCGCGCCCAGCCGTAATAACCCATCTGGATCGGCCCCTGGAAGATCTGGCTCTGCTCGGAGCTACCGCGCGACGGCCAGTCGTCCAGATTCCAGTAGACACTGGGGAGTGCCACGTAGGCGACTTCCGGATCGATGAAATAGCCGAGGACCTCATCCAGGTACTCCTCGACCGGCGCATGATCGGTGTCGAGCTGCACCAGGTAGTCGTAGCGCTCGTAGGCAATTTGCGAGAACCACGAGTTGTAGTTGCCGGATTTCGTCTTCGCTTGAAACGGCCACTGCGGCTGATTGAACTCGGGTACACCTTTGCGGGTCCAGTAGTTCGCGCCATACCGGGCACAGAGCGCCCGTACTTGCGGGTCGCCGCCTTCGTCGAGAACCCAGTTGTCGTGCGGATAGCGAACGCGAACCATCGCTGCGAGGGTGCGCTCCAGCACGTCGATCGACTCGGACGAGGGCACGATCGCCGTCACCATCGCCACACGCAAGCCATCCGGCGGGCTGATCGGCTCGGGGCGACGCATCTTGAACATCATGAAGATGAACACGGCCGGCATCATCAGCAGGTCGTAGGCGAGCGCGAATGAGGCGACGATAAAGGTCGGCAGCGACAGGACGTGGTCGCTCTGTATCCACCAGCGCCAGAAGACGATGCTGGCTGCCAGCCAGGCGACGGTAATCAGGCCAAAGACGACCTTGTCACGGCCGGCGAGAACCGGATGATCGATGATCTGGGTGCGGCATTCTGTTGCCGTCTCAGAAGCGAAGACAACCCGACGCGAACGGTTGGATGAGCGCATGCAGATACCCACACCCTCTCTAATGAAGGGGTGGGTTCGCTGCTAGCTCCCCCAAGCACCAAGCGACCACGTACAGTGCTCGGGATCATCGCGTCCCTGTTCGTTATGACGATGGGCAGGTTGTCCATCGGATTCGGTCGGCGCCAGAACCGCGATCTCGGGATCTGCGCCGATGACCAAGAATTTACCACAAGACATCTGTGCAATACACCTCTGAATTGGATTTGCGGTTGCAGGATTCTCTCGTATTGCGAGGTGGTTGATTTCACATCTGTTGGGCAAGTCCGGCCACTATCGGTTGCTGGCGCAAGTCAGGAGCCATCGAACGCCGGTTGGTGCATGGCTCACCACGTTATGTGCAATGGGCAAGCGAAGGGCACTTTTGCCGCGCGGGGGGGTGAGGCAGGCCAGACCTGCCCCATCGTCACAACGGCAAGCGGGCAACAGAGGCAGCGTGGCCAGCTCCTCAGCGGTAGCTGGCCACACCGATCAGGAGCCTATGAGCTCCAGAGCCGACTCCAGTCTGCGCCGAAGTTCATCTCGTGGTACGTCCAGCCATCCATGCCCGGCGGGTCGACGCCGAGCTGGGTGAGGATCGCCGCCACCTGCGTGCGATGCTCAAGGCCGTGGACGAGGGATTGCAGCAGCAGCACCCAGACCGGCATCGTGTACTCCGTGCCGCGATCGTTGATCGGCACGGTCGCACCGTCGGTCATGTTCTCAGCGATCTCAACGAGCCGTTCGCCGCTGGCGCGGGCGGCGACACGCAGATCGGCGAGGCCGGTGTACGGCATGCGCTCTCGCGAGGTGTTGGCCTGCTCATCCTCGGCCAGCGCGGCAGCGAAACGCTCCTGCGCGCCGACGAGGTGCACCAGCGTGTCGCGGATCGTGCCGAACGTGCCGACAGCAGTTGCATCCAGTTGCTCGATGCTCAGGCTTTCGCAGGCATCGAAAAGGCTCTCCGTTGCCCAGACGTTATATCTGAACAACTCGGACAGACTCTCTGACATCGTGGTCGTCTCCTTTATGTCTCCGAAACGTGTACCTCCGCGCTGGTTCTGGACGGAACCGGATTCGGAAGACGACTCGGTGTCGGCGTCATGGGATGCACTCGCTTTCAGGTCAGCCAGGCACGGGCCTCTGTCAGTGCTCTCTATAAATCAGGCTACCGCAGCGACGCAACCGTCTGCGCGATGCCCTCTTCCAGCGGCACCTCCGGTGTCCAGCCCAGGACGTCGTGCGCGCGCCGGATGTCGAGGAAGATACGGAACGTTTCGCCCGGCTTGGCCGGACCATAGCCCGCCTCGCGCTGGTAGCCGGT
>JBDHWD010000078.1:0-14895 GCA_039810005.1 Thermomicrobiales bacterium | reverse complement strand
GTTCAAGCTAGGAAGCACCGTGGTGCGTTCTATATTTGTCTGAGTCGTGAGTTGATGGACTGCGCGAAATCATAATCAGGAGATCTCGATTCACCGAGGCGTACTGGACGCAAGCGCAGGTAGCTGGCACGGCGCAGGATGTGCTGCTGCAGTGCTTCGAGCGCCGCTGCCTGACCTACACGCCGGACAATCCGGCTGCCTGGCAGGTGGAGTTTGGCAACATCGGCCAGCACTACTTCGCCTGGCGTTACCCCGGTGAGGAGTTCCCGTCGCCAACACCGATCTCATGAGATGTCACGTCGACAGATGGTATTCATGGCCCCAAGGTGAGGACTGGAGATGCTCGCGAGCACCTCCAGTCCTGCAAATTCCTTTCTACTGCATGCGGTAAACCTGCATGACCGTCAGCGGCCACGGTGAATCAATCGCGCCGTAGTTGTCGCCAAGGCGCTTCATCTGAACCTTCTGTCCACAGGGTTCGAAGGATGATATTCCAGTACTGCTCGCTCGAAGTACTGGACGAGGAAGGTGTTGCCGTTCGCATCCTTCTCATCGAAGTGCGTCGAGATAGCGCGAGATTCATCCGATCTTCGCCGAACATCGCTGCCTGATTGGACAGGCATCACGTCTGTACACCTGGCCGGTGTCTTACGGCAGTGGGGATCGTACGATTCTCGGTCTGCAAATCGTTCGGCATTGAGAAGAAGGAGGCCATCGTGCGCTACGGGATTGTCTTCCCGAACACGGATGTCCGCGTCGTTCCGCAGCTCGCCGCCGAGGCGGAGCAGGCGGGCTGGGATGGCGTCTTTGTGCCGGATTGCATCAACATCCCGGCATCTGGGCCGGAGATCGCCTACGACCCGTGGGTGGTGATGGCGGCGATGGCGACGCGGACGAGCCGCGTCGTGCTTGGCACGATGCTGACGCCGTTGTCGCGGCGGCGCCCGTGGAAGATCGCCCGCGAGACGATGACGCTCGATCATCTGTCGGAAGGGCGCGTCGTTCTGCCGGTCGGGCTGGGCGCGCTGGATGACGAGGGCTTCGGCAAGGTCGGCGAGGCGACCAGCAAGCGCGAACGCGCCGAGCTGCTGGACGAGAGTCTGGCAATCATCGACGGCCTCTGGAGCGGCCAGCCGTTCGCGTTTTCCGGCAAGCACTATCAGGTTGAGGAGATGACGTTCGTGCCGCGTCCGGTGCAGCGTCCGCGCATTCCAGTCTGGGTTGTCGGTGCCTGGCCGCGCGAACGCTCGATGCAGCGCGTGCTGCGCTGGGACGGGCTATTGCCGAACGTGTTGACGCCCGAGGGGACGCACGCCGAGATTTCCGTCGCCGCCGTCCGCGAGATGTCCGCCTGGATCGCCGACCACCGCGAGGCGACGACGCTATTCGATATCGTTATTGAATCTCCGACACCGGCCGACGATCCAGCGCAAGCCGCCGCCCTCGCTGCCGAGTGGGCCGATGCCGGTGCTACCTGGCTCCTGGAATCGTTCTGGACCGGCCCGAACGATACCGATACTATCCGTCGCCGTATTCAGGCCGGGCCGCCGCGGGGGTGAGGTCCGGTTCACTCCTCTTCCACAATCACCGCCGTGCGCAGTCGCTCGGAGCGGCGGCGCAGCATTTCGGCGCTGAAGAAGAGGCTGCCGGTGATGATGATGAGCAGCGTCGAGACGGCGGCGATGGTCGGGTCGATCTGGAAGCGGATGCTGTCCCACATCTTGCGCGGCAGCGTGACTGCGCCGGTGCCGGAGATGAACAGCGCGACGATCAGCTCATCCCACGAGGTGATGAATGCGAACAGTGCGCCGGCTAGCACACCGGGACGAATGATCGGCAGCGTGACGTGCCAGAACGTCTGCAGCCGGTTCGCTCCGAGGTTCATCGCCGCGAACTCCAGCCGCTCGTCGAACCCGTAGAGCGTGGCCGTGACGTTAACGACGACGAACGGCACGGCCAGCGCCGTGTGCGCCGTAATCAGCGCGATCGGCTGCCCGACAATACCCAGGCGGGCATAGAAGAAATAGACGCCGATCGCGACGATGATCGCCGGGACGATCAGCGGCGACACGATGAACGTGTTGACCAGTCCACGCCCCGGAAAGCGACCACGGACGAGGGCCAGTGATGCCAGCGTGCCGAGGATCGTGGCCAGCACCATTACGACGCAGGCGACCCAGAAGCTGAGGATCGCAGCGTTGATCCAGTCCGAGCGCTCGAAGAAGTTGCGATACCACTGCAGGCTGAAGCCCGGCGGCGGGAAGGTTAGATACTGCGCCGATGAGAATGACAGCGGGATCACGACCAGGATCGGGAAGACCAGGTAGATCAGCACCAGCGTGCAGAACACATACAGCACCAGTCGCGGTAGTGAAGGCCGCTGTCGCCGTCGCGGCGTCGCTGGAGCGCCGAGGGGACGGGCAGTTGTACTCGTCATGACGGCGTCCCTCCGAAAATGTTCTCGACGCCGAGGATGCGATTGAAGACCGCGAAGATGAGCAGCGCACCAGCCAGCAGAACAGCAGCCAGCGCCGAGGCGAACGGCCAGTTGAACAGCGTGTTCACCTGCTGCTCGATCAGGACGGAGATCATGACGTCCTTCGGGCCTCCCACGAGCGCCGGTGTAATGAAGAAGCCGAGCGAGAGGATGAAGACGAGCAGACAGCCGGCGGCGATCCCCGGCAGTGACAGCGGGAAGAAGATGCGTCGGAACACCTGATCCGGTCGTGCACCGAGCCCCTCGGCGGCGCGCATCAGATTGCGGTCGATGCCACGCATGACGCTGTAGAGCGGCAGGACCATGAACGGCATCAGGATCTGCACCATCGCGATATAGACCGCCAGGCGCGTGTTCAGCAGCCGCAGCGGCTCATCGATGATCCCGATCCAGATCAGGAAGTTGTTGATGATCCCGAAGCGTCCGAGCAGCACCATCCAGGCGTAGGTGCGGACGAGGATGCTCGTCCAGAACGGCACCAGCACGAGGATCATCAGCAGGTTCGCCCGCGAGCTGCTGATCGACGACAGCATGTAGGCCAGCGGGTAGGCAAGGATCAGCGTCACAACGGTCACGACCAGCGATATCTGGACGGTGATCCAGAGGACGTGCGCGTAGACCGAAGTGCGGAAGATCTCGGCGAAGTTGTCGAGCGTCCAGGTCGGCTCGTTGATGCTGCGGAAGAGCATCGCCAGCACCGGGTAGCCGTAGAAGAACGCCAGGTAGAGCACGATCGGCAGCACCAGCACGATGTAGCGCAACTGGACAGCACGGCGCTGCCGCGCCAGTATGCGTGCGTTCTCGGCTTGCGACGATCGCGCGTCACCCGGGGCCGTGATCGTCGCTGGTGATTGCGCCATGACTTCCTCCGTTCCCGGCGTCTATTCCGCCGCGACGATCCGCGTGTCCTCGACGTGACAGACGATCCGCACGCGTTCGCCCGGCCCATAGCTCGGGACGCCGAAGCGTTGCTGCTGACGCAACACGATCTGTGCTCCGTCATCGGTCTGCATCACATAGCGACGCGTGTCGCCGACGAATGCCGCCTCGACGACCATCGCGTCGAAAACGTTCTGGGCCGCATCGGGAACGAAGCCGTTGTCCATGAAACTGAGCTTCTCGGGCCGGATCGCGACGACGGCCGGGTCGCCGGAGGTCAGTCCATCCGCGCCGACCGCCTTGAGTGTCGAGTTGCCAACCTTCACGGTGTGGGAGCCGTCAGCGGCGTTGACGACCGCGCCCTCGAGGAAGTTCGACTCGCCGATGAACGAGGCGACGAAGCGGTTGCAAGGCCGGTCGTAGAGATCGCTGGGATCGCCGATCTGGACAACGCGCCCGTTGTTCATCACGACGATGCGGTCGGACATAACCAGCGCCTCTTCCTGATCGTGGGTGACGTAGATGAACGTTATCCCCAGATCCTGATGCAAACGCCGGATTTCGAGCTGCATTTCCTCGCGGAGCTTCTTGTCCAGCGCGCCGAGCGGCTCGTCCATCAGCAGCACGCGCGGATTGAAGACGATCGCGCGGGCCAGGGCGATGCGCTGCTGCTGCCCGCCGGAGAGCTGCCGTGGGTAGCGTCGACCATAGCCGGGTAGGCGCACGGCTTCCAGCACCTCGCCGACCCGGCGCTCAATGGTCGCCTTATCGACCTTGCGCATCTTCAGCGGGAAGGCGATGTTCTCAGCGACCGTCATGTGCGGGAAGAGCGCATAGTTCTGAAAGACCATCCCGATATTGCGCCGGAACGGCGGGATGGTGGCGACGGGAGACGAGTCGATGTAGATCTCGCCGGATGTCGGAATCTCGAACCCGGCGATCATCATCAGCGTCGTTGTCTTGCCGGAGCCGCTCGGCCCGAGCATGGTGATGAACTCACCCGCCTCGATGTCGAACGAGACATCCTGGACAGCAGCAACGGTATCGAAGCGCTTGTCCAGATGATCGATCCGCACGGTCGCGCCATTGCGACTGTGGATGGGTTCGGTCGTTGTCGGAGTCTGCCCGGCAGTCTCAGTCGCCATGCTCGTCTCCCCTTGCCGTGGGTGCTAGCCAAGGATGAAGGTGTTCCAGCGCTGGAGGACCTCTTCGCGGTTATCTGCCCACCAGTTGTCATCCTGGATAAACATCTGCTCCTTGTGCGCCGGAGAGGTTGCCAGCGTGTTGGCGATCTCCTCCGGGATGTAATCGACCGACTTGTTGTTGACGAAGCCGTTCGGGTAGAGCATCGAGAGCCGCGCCTGCGAGACTGCCAGCGTTGAGAACGCGGCCAGCTTCTGGGCGTTCTCCCGGTTGGGCGCGCCCTTCGGGATGCCCCAGACATCGAAGGCGAGCTGCCCCTGGTTCCAGGCAATCTCGACCGGCATATCCGGGTTCTGCTTCTTCAGGGTGAGGATGCGACCACTCCACGCCTGGGCGAGGACCGCCTCCTTGTCGGCCAGCATCTGAACGGGCTGCGCGCCGGCGTCCCACCACTTGACGACATCGTCCTTGATCTTCTCCAGCGACGCGTACGCCTGGTCGATGTCGAGCGGGTAGATCTTGTCCATCGCCACGCCGTCCGCCATCACGGCTGCTTCAAGGAACGGCAGCAGGCCGCCGGAGCCGCCTTCCATCGCGCGCGGTCCGGGGAACTTCTCGGTGTCCCAGAAGTCGGCCCAGCCGCTCGGCGTGCCGTCGAAGGCGTCGGTGCGGTAGCCATAGATCAGGCCATAGGGGTTCATCGCGATCGCGTGCTCGTGGCGGAAGCCTTCGTCGATGTTGTCGACATCGACCAGGTCGTAGTCAATCGACTCCCAGTAATCACCCTGGCGCTCCAGCGCGATGATGCCGTCGAGGCCGACCTCGGGGAGATCCCACTGGACGTTGCCGGTATCGACCATCGCCTTGATCTTGGCGATGTCCGGCCCCTCGGCCTCCTTGACGGTGATGCCGCACAGCTCCTGGAACGGCTCGAAGTACGCCTTGCGCTGCGCCTCCTGGTATGCGCCGCCGAATGAGATTGCGACGACCTCGCCGCTGCCCTTGAGCTTCTCCGGCACGTCCTCCGGCTTCATCATCGGCAGCTCGATCTCGGCCGCTGGCGAACCGCCGGAGCCGGGCGTGCTGCCACTACTGGAGCCGCTCGACGCCGTCGATGTCGGGGTGTCCTGCGAATTGCCGCACGCGGCCAGAATCATTGCCAGCACGCTGCCGCCGAGGGCGTATCGAGCGCCGAGGCGGAAGAGCTCGCGTCGCGAATAGGCGTCCGCCTGAGGCGAGCGACCGCGCAGAGACAGGAGATACATAATGCGTCGTTCGAGCGGGTCCATACGGTCATCCTCCGTCACGTGAAAGTCCAGGTGGCAGACCTTTGTGGTTCGCAGAATTTCTGGTCTGAGGAACGCCATTACGCCGCAGGCATCACCCCTCTCCTCGGCATCGGAACGTTGCTCGACAACGTGCCCGTGCCGCTGCGGCAGCATTGGCGGCTGCCGCGCTCTGAACAGACGGGAGGTCTGCGAACGAAACACGAATGACGATAGACCTCCGAAGAGGAACCACCGAATCGGTCACTGCGTCGTGGACGATTTCGAGGATTCGATCGCAAGTCCAGGGCCGCGAATCAGCGCCGAACTCATGCTGCGACCGGAAGATTTGGCCATCGGCAGCACCATCGCCGCCCGGATGCTTCGTCAATGAAGGTGTGAACGTACCCTAGAGGACGCGAAAGCCTCGTGTCAAGATACTGCCAGGATCGGCGGGCCGACACAGCCGCCGCCAGCGGATGGTTCGTCGCCGATTACGAACGCGGGAGGATGCCGGTGAGCAGGACGCTCACGAGTCGCTCGATCACCGCGTCATCAGCCGTCGGTGTCTCACCGCCAAGACTCTGGCTGAGGAAATGGATCAGCAACCCACCTTGCAATGCCTCGCCAACGGCGCGGCTATCGACAGCCGGGGAGAGTTCGCCGGTAGCCCGGCGGGAGTCGAGGAAGGTAACGACGGACCCGATGATATCGTCGAGCAGGCGCCTGAGGATCGCCGCGATCTCCGCGTCGGTCGAAGCCTCGCTAAGGAGGGTCAGCACAAACGCCCGCCGCTCGTGCAGCATGCGGAGGAACTCACTGCTCAGTCGCCGCAGAACCATCTCGACCGGGACCGAGTCGGCCGCTTCGAGGATGCGCCGATAGCCAGCGAACGGCGCGTAGACGGCGAGCACGGCAGCCAACAGGTCGGCCTTGTTGCCGAAGTAGTGATAGAGAACCGCCTCGGTCACGCCGGCCGCGCGCGTGATGTCGCGCACCGATGTGGCCCGGTAGCCACGCTCGGCGAAGAGCGTAAACGCTGCCTCCAGAAGCTGCTGTCGGCGACGTGCCGCCTGAGCCTGCCGTGTGCCAGTCGTCTGTTCCTGCAGATCCGCCTCCATCCATCCGTTATGCGGAGCATATCGCGCCGGCCGCACGATGTCAGTCGCCCTCGACCGGCGTCACCGCAGGGACCGTAACCGGCGCTGGTGCCGGAGCCTCCAGCGAGACGCGTGGCAATCGCCGGTCGAGCCAGGCCGGCATATACCAGTTGGCATCGCCGAGCAGGCCGGTGATCGCCGGAACCATCAGCATCCGGATCACGGTCGCGTCAACGAAGATCGCGACCGCGAGTCCAAGGCCGAACTCTTTCACAATCCGCGAATCGCTGAGCGTGAACGACAGGAAGACGACGACCATGATACTGGCGGCTGCGGTGATCACCCGCGACGTCGTCGCGCTGCCGTGGCTGACCGCTGCGCGGCTGCCGCGACCCTCCAGCCATGCCTCATGGATCCTGCTCATCAGGAACACCTCGTAGTCCGTCGAGAGGCCGAACAGCACCGCGAACAGCATCATCGGCAGGAACGACTCAATCGGCCCAGTCCGGTCGATCCCGAACACGCTGGAGAACCAGCCCCACTGGAAGACGGCCACCAGCACGCCGTAGGCAGCGGCAATCGATAGCACGTTCATCAGTGCAGCCTGCACCGGCACCAGCAGCGAGCGGAAGACGATCGCCAGCAGCAGCATGCTCACACCAATGACAACGAGGAAGAACACCGGTAGCCGGCTGGAAATGCGGTCTCCGATGTCGATGAACGCCGCCGTCGGGCCGCCGATCGACGCCTCGACGCCGCTCTCCTGAATGGCCGGTGGCACGACGTCGCGGCGCAGCAAGTGGACGAGATCCTGGGTTGCCTCGGACTGCGGCGAGGTCCCAGGAATGACTGTGATAATGCCCGTGTCGCCTGCTGGATTGAAGATGGGTGGGCTGACTCGCGCTACGCCTGGCTGCTCGCGCAGGTCAGCAGCCAGCCGCTCGACGGCCTGCGCATCCGTCGCCTGGCGTGTATCCACGACGACTGTCAACGGACCGTTGAAGCCCGCGCCGAACCCCTCGGTCAGCAGGTCATACGCGCGTCGGCTGGTCAACGAGGTCGGGCCATTGCCGGCATCGGCCGAGCCGATCCGCATGTCGGTCGCCGGAATGGCGAGGAGGACCAGTAGCGCCAGACCAGTGATCATCACCAGCCAGGGGCGCCGCTGGGAGAACTCGGCCAGCTCGTACCAGATGCCCTCTTCATCGGACGAGCCGCTGGAATGGAACCAGGGGATGCTCCAACGGTCGATGTTGTGACCGATGGCTGCCAGCAACGCCGGCAGGATCGTGATCGCGACGATCACCGCCAACGAGACGACGACCGCTGCCGCGATGCCGAGTGCGGCAACGAAGGGGATCCCCATCGTCGCCAACCCGAGCAGGGCAACGACGACGATCGAGCCAGCGAAGATGATCGAGCGACCGGCTGTGTCGATCGCTGTGACGATCGCCGTCTCGACGCTCTCGCCCCTATGCAGACCCTCACGATAGCGCGTGACGATGAACAGAGCATAGTCAATCCCAACACCGATACCGATCATCGCGGTGAACGCTCGTGTCTCGGTATTGAAATCGAACCAGAGCGCGAGCATGCCGGTGATCAGCACGCTGGCGAACAGGCCGGCGAAGGCCGTTATGAGCGGGAGGCCCATCGCGACGAGCGAACCGAACGCGACGAGCAGGATGATGATCGCCGCGGCAATACCGATCAGCTCCGACGAGCCTGGCGGCTGCTTCTCGGAGGAAGTGATCACCTGACCACCCAGCTCGACCTGAAGAGCTGGCCGCTCCGCCCCGTCACGCAACGCCATCAGGGCGTCGACGCTCGACGACGGAACCCGGTCGGCCTGCTCAGCGAACTGAACGACGATTGCGCCAATGTTGCCGTCGCGCGAGATGGCGGGCGGTTGAGTATCCCAGGGTGAGACAACCCCGACGACTCCGGGGATCGCCGCGGCATCACGCGCCAGGCCATCCACCGTCGTACGGACGGCGGGATCGCTCAGCCCGGCATCGGCGTGGACGACGATCATCGCACTATCGCCTGACTTGTCGGGGAAGCGTTCCTTGAGCAGATCAATGGCGCGCTGCGATTCGGCACCGGGGATAGTGAAACTGTTGACGAAGTCGCCATGACCAGCCCGGTAGACGCCGACAAGCGCGATGAGGACGAGCGCACTGCTCACGAGGACAAGACGATGGCGACGGACGACAAACGCCGCCCACCGGCCGAGCCAGCTCAACTGTCGCGAAGTTTGATGATTCATCACCGCTCCTCTATCGCGCCTGCTGAGACGCTGGCGTCGAGACAACGTCAGCTGCCGTTCGTGTGAGACCGTAGAGGAGCGCGATCAGGACGATCTCAAGCCCGATCTGCGCAAGCTTGCTCACCGCTGCGTAGATCTCGAGATCCGACCGACCGGCCAGCAGTAAGACCATGTAGACCACCATGACGAGGGCATTGGCGACGGCACCAGCCCGCACGAGCCGCCGGTTGAGCCGGCGGATCAACCAGCCTCCAACAATGTAGGCAAGGCCGGCGACCAGCATCACCGCCTGCGGCGGGGAATCAAGATCGTCCGGTGCCATCCCTGTGCCGATGATGAGATAGATCACGCCAGTCAGCCAGGCCAGGGCGGTCCCTGCCCGCGCCAGTGCCCCAAGCGACGACTGTTGCTGAGCTGTGTTCATTACAGCCTCTTCTATGCTTAACCGATGGCTAAACAACGTTTAGTAAATGCAGTGTAGGAATTGCATGGCATATTGTCAAGCAGGACAACGAATGGGTATTTGGTGCTTCAAGACGCTGTGGCGCGTGTTCGTGACTGGGCCGTAACCATTCCAGTGCGAGGAGATCCGTCGCGATATGACAATCGTGGCGGAGCGTTGCCTCGGCCTCACCAAGCGCCGCGCTCGCTCGGCGGACAGCGCAACTGACATTGCACGCACAGCCAAGGTCGACTACGATACCCCCTGGGGTATTGGAAAGGAGCGGGCCGTGAAGATCGCTGCCGCAATCTCCGAGGGCCGCCTGGCCGGCCTCGATGACGCAACAACACTCACCATCTACGACACTGAAACTGGCGCGTCCGAAGATGTCGCTAATCCCGCCGGCGAGCTGGCTGTCGGGAAACGGCTGGCCGCTGTCGAGGTGCTGCTGGCCCACGATGTCGATATCCTGGCTGCCGTCCCCGATGGGCTGTGCAATGTGTCGCACGCCATCGCCCGGGCGGCTGATATCCGCTTCCTGCCGCTGGAGCGCGGCACGGACGCGCAGATCATTGCGCGCCACGGCGCGACGCTGGCCGCTGCCGCCCAGCAGGAGCTGCCGCCCGCCTGGCTGGCCACACCGGCCCGCGTCGACGCTGGAGCGCCGACATCCGCCTGGTTGAGCGACGAGGCGACAGGCGCTGTCCGCAATCGGCTGCGCAGGCTGGAGGGGCAGGCCCGTGGTGTTCAGCGCATGCTCGATGAGCGTGCAGCGTTGGATGACATCCTTACCCAGCTCTCTGCGATGCGCTCGGCGCTCAATGCCGTCGGACTGACGCTGCTGGCCGAGAATCTGGTCACTTGCCTGTCGATGGCAGGCAGCGACCCGGAGGGTGCTGACCGCCTGGCAGCCGCCCGCCGCGCATTTCTGCGCCTGAACTAACGGAGATTGCCAATCATGCCCAACTTTCGCGGATCGACGAACCGTAGGTTCCCTGTCGCGCTGCTGATGCTGCTGATCGCATCGCTCGTCCTGGCAGCGTGCTCGTCGCCCGATGCCGAGCTTGATCAGGGCGTGGCGCTGCCAGCGGAGACGGCTACAGCACCGCCGACTGCGACGATGCCGCCGGCGACACCGACGGCTGAGCCAACCGAGGAGCCAACCGAACCACCCGCGCCGACGCTTGAGCCGACAGCAGAGCCAACGCAGGAGCCGACGGCGACACCCACTGAAGAGCCGGAGCCCGCTCCGACTGAACCGCCTGCCGAAACCGACGTGCTGCTGAACGGCGATCCAGCCTGGCAGGACGCGATTCATACCTATGATGGCGCGCGGATGGGTGTTGTTATCCCGACCGAGCTGAATATCCGCTCTGCACCGACGACTGACGCGCCGATTCTGGCAACGACGTTCGCCCGGCACACGGTGACGGTGTACGAGATGGTGACGAACCCGGACGACGGCGGCCGCTGGTATCGGGTTGGCGATGGGCGCTATGTGTCAGCTGACTATGTCGCACCGTTCGCCGCGCCACCACCGGATGAGACGTTCTCTGGCCACTGGGTTGATATCAACCTGTCGAGCTTCTACGCCATCGCCTACGACGGCGATCGGCCGATCTACAGCGCGATCATCTCCGCCGGGCGCGACGACCGCACGCCGCTCGGGACCTTCAATGTCTTCTATCGTGTCGAGGACGAAACGATGGATTCGGCCACGGTTGGCATTCCCAAGGGTGACCCGGAGTACTACTACCTTGAGCATGTCATGTACACGCAGTACTTCAAGGAGGGTGGGTTTGCTTTGCACAGCAACTACTGGACGCCACCGTCGCAGTTTGGCGGCTTCACCAGCAACGGCTGCATTAGCCTGCTCAAAGGCGACGCCCACTGGTTCTGGGACTTCCTCAGCGAGGGTTCGACCGTTCACATCCATTTCTGAGGTAGTGACATAAAATGCGGCGGTGTGATTGTGTACGGTTGGCTCCAACGTTCGTCTTCAGGTGACGTGAGAGGACTGGCGAGATGACCGCACGACGCCGAGTGCCGGCGGTCGGACGCGAAGTCGGCCCGGAAAGCTGCTCAATCGAGCATCGGCATGAGATCCTGCACGGGCTGCCGTTCTTCGCACATCTGTCATCGGAAGCGCTGGCCGAGATCAACCAGCAATTTTACGCGACGGGGTATGCAGCCGGTGAGACGGTCTATTTCAGCGGCGACCCGGCCGAGCGGCTCTTTGTCGTCGCCCACGGCGAGGTGAAGCTCCTACGTCATAGCGCCGGCGGTCAGGACGTGCTGCTCGACATCCTTGGCGAGGGCGAGATGTTCGGCACCCTTACCGTGCTTGGCGATCGCAGCTACCCGGATACAGCCGTGGCGCAGACGCCGTGCTGCGTCCTGGGGATCAGCGCGGCTGACTTCCAAACCATCCTCGCGCGGGTGCCGGAGGTCGCGCTGGCGGTCCTCGGGCTGGTCGCTGAGCGACTCCAGAACGCCCACGACACGATCTCACAGATCAGCGCCACGCCAGTAGAGTCTCGCGTTGCCGCCGCGCTGCTCAAGCTGGCCGAGAAGCTCGGTGTTCAGGACGAGCGCGGAGTGCTGATCAACACGCGCCTGTCGCGGCAGGATCTTGCCGCGATGACCGGCACGACTACCGAAACGGCCAGCCGCATCATGAGCCAGTTCCGCCGCGATGGTCTCATTGAGAGCGGGCGGGAGTGGATCATCGTGACGAACGCGGCGCAGCTTGAGCAGATCGCCAGCGAGGCGTAAGCAACGATCTCTCGCCTTTTCCTTACTTGATCCAGATCATTCACCATCTCCTCCTCCTTCCCTAGAGTGGTAGTAGAGGCAATGAGGCCTGACCCACGAAAGGGATTTCCGTGACAGTGAAGACGACAACAAAGACCATCCTGCGTAGCGACAACCTGACCTGCCCGTCGTGCGTGCCGAAGATCGAGAAGGCGCTGAGCGCCAAGCCCGGCGTGACGAGCGCCAAGGTGCGCTTCGCCAGCGGCAAGATCGAGGTTCAGCACGATCCGCAGCAGACGTCCGGCGACGAGCTGGTCCAGGCCGTCCAGGCAGTTGGTTACAAGGCGCGTGTCTCGCCAGTCTGACGCGCGACACACGATTCGGGCGCGTCCCCGACGCGCCCGGAAACTTCGACAGTGAGAGAGAAATGACAACGACACGACTTCAATCGACTCAGGAGCGGCTGCGCGACCCACTTGCCAGACGCATGCTGCTGACAGTCGTCAGCGGTGCGCTCATTCTTCTAGCGCTCGTCGGCATCTACGTCCTCGGCCGCCCCGGCGTCGGGCCGTGGCTGATGACGGCCGCCGCGCTGGTCGCCGGCTCCGACATCGCCATGCGCGCGATCAACGCGCTGCGCATCCGCCAGATCAGCATTGAGCTGCTGGTGACGATCGCCGCGTCGGGCGCGCTGATCATCGGCGAATACTGGGAGGCGGCAGCCGTCACCTTCCTCTTCATGCTCGGCGCATACCTGGAAGCTCGTACGCTGAGCAAGACGCGCCAGGCGCTGGCCGAACTGATCGAGCTTGCGCCAGAGACGGCGCTGGTCGAGCGCGATGGCGACGTTGTCGAGGTCGGCATCGGCGCAGTTGCCGTCGGAGAGACAGTCGTCGTCAAGCCGGGCGGACGCATCCCGGTTGATGGAGTCGTGATCAACGGCTCGGCGGCAGTGGACGAGAGCGCCATCACCGGCGAGCCGATCCCCGAGAGCAAGGCCGCCGAGTCGGGCGTCTATGCTGGCACGATCGCGCTGAATGGCCTGCTGCGTGTGCGGGTGGCCGGCGTCGGCGGCGAGACGATGCTCGGGCGCATCATCGAGCGGGTCGAAGAGGCGCAAGACACCAAGGCACCCGCCCAGCGCTTCATCGAACGCTTCGCGCGCTGGTACACCCCGGCGATCATGGGGCTCAGCCTTGTGGCCTGGATCATCAGCCGCAACGTCGAGCTGGCCCTGACCCTGCTGGTCATCGGCTGCCCGGGCGCGCTGGTCATCTCGACGCCGGTGTCGGTCATGGCCGGCATTGGCCGGGCTGCCCGGCGCGGCATCCTGATCAAGGGCGGCGAGCATCTGGAGCAGGCCGGCAGCATTACGGCAGTCGCCTTTGACAAGACCGGCACCCTCACCGAGGGACGCCCATCGCTCACCGATGTTGTCGCGCTGCAGCCGATGATGGCCCACGCGAATCACCACAGCCTGTTGGACAACACCGGATGGGATGCTGACCAGCAAGCCGTCCTGCGCTGGGCGGCCATCGCTGAGGCGGGCTCGGAGCATCCGCTGGCCCAGCCAATTCTCGACGCCGCACCCGGCGGACCGGTCCCGAGCGCCGATGACTTCAGTGTCTACCCTGGCCGCGGCGTCGTGACGACGCACAATGGCCACACCATCGGCGTGGGTAATGCGGTCCTGATGCACGAGCTGGATGTGCCCGTCTCGCGGCAGGTTGAGACGCGCATGGAACGCCTGAAGCAGACCGGGCGCACCGCCGTCATGGTCGCGCTCGACGGCAGCCTGATCGGTATCCTCGGCATCGCCGACGCGGTGCGCCAGGATGCCGCCGCGACCGTGGCGCGGCTGCGCCAGGATGGTATCAAGCGCATCCTGATGCTGACTGGCGACGATCGTCTGACGGCGCAGGCGGTCGCCGAGCAGGTCGGCATCACCGAGGTTCACGCCGGTCTGATGCCGGATGAGAAGCTCGAGATAATCCGCTCGCTGCAGGCCGAAGGCTACGTCGTTGCCATGGCTGGCGACGGCATCAACGACGCCCCGGCGCTCGTCGCTGCCGATGCTGGCGTCGCGATGGGTACGGCGGGAACTGATGTGGCTATCGAGACGGCTGACATTGCGCTGGTTGGCGACGATCTACGCAAGCTGCCTGAGGCGATTGGGCTGTCGCGAGCGACGGTGCGAAACATCCGCCAGAACGTGGCCGTCGCGCTCATCACGGTCGGCGCACTGCTGGGCGGCGTGCTGCTGGGCGAGGTCCACATGGCCGGCGGTATGTTCATCCATCAGGTGTCGGTGCTCCTGGTGACGGCCAATGGCATGCGGCTCCTGCGGGGCGGTCGCGCGGATCGTCGCCGCGAGCGTGGCAACGGAGCGATGCCACAGCCAGCACAGGCCGAGACGCGCGACGCTCTGCCAGCGTGATGCAACCCGCGCACAAGACGCGACCCCGACCATCAAGGTCGGGGTCGCGAGCGTTCGCAGTGTCTACAGATGATCGTGCGACGCTTTACTGCAATGTCTTGATATAGGC
>JBDHWD010000077.1:0-15121 GCA_039810005.1 Thermomicrobiales bacterium | reverse complement strand
CCACACATGCCCACCACCGCGGGGTGGAGCAGTGGCAGCTCGTTGGGCTCATAACCCAAAGGTCGCAGGTTCGAATCCTGCCCCCGCTACCACCAGCCGCAGACCAATCAGGTCTGCGGCTTCATCGTCTGTCCCGCAGAAGGCTATCCGAACATCCGCAGCTGGCTTGTTCGTTCCATCGTTCGAAGCATCAAGAGATCCGTACGCTGCGTTACCAGTGGGAACGTGTAGTCGAAATCATGCTCGGACTCGTACAGCGGTCGGAAGCGTTCGGCGACATCACGAAGCCGGCGCAGAAGATAGGTTGGGTTGGCATCATTATTAAACTCACTGAGTTTGGCGAGTGTCCCATCGTTGCGCTCGTAGACGGCTACACGCTCGCCGACGCGCTCGCCACGAACCGCGTCAGCCAGTCGCTTCGTAGCAGGACTCTTGAACGTCTGATCGGTGATTGTCTCGACACGTGCGATTTCCTCGGACGAGAGATCGCTATCCAGAATGCGCTGAGCAAGATCGAGATATGCCTCGCGCGGGTCGCCGAATTGCTCAGGTGCGAGGTGACGGGCCACTTCGTCGTGGAGAAACTGGCGCAAGAACGCCTCTTCCCGCCGGCTCCGCAGGCCGCTACCCTTCAGCGTCACCGCCCCATCGTAGTCCAGTAGCGCGTAGTTCTTCACGCGCAACGAAAGCATCCCACGGTAGCGACCATCGTGCGCCAGGTTGATGCCTTCCGGAAGGCTGGCGCTAACTGAACTTACCAGCGCTTCTTCCTGCCCGGGCGTCCGGATACTGCTGGGCGGCTCGAAGAAGACGCCATCAGTATCTATCTCAATGGTGCGTGCGCCGTGGGATTCGAGGTCGCGGACAATTTGCTGAATCAGGTCGTGACCGCGGAGCGTCACACGCTCGGCCGCGTCGACATCGTTGAAGTAGCCGCGCGAGTAGCCCAGATAGCCGTAGAACGAGTTGATAAGCACTTTGAAGCTCGTTTGAATGCCGCGCCAGTTGGCCCGCTCGCGTCCCTGCGTCGATTGCTCCTGCCGCTTGGCTTCGAGCCTTCGGCGCGTGAGGACGCTCAGCATGGGCAGGAAGACGCCTAACGAATCGGAGTCAGGGAAGATGCGGTCGGTGAGCATGATAGATGGATACAGGCTTTCGACGTCGCACTTCACAACCGGTGAGAAGCGGCCCGTGCGGCGTAACTCGATGTAGCCGCCCGGATAGCCACGCGACGGACCCGGTACGGGGACACTATGTCCGCGTGACAGATAGGCGCGCAGGAGGAGATCGTTAATCTTCTCTCCCGGCCCACCGGTCGCGACTGCCTGAAGACCGCGTGGGAGAATGCGGGTCTGATAGAACTCGGTCGGTAGCGCAAGCTCGCTAAGGATGTTCACATCCATCACGTCATCAGTCGCGTAGCGAATCAGTCGCTCGCGGTCGTTGAACCAGGCATTACTGATCTCTGGACCAGCAACCATCGTGCGATCCGAGCGCGTCAGGCCCAGCGCCTGAATCGCTGGCTTCAGCGCGTACGAGGACAGCTGGCCGGTCGCGTCATAGCGTTGGATCTGCTGGTATGTGTCGACGACATGCCGACCATAAATGCGGGCAACGCTATACGGAACAGTGCGCGCACCGGCCTTGAATCGCTGCTCGCCGCCAACCCGTAACGGCGATCCATCACGCCCCCAGTCGAGTGCGACGCGATGTCGATACGCTCGCGCGGCGATATACGGCAGATCGAAATTGAAGATGTTGTGGCCCTCGATGACGTCCGGGTCCTGCGCCTGAATCCAGGCCGTCAACGCTCGGATCATTTCGGGTTCACTGAGCTCATCTCCACGCAGGACCATCGACGGCTCGCCGTTGAGCGCGGCGGTGACGAGCACGATGCGGGCATCATCAATCGATGGATCGAGGCCCAGCGTCTCGATATCGAGTTGCGCGCGAACGAGGTCTTCAAACTGCATCCCGCGAAAGAGGGCGCGACCGGAGTCGACAAGGTATTGTCCCGTTGCGTTGGCAAACGCGGCGTAGGGGCGGCCTGAGTCGCGCAAGGAGCGATACACGTCCGACCAGACTGTCCAGTCGGGCATATCGCAGCGTATGCAGAGGCCCTCACCACCAGTCAGACGCGAAGTCTCGACAGTTCGAGGAAGCGTGGTGGACGTAGGTTCGTCGGTGACCAACCAGGGGCGGTGTTCGATTGTCTCGTGGTGAATCCCGTCGGCTTCTCTGAAGTACAGGCGCAGAGAACGGTCGGCTGAGCGTTCGATCGCGACGATACGGGGCGTTGGGTCGTCCCCAAACAGTCCTTGCTCCTGGCGCATCTCTGAAATCTCGTCGTAATTCATCGTTCCTCATGACCGTCCGATGCGTCCCGTACACTGATGATACTCGGTGCGCGCGAGCAGCCGTCGGCGAACGGTTCGGGGAGCATGTACACGCTAACCCTACTCAATGGAATGTTGCGGGGCGATGACAGCTCGAAATAGAGGCATGTTCAATGTGGCGCGGCGCGCTGCGAATGGCCTGATCGATATCGTGCTGCCGCCAGTCTGCGCTGGCTGTGGACTCGGTGGTGCATGGCTGTGTCCGCGCTGTGCGGAGCTTGTCGTCCCGACTGACCAGAACGAAGCGTGTCAACGATGTGGAGCCCTGCTCGGATTTTCAGCGCATACGTGCGGGCGTTGCGCAGGTTGGCCACCGGAGCTGGAACAGGTCCAGAGTGTTTATCCGTATCAGGATGCGATCCGGACGATGATTCACCGTCTGAAGTATGGATCAGAGCCGGCGCGCGCCAGCTGGTGCGCTTCGGTCATGGTCTCTTATCTGACCGAAATCGGATGGGGCGCTGACGTCCTGGTTCCAGTTCCGCTGCATCGATCGAAGCTGCGCAGTCGTGGCTACAACCAGTCGCTGCTGATCGCGCGCCGCGTTGCGCGGCAGTTGGATATACCGATGCAGGATGCGCTGGTTCGCGTGAGACACACGCAGTCGCAAGTCGATCTTGACGCGGACGAACGGCGTGAGAACGTGCGCGGCGCGTTTGTCGCGCGACGCCAGCTTCACAACGCGACTGTACTTCTGATCGATGATGTTGCAACGACGGGTTCGACGCTCATTGAGTGCGCGATTGCCTGTCGTCAGGCCGGAGCAGCGTCGGTCAGGGCAATGACAGTAGCGAGGGCAGTCGCGGACTAGTTGCGCAACGACCGGTAGGCGACGAGCAGAGCAATAAGCGCCGCAACCGTAGTACACACGACTGCGACTACGACACCGACCACGACCATGCTCATCGAATCGCAACAATCCGGCGAATAGCCTCGGCAGCCGTCCTCATCGCTTCTGCGTCCGCGTGCTCAACGTCGTCAAGCGTGAGGGGATCTGATGCAGGCTGGTGGACGTCTAGCGCGTGCTGGATGACGCTGGCGATGTCCATGAAGCCAATAGCACCTTCAAGGAATGCATCAACCGCGACGGAGTCCGCAGCTGATAGCACAGTAGGGTAGGTCGATCCGGTCTGCCCTGCATCGTAGGCGAGACGGAGCAGCGGAAATGCTGTCAGGTCCGGAGGCTCGAAATCGAGCCGTGCCAGTTGCAGCACATCCAGCATCTGAGCTGGCGACGACGCGCGTTCTGGCCAGGTGAGGGCGTACTGGATCGGCGCGCGCATGTCGTGCGAGCCAAGCTGCGCGACGATCGAACCATCAACGTACTGAACGAGCGAGTGCACAAGCGATTGCGGGTGGACCACGACATCAATACGGTCGTAGGGCATGTTGAAGAGCCAGTGCGCCTCAATGACTTCCAACCCCTTGTTCATCAGCGTTGCCGAGTCTATCGTGATCTTCTGACCCATAGACCAGTTGGGATGCTGCAGTGCTTGCTGCACCGTAACCTGGGCCAGATCGTGAACATCGCGGCCCCGGAATGGCCCGCCAGATGCGGTAAGGATCAGACGGCGTACATCGTCGATGCGACTCATGTCGCCTCCGAGGCACTGCCACAATGCCGAGTGCTCGCTATCGACTGGACGTAATGCGCCGGGGAATCGACGAGCGACCGGCATAACGATCTCGCCGGCTGCGACGATCGTCTCTTTGTTCGCCAGCGCGACGATCTTCCCTGCCTCGAGCGCGGCGATGGTTGGTTTGATTGCTGCATGGCCCGTTGTCGCAACAACTACGATGTCAACTTCATCGAGCGTCGCTATGGTGGTCAGCGCGTCGTCAGTAATGCGGGTCGCGCCAGGGACGTCGATGTTGCCGTACTCCAGCGCGATGTAGCGCGCCGAGAATTGCAGCGCCTGTTCCTGCAGAGCAATAGCGTTGCGCGATGTCGCAAGTGCTATGACCTGAAAGCGATCGGGGTGCGCGGCGATGACATCGAGGGTACTCCGGCCAATCGAGCCGGCAGAGCCGAGGATCGCAACCCGTTGCGGTGTGACAGTCACGACCAGCCCAGCCAGCCAACGAAAAGCGCCGCATAGAACGTCAGCGGGACGGTGACCAGCAGGGCGTCGATGCGGTCGAGCACACCACCGTGGCCAGGAATTACTGAGCCCATGTCCTTGATTCCGATCTGGCGCTTGATGAGCGACTCGCACAGATCGCCGACCATCGCGCCGAGCGCGACGAGCAAACCGAGAACGAGCATGACGATCGCTGAGGCTGGCACACCAAATGCCCAACCAGCGATCAAGCCAGTCAGCGCGCCGCCCACAAGGCCCGCCAGCGCACCCTCGCGTGTCTTCCCGGGGCTGATGTGCGGGATGAGTTTCACGCGTCCCCAACTCCGGCCAATCAGGTAAGCGAAGACATCAGTCATCCAGGTAGTGACGAGGACAAAGAGCAGCCATGCCAACCCAAGCGCGGCGCGACCGTCACCGATCAGCGCGTCGGCCTGGCGAACCCAGTCCATATCAACGCCGCCGTGAATGCGGCGAATGAGGATGAAGTGCATCAACGTGAAGCCGATGTACATGACGCCACTCAGGCTGAATGACCAGTCTAACAGCGCACCGTTGATGTCCTTCTTGATTAGGTGCTGGGCCAGCGCGAGGAGCGTGTAGGCGCACATCGCGCCCGTCAATGCCCGGAACGGGGCGTCGGTGCCGGCGATGATCACGAGGGCAATGATGGCGATCGTGCCGGTCCACGTCGATGGTCGCGCGCCAACCCGCTGATAGGCGCGATAGAGCTCGTATAGCGCGCCTATCGCGATCATCCCGACGACGATCGAGAAGACGGGGCTCCCCAGAATCGCCGGCACGATTGCGACGAGAACAACACCGATCGAGGATATCGCTCGCTGACGCATGGCTGTATCAGACTCGGGCCGGCTGGACCGGCTGAGAGTCGGTCAGACCGCCGAAGCGACGATCTCGCTGTCCATATTCAGTCACAGCGTTGTCGAGATCGTCAGGTCCGAAGTCGGGCCAAAGAACAGGGCTGAAGACATACTCCGCATATGCCGCTTGCCAAATCAGGAAGTTGCTGGTTCGGAATTCTCCGGACGTGCGGACGATGAGATCCGGATCGGGCATGTCAGCCGTAAACAGGTGCGCGTCGATCAGTTCTTCGGTGACGTCGCTCGCCGGAATGCCTTCGTTGATAATCGCCTGGATGGCGTTGACGATCTCGGCTCGTCCGCCGTAATTGAAGGCGAGCGTCAGCGTGATGCGAGTATTGTCGCGAGTCAGCTTGATGGCGCTGCGGATCGACGCACACAGGTCAGGCGACAGTCCCTCAAGGCTGCCGATGTGCCGCAATCTGGCTCCCTGCCGGTGTAGCTCCTGTGTTTCGCTCTCGATCGCGTGCGCCAGAATATTCAGAATGCCGTCTACCTCTTCGCGCGGACGCCGCCAGTTCTCGGTCGAGAATGCCCAAAGCGTCAGGTAGCGAATCCCGATCTCGGCTGCGCGAGTGGTGATGCGACGGATGTTCTCGGTGCCGGCTTCGTGTCCCGCAATGCGAGGAAGGCCCCGCTGCTTCGCCCAGCGGCCGTTACCGTCCATAATGATCCCCACATGCTCGGGGATTGGCCTGGCGACTGGCTCCGCGCCATCGTGCATCGTGCGTGCCCCTGTCGGTGGCTAGACCTCGAGGACTTCGGCCTCTTTGGCTTGGCCGATCTGATCTGCATCGTCGGTGAAGCGCTTGGTCAACTGATCAATATCGGCGGCGGCACGTCGCTCGTCGTCTTCGCCGATTTCCTTTTCCTTCAGGAGGGTCTTCAGGCTATCGACAGCGTCACGGCGCACGTTGCGAATGGCAACCTTGCTCTCCTCGACCTTGCTCCGCACGACTTTGACGAGCGACTTACGGCGCTCTTCGGTGAGGTTCGGGATGTTGAGACGGATGACCGCACCGTCATTGTTCGGCGTGAGGCCGAGGTCCGACTTCTGGATGGCGCGCTCGATCGCGCTGATTGCCCCACGGTCCCACGGCTGAATGACGAGCATGCGGGCCTCTGGTGCAGAGATACCGGCGATCTGGTTCAGTGGGGTGGGCGTGCCGTAATAGTCGACCATGAGCCGCTCAACCAGTGCGGGTGCCGCACGGCCAGTCCGAATCCCGTTCAGCTCACGATGCAATGAGTCGATCGCGCCGGTCATGCGATGCTCTGCATCGGTTTTGATCTCAGGAATCATCTCGCCCCCTTTTTCACACTGAACGGACCGTCTGACACGCTCAGATTGTCGCTTCGTTCCCGTGCGAGCAGATGAGTGTGCCAACCGATTCGCCTTGTGCTGCTCGTTGGATATTACCATCCTCCTGAACATTAAAGACGATTATCGGCAGATTGTTATCCCGGCACAGCGCGACTGCCGAGCCATCCATCACTCGCAAGTTCCGTTCGAGCACATCCTGGTATGACAGGACATCGTACCGAACGGCAGCCGGATCGGTGCGCGGATCAGCCGTGTAGACTCCGTCAGTGCCGTTCTTCGCCATGAGGATTGCCTCGGCGCCGAGCTCGGCTGCGCGCAAGGCTGCCGCCGTATCGGTGGTGAAGAACGGGTTGCCCGTGCCACCGGCCAGGATGACGACCCGACCTTTTTCCATGTGCCGGATGGCTCGCCGACGAATGAACGGCTCGGCGATCTGATGCATCTCTATCGCCGTTTGCACGCGCGTTGGTGTCCCCTGATGCTCGAGCGCGTCCTGCAACGCTAACGCGTTCTGGATCGTGGCAAGCATGCCCATGTAGTCTGCTGTTGCGCGATCCATGCCGGTTGTGCTCGCTTCGAGCCCGCGCCAGATGTTGCCACCGCCGATGACGATCGCGATCTCGACGCCGGTGCTATGGACTTCGCGGACGTGGCGAGCGAGGCTCGACACGACCCCGGGGTCAATGCCGTAGCCTCGATCACCTTCGAGTGCTTCACCGGATAGCTTGAGGACGATGCGCGAGTAACGCTTCCGTTTGCACGAGTCGTCCGACATTAAGCGTCGGCCGCATCACTGTCGCCGGCCGTCTCGCCGAGCTCGAAGCGGGCAAAGCGGCGGATGACGATGTTCTCGCCAATCTTGGCGATGGCATCCTGTACCAGATCGTTGACAGTGCGCTTCGGCTCACGAATCGACGGCTGCGACAGCAGAACCTTCGCCTCGGCGAAGCGCTTCTCGTCGCCGAACTCGGCAACGCCGGCGGCGCGGTCTTCAGCCGGAACGTCGGAGTCGGAGACCCAGGCCGGGCTGGCAGCCGCGACCTGCATGGCGACTTCCTTCACCAGCTGCTTGAAGTCATCAGTGCGAGCGACGAAGTCCGTCTCGCAGTTGATCTCGACCATCGCGCCAATGCGACCGCCGTGGATGTAGGTTTCGATCAGGCCCTGACGTGCGTCGCGACCGGCCTTCTTGCTGGCTTTGGCAGCGCCCTGCTCGCGCAGGATCGCCGCTGCCTTTTCGAGGTCGCCGCCGGCTGCGTCCAGCGCGCGCTTGCTCTCCATAATGCCTGCGCCGGTGCGCTCACGAAGCTCCTTGACGAGTGCAGTTGACATGCTGATCCCTTCTTCTTTGCGGGTAAACGGCGCGATATGCGCCCTCGGGTTCATGGGACGACCCGTGCTGGTGTCGCTCACCAGTCACGGGCCGTCACGCCAAACAGTCGAGTTAGCGGCGACGCGGACGATTCGATTGTGCGTCGCGGTCACTCTGTTCGGACTCGTCGTCCGGGTAGCCATAGTCTGAAGCAGATCCGCGCGCATCCTCTTCGTCCGCGGCTGCGATTTCCTGACGCGTGCGGCCCTCAATGATCGCGTCCGCTAGCTTGGACAGGACAAGGCGCACTGAGCGGATTGCATCGTCATTCGCCGGAATCACGAAATCAATCGGATCCGGATCGCAGTTCGTATCGACCATTGCGATGATGGGGATACCGAGGCGGCTGGCTTCCTTGATCGCGAGCTCTTCACGACGAGGATCGACGACGATGATTGCAGCCGGGCGGGTCGTCAGCTCCTTGAGTCCGCCGAGCGTGCGCTCCAGCTTCTCGAGCTCCTGCTCTTTGGACTGTGCCTCCTGCTTCGGCAGCAAGGCGAAGTCGCCGTTCTGCGACTGTCGCTCAAGGTTCCGCAGGTACTGCAAGCGCGAGCGGATCGTCACGAAGTTCGTGAGGGTGCCGCCCAGCCAGCGGCGGTTGACAAAGAACATGCCGCAACGGTTGGCTTCCTGCTCGACCGTTGCCTGAGCCTGCTTCTTGGTGCCAACAAAAACGATCTTGCCGCCGCGAGCAGCGAGGTCGGACAGGAACTCCTGCGCCTCATCGAGCAACTTGGCGGTCTGGTGCAAATCGATCACGTGAATGCCGTTGCGCTCACCGAAGATGTAGGGGCGCATTTTCGGGTTCCAGCGCTTGGTCTGGTGTCCGAAGTGCACGCCCGCTTCGAGGAGCTGCTTCATCGTGACCTGGGTTTCTTCGGGAGACATTGTGGCAGTCATCCGACCTCCTGGTGTTTGAACCTCCGTGCGCCTCAACTCGACAACCCGAGCGGCGATTGCCGCAACACCAGGCGTCGATCCGCGCACGTGCGAATTTGTCCGGCGCGTGCCGAACCATCCGTCATTATAGCACAACGGGCGCTGCATTCAGCGCCCGTTGGGATCGACATATTCGTGCTGGGACGGGGATTATTGCGCCTGCATGTAATCCTGCACCAGCCAGCCGGTGCCCGAATCTGACTCGACCTGCCACCAGGTGTAGCCCTCGGCAGACACTGGGCCGTCGAGGATCGTCAGGCTTGTGCCGTCGAGCAGTACATCGATGACGTCAGAGTCAGTTGACGGCTCGGCGCGGAAATTCACGCCTGTGCCGCCGGAGTTCGCTACAACTGCAGTTCCACCAATGGCCAGTTCACCACCGGTCTCCGGCGGGTTCTCGGTGCCCGGAGGCTGTGTTGAAGCGCCCGCAGGCGGCGTTGTCACGATAATCGGTGGCTGGCCCGTGCCCGTTGCGACCGTTGTCGTGGGCGATGCAGTGATTGCTGGAAGTGTCGGCACGGCAGTGCCGTTCGCGGTCGTGTTTGCGTCGTTATCGTCACCCCAGAATGCCTGCGCCCAGAACCAGAACAGAGCCAGGATAAGGATGACGCCGAGAATTGGCGCGCCGATGCGCAGATAGTCGGTCCAATAGCGCTCTTCGGGGTAGTAGCCGAGGTCGCGTCCGCCTGATGGGGGAGGCTCGTCCATGTCGTCATCAACCGGCAGGTAGTCATCATCCGGGTCGTTGCTGTAGCCAGAGGAACCGGAAACGCTGTAGATCGGTTGACCGCCGCGGGTGGAGATGATGCGACTGGGATCTTTCTGCTCGGCGAAGACCGGCTGCAGCGGGATGAATGGTCGAATCTGGCCGGTGGCGTCAGCAGGTTCCCAATAGTTTCCCATGCCACGCTCGCAGTCGAGATCATCTTCGAATACGAGGTGATTTTGTTGCGGTGCGTACAGGACCGGGTTTCGGCACCACCCTCTGCGCCAGATCGGCGCCGGCTCGTAGTGCTTGCAGGTGCTGCACTTGCGTCCGGTCATTCCGCCCCCCATCACCGGCTGGCCTGAAGCCATAACACAATGGTCGGAACCGCGTGAATCAAGCACCTGCGGCGCAGCAGTCCTGCGCGCGCCGACAGATCACTAGACTCGATTCACCGGCCGGTGACGAGTATAGCACGGTCGATTTCGTCGGTTAGGGGGATTTAGCTTTCGTCGTCTGGTTCGTCGTCCTCGGTTTCGTTCTCGCCGCTCCCCGGCAGATCGTCTTCACCGGCGGATGATGCGGCGCTGGGAGACGAGAAACTGCGCAAATACGAATAGGACGATGGCTGGTTCGAGTCGATGGCCGAGGCTTCAGGTTCGAGTGCGCCGGTAACCCCAGATGCTTCCTCAGCAGCCTCGGCCGGTGCGGCCATATCGAGCCGACCTTCCAGGACAGCGCCCTCATGAATCACCAATCGGTGGGTATTCACCCCGGCACGAACGACGCCGGTTGGGCGGATCTCCAGTCTCCCCGCGCATGCGATCGAGCCTTCGAGAAGGCCCTCGATAATTGCATCGGTGGCGGTGACATCAGCGTTGACCTCTGCTCCAGCGGCGACATACAGGACGCCCTCGCAGCGCAACGTACCCGAGATGCGCCCTTCGACTCGCAAGTCGTGCTGCGTCTCTAGCGAACCGTCGACGGTCGTGTGGCGGTCAACAAGCGATCGGCTACCGTTCAGCGACTGAGATGCTGCCAGGTCGGTCGACCCAACTGCTCCGCGAATGCTCATCGATGGGTGCTCCTTCGATCGTATCCAACCTGCGTCAGGCCGTCGGCTCCGGGGCCTGCATCTTCATGTCACCTTCAACGGTCGCGCCTTCGTGGACAACGAGCGTCGGCGATTGCACGTCCCCTGAAATGGTGCCGGTTGGCAGAACCTCAAGTCGCCCGAGGCACTCGATTGTGCCGTGCACCTCACCGGCCACGACAATGGTTCTGGCGCGCAGGGTGGCGTTAACGCTCGCGCCCTCAGCAACGTAGATCTCGTCCGCGGCGGTGAGCTCGCCTTCGATCGTGCCGAAGATCTGCACCGAGCCATCGGATGAAAGAGTGCCTGACCAGCTCGAGTTCGCGGCGACGACGCCGGTTGCCGAATCAGCCATGCGTGGCGGCTGGTGTGGCTGGCTCATTTCAGGCGCTGACATCGTTGGGCGCGGCGACTGTTCGCGGGGCCGTGGATAGACCTCGGCGTCGTCTTCGATTTCTTCAGCGTCGTCCTGATCGGACCCGAGCTGCTGGCGCAAGGTTGATATCTGTCGTTGGAACGAATCTGCCCGACTCTCTTTGCGAAATACCATTGTCTGCCTCCCTCAGATCGAGGTGAACCCGATGGCCACGAGAGTGTCGTGAATCTGTCTGGTCAAGTATCAGCGCTAGAGAGTGGCACTCAGGTCGTCCAACGCACCATCCTCCCGTCGACGAGTATAAAGTGTACGTACACCCCTGTCCAGATTTGCCAGGAAGTCAAGGGCGACCGGCGATTGGCCGACCATCGTGCGCTGGTTCCGTCGTGTCAATGCACGTCTCGATCACCACAAGCGAACGCGTACTGATTTGGTCACTACAGGGACGCAACAAGTCGGCAAGGAATGCGGGGAAAGCGGCTCAGACGAACTGCGCTGTCATGTCGGCTCATCGGAACATCCGAAAGATGTGGGTACGCCCGACAGGATTCGAACCTGTGGCCTCTTGCTCCGGAGGCAAGCGCTCTATCCACTGAGCTACGGGCGCGGAATGGCTCGCGTGCGGACGAAACCAGCATGGATTGTAGCATCCGCCCACAGCAACTGGCGATTCTGAATCCAGATTCGACGCCGCTGCCTTGCGTCCTGCTTGACAACGCCACTATCACGCAATATTATGAGTTACATGAGAAGAGATAGTCGATTGTCCGGAGTCCTTCATGTTCTGTTGCATATGGCTGATGCTCGCAAGCCAGTGACATCGGCATCACTGGCCAGAGCGATGAATACCAACCCGGTCGTAATTCGTCGGATCATGTCTGGACTTCGCGAGCTGGGTTACGTGCAGTCCGAAAAGGGCCACGGTGGTGGCTGGTCACTTGTCTGCGACCCTTCCACTGTGACATTACGTGATATCCACGCCGCGATTGGCTCACCCAGGCTTCTCGCTATTGGACATCGGTCCGATCATCCGGATTGCGTCGTAGAGCAGACGGTGAACTCGGCGTTGAGTGATGTCTTTGACGAGGCGGAAGCGCTGCTGTTGGCGAGGTTCGCAGAGGTGACGCTGGCTGACCTTAGGGAGGATATTCGACTACGACTTCAACCAGGATCCGATTCGCATACTTTGGAGCACGCCCATGTCATATGACGCGATTGTCGTCGGTGGTAGCTTTGCCGGTCTTTCGTCCGCGCTTGTTCTGGCACGATCCCGTCGCAAGGTTGCGGTCATCGACGCCGGCCAACCTCGGAACCGCTATGCCGAGCATTCACATGGATTCTTCAGCCGTGACGGAGCGTCGCCGTTCGAGCTGCTGGCAGTCTCTCGCGAGCAGGTCGCGGCATACCCGACAGTAACGTTCATCGAAGATCTGGCGGTTTGCGCAGAGAAGGAAGGCGACGGATTCGTTGTCAAGCTCGCTTCGGGCGCGGACCTCAGAGCAGCACGCATGATCCTGGCATTTGGCCTGGCTGACGAGCTTCCAGAGATTCCAGGCCTGGCCGAGCGCTGGGGAACTTCGGTCATACAGTGTCCATACTGCCACGGTTACGAGTTCAGCGATCAGCAGCTTGGCGTGCTCTACTCGTCGGAAATGTCGGTTCATCAGGCGATGCTCGTCGCTGAGTGGGGACCAACAACGCTGCTGCTCAATGGCAACGCCGATCCAGGGGCGAGCGAGCTGCGCGCACTTGCCGAGCGGAATATTACCGTCGAACGGGCGCGAGTTCAGGAGTTCATTGGTGCCGGCAGGGATCTGTCAGGAGCTGCGCTTGCAGATGGACGTACCGTCGCTTTGAACGCCTTGTATGTTGTCCCGACGACCCACCTCAACAGCGACATAGCGCAGCAGCTTGGCTGTGAGGTCATACAAAGTCCTGCTGGACCGATGGTGCGATCAGATGAGATGCGTCAGACGACCATAGCGGGCGTCTTTGCAGCTGGCGATATCGTCCGCGGGGCACCGAACGTCACCTGGGCCGTGTCGGATGGTGTCATGGCAGGAACTGCTGCGCATCGCTCGCTAGTTTTCCCGGAGATGGTCAAAGCATCCTGAGCTGGTATTCCGGCGGTGTGAATCCGCAATTCCGCTAAAACTCTGCGAGTCCCGAGACTTTTGATTACGCATGGCCCGTCACGCAACGACGCCTGACGGGTCGTACGCTTGCTGACCGCACAACGGCAGAACAGAGCGCGTTAGCTTTGGGTTTGTGCCAGATCCTCGGCAACAAGCGCCGCCACCCGATTGCCAAGGTCGACGGCGTAGTTCGTGCCGCGATCCTCGGGGTAGATTTGCGACATGTTGGCGACGTACAGACCGGCAATCGAGGTGCGCAGGTCAGGTACCTTGTTGGAGTAGTCCAGCGTGATGACCGGTTGCGCGGCGCGTGCGCGGAAGATCCACATCTCGGTGATCCAGGATTCATCGAAGTCCGGATTGATCAGGCGCAGCTTCGGGAGCAGCTCGGCTCGCAGCTCGTCATCGGACATCTGGACGTATGGATGATCCCAGTCCAGATACTTCCCGAGATAAACGAGATGCGTGTTGCCGTAGACAGCTGGATCGATGAGATTTGTGTGCTCGATGATGCCGGTGAACGGCAATCGATCGTCGCCGACATTCAACCAGTAAGTGTTCGAGAGCTTGCGGTCGAGCCGCAGCAGCAGGACGAGCGCCCCCTGGTAGGTCATCGATGTCATTTGCGATCGGTACGGTTCCGGAAGGTCCGGCACGAGGCGGAGGACGAGCGGTGATGGAATCGTCGCTACCGTCGTATCCACGCCGTGGACGACACCGTCAGTGCCGACGAGCGTGAAGCGGTCGGCAGCGTCTTCGGCGTTGATCTGGAGACTCGCGACGCCGACGCCGGGACGAATGTCAACGCCGAGCTCGCGGCACCGCTCGGCGAGACGGTCGATCAGCACATTGAAGCTGCCGTCGATATAGCCGAGCTGCTCGCGCGCAAGCAGTCCCGGTCGCGACTGGGTTCGCAGGAAGACCTTGTTCCAGAACCAGACCATCGAGACCTCGGTCGCGCGCGGCCCCCACTTTGCCCGCAGTTGCGCACCCCAGACACGATCGAACGCTCGCTGCCCGACAGCCTTGCGCAACCACTCCCAGGCTGTCACCTTCTCGAAGCGCTTCCAGCGTCCGCTCGCTTCGGTTATGCGCTGCAGGTAGAGCGTTGTGAAGCCGATCCGCAGGCGGTCGATCATCGGGATGAACGACAAGCGCAAGAGGTCTGTCGCTGATGTCAGCGAATAGATTTTGCCGTCGTAGAAGAAGCCAACATTCGAGTCGATCCAGCGCAGATGATCGCCAATGCCAAGCTCGCTAATGAGCTCGACAATCGCCGTATCGCTCATGAACAGGTGGTGATAGAACTTTTCGATTGGCGCGCCATTGTCGATCGGGAACGCAGCGGCGAGGCCGCCGAGCTTCGTGTCCTGCTCCCAGAGTGTGACCTGTCGTCCCTGCCTGGCCAGACGATAGGCGGCCGTCAGACCAGCGATGCCGCCGCCAATGACGGCGACACGCTGTGGCGTCGGTGAATCGTCGGTCGTCATCCGATCAGGCAGCACGGGCGCGGGAATCGGACGGCTTCCGCCAGAAGGTGAAGAACCGCTGAATCTCGCCGTTGCGCCATGAAACGAGCAGCTGGCTGGCATTGAAGATCGACGAGTAGGTGCCGGCCGCGACGCCAATCAGCAGCGCAAACACGAACCAGCGAGTCGATTCGCCACCGAAGAGATAGAGCGCGGCAAGCGTCAGGATGACAGTCAGTGACGTATTCAACGAACGCACCACCGTTTGGGCGACGCTGAAGTTGACCGTCTCCTCGTAGGTCGGCGCAATACGCCGATCGAGATTTTCACGGATACGGTCGAACACAACGAT
>JBDHWD010000076.1:0-15467 GCA_039810005.1 Thermomicrobiales bacterium | reverse complement strand
CACGCCGCGCCCGCGCCCGCGCCGTCCGCAGCCCGCGCCCCGCCTCGTTGCTCCCCTCGCCCGGTCGACGCAACGCCGAACCCTCCAGAATGTGCTTCAACAACCAGGTCGTCATCCCGATGCGCACCAATTCCAGAAACAGCACAATGCAGAGGATGCCGACCCAGAATGTTGGTGTGAGCATGTGGGCTGCTCCTTTTCAATCGCACGAATTGACGCAGCGCCAGTCGCGTGCCAGACTCAGGCTATCGGCGCGCTCGCGTCGGTGACAATGTAATCGCGGCAGCGGGTCCTCACCGGTCATCGGTGGGGTCACAAGGGGGAAGCCCGGTGAGAGTCCGGCGCTGTGCCGCAACTGTAACGCGCGATTTCCGCGCGGAGCCAGATCACCCGTCGCTGCCGATCCAGTTCGCTTCGAGCACGAGTGAGCAGGACGGCCGGACAACCCGCGCCCTCCACTCCCCACCCGCTCGAAGGTGGGTTTTTATTTGGCGCAGGCATGCGCAATGGGCGGAGGGTTCCATGGTGAATCGTTCGGCACGGTTTCTGCCGATTGTCCTTCTTCTTCTCAGCCTTATTATTCCGGCGACAGCCTTCGCGGCAGAAGCGCCGACCGCGGACAGTCTGGCGTCCGCCGATGCTGCCACGACCTGGGTGCGAACCCAGATCCGCGACGATGGCGGCATCGCCGGATTCGGCGACGCCAGCGATCCGAGCGCAACCGCCGACGCTATCGTTGCACTGGCTGCTGCCGGTATACATCCTGCCACCGTTACGTCAAGCTCTGGCGCTGATCCGGTGTCATTCCTGGCCGATGCGCAAGCCGACATCACCGACCCGGGCGTACTCGGCAAGGTGGCGATGGCGTTTGCTGCGACCGGCTACCCGCTGCCGACCGACCTCGTGACGCGGATTACGGATAGCGCCGACGCGACAACCGCCATCTACGGGCAGAGCTTCTACGGTCATCTGACGGCGGTGCTGGGCCTGAGCGCGGCGGGGCAGGAAGTTCCAGCTGCTGCGATTGATGCGATTACCGCTGCGCAGGCCGAGGACGGCTCGTGGGGCTTCACCGGCGATCCGGCTGCGCCCGGCGATTCGAACACGACCGCGCTGGCGATCCAGGCGCTGGCGGCGGTTGGCGCAGGCGACGACGCGATTGCTGCCGGTCTCGCCTACCTCGCGACGGTCCGCGATGCGAACGGAGCGGTCGGCTACGACGCGGCCAGCGTCGCGAGTGGCGGTGATGCCAACTCGACGGCGCTGGCCATTCAGGCTGTCGCTGCTGCTGGAGAGGATCCGGCAAGCTGGGAAGGCGGCGACCTGATCACGGCGCTGGCCGCGTTCCAGAATGACTCCGGCGCGTTCCAGTTCCAACCGGCCATGCCGGACGACTCGATGCTGGCGACGGTACAGGCGATTCCGGCATTGCTCGGCGAGCCGCTGCCGATCCGGCCGATTGCTGCGCCGTATGCGGCCGCCGCTGCGGAAGCCACCGAGACGCTCCCGACCTGCGACTTCGTCGCCGAGACGCAGCACAACATCTGCGAGCCGTTCCGCGCCTACTGGAACGCGCACGGCGGGCCGGATGCCTTCGGGCAGCCGCTGACCGAGATGCATTACGAGGGCGACCTGCTGGTTCAGTATTTCGAGCGCGCGCGCTTCGAGTGGCACAGCGAGCTGGCCGGTACTGAGTGGCAAATCCTGCTCGGCCTGCTCGGCGCGGAGACGATCCAGGCGGAAGCGATCGACGCTGGCCCGATCGAGGCCAGCGGCGCCACCGACTGCAACTTCATCACCGAGACGCAGCACAACATCTGCGGCGAAATGCTTGCCTTCTGGCAGTCGCACGGCGGCGTGCCGATCCTCGGCTTCCCGCTGACCGAAGCGAACGAAGTCTGCAACGACGATGGTTGCGGCACGGTCCAGGTCTTCGAGCGCGCGCGCATCACGCAGAGCGACGATGGGTTCGTGCTCGACGATCTCGGCATACAGGCGGTCGAGCGTGCGCTGGCCCGCTAGCCAGATTCGGCGGCTCAGCCTTGCGCTGACGCTGGTCGCTGCGCTGCTGCTCGGCAGCGGCGCAGCGGCCGACACGGCGAACCGCGCCGGCCTCGTCGTGCGTCACGACGACGGCACGCTCATTTACGTCCTGGTGACATTCACCGAAGACTCGATTACCAGCGAAGAGCTGCTGCTGCGCTCAGGGCTGGAGGCCGAAGTCGCGCCGTTCGGTGGGTTGGGCGGCGCGGTCTGTTCGCTGGATGGCGAGGGGTGCCCGGCGACGGACTGCTTCTGCAAGTCGTACACCAGCCCGGCGTACTTCTGGCACTTCTATACACTGCAGGACGGTGCGTGGGTCGAGGAGCTGCGCGGCCCAGCGAGTCGCGATCTCCACGACGGCGACATCGACGGCTGGTCGTGGACGAGCGGCGAGTCGCAGCTCCCAACCGTGGGGATCGATGAGATCGCTGAACTGGCCAATAGCGGGCAGGAGCCTGAACCGACCAAGCCTGCATCGGCCGAGGCATCATCCACCGTCGCCTCGACTGTACCAGCGGAAGCAACGGCCACATCCGTCGCCGAGCAGCCAACCGCCGTCGCGGTCGTCGTCGCGCCGGACGGCACGCCGGTCGCGCACACATCAACGGCGTCCAACACCAGCGACACAAACTGGCTCATCTTCGCCGCGATGGCCGTCGGGGTCGTTCTGGTCGGCGGACTTGTTGCGCTGCGCCGTCGGAAACCGCGCACTCGATGAGCGCGGCACCACGGCCCGGTGCCCGTAGCGCCGGGCAGATCAACGCGGCGGCATGGCTCGCGTGGTTCGGTGCGGCGGCGCTGACGCCGATCGTGAGCCGCAACCCGCTCTATCTCGCGCTGGCGTTGCTGGTCGTGCTGGCAGTCTACCTGTCCATCCCGCATGAGGGGACGCTGGCCCGAGCCTGGCGGCTGGTTGTCGTCATCGGGACGACGCTGGCGGTCTTCTCGATTGGCTTTAACCTGCTGACGGTGCATATCGGCGACCGCGTCATCACGCACCTACCGTCGCGGCTGCCGATCATCGGCGGCGCATTGACCTGGAATGCGTTCGTCTATGGCGTGACATCCGCGTTGGCAATCGCGACGTTGCTCATCTGCGCCGCAACACTCAGCGCGGCGGTGCGGCAGGCCGACCTGATCCGCCTGCTGCCATCGCGGGTGGCGACGCTCGGCATCGCCGGGACAGTCGCGCTCACACTCATCCCACAGACAATCGCCGCCGCCCGCGAGATCTACGACGCCCAGCGAGCGCGTGGCTACCGCTTCCGCGGCCTGCGCGATGCGTCCAGCCTGCTCACCCCACTGCTCGCGGCTGGACTGGAACGCTCGCTGGTGCTGGCCGAGGCGCTGGAGACGCGCGGCTTTGGCGCAAGTCGGAGTGCGCAGCCAACCCCACGCCGACGCTGGCCGCTGTTTGGCGCAGGAGTCGCTATCGTCCTGGCGCTCGCACTCATCGGCACCGGACGCGTGCTACCGGGTGTCGGGATGGTGGTCGTCGCCATCGTCGCGTCGCTTGTCGGCGTGGGTGGGCAGCAGCCGCGCTCCCGCTTCCGTCCGCTCGTCTGGGACGCAGCGTCGGTCGCGGTCTGCGCGGTCGCCGGTCTGGTCGTCGTCGTACTGGCAGTGTCGCTTGCGCGCGGGGCGCTCAACTTCAGCCCGTTCCCGCGGCTGGAAACACCACCGTTCGACCCAATCGTCGGCGGGGCTATCCTGCTCCTGCTGCTGCCGGCGGTCTGGAGCGACCGATGAGCACGATTGCCACGCAGGATCTGACTTACCAGTTCCCGCACGCAGCATCGACTGCGATCCGCGACATCTCCTGGCAGGCCGAGGCTGGCTCACTGACGCTTGTCGTCGGTGATTCTGGCGCCGGAAAGTCAACACTGCTGCGTTGCCTGAACGGCCTCATCCCGCACTTCCACGGCGGCCACATCGCTGGGCACGTCAGCGTGCTCGGTCATGACACACGCGATGTCGCGCCACGCGACCTGGCACACGCGGTCGGCCTCGTCTTTCAGGACCCCGAAGCGCAAATCATCGCCGACCGCGTCGAGGACGAGATCGTCTTCGGCATGGAGAACCTCGGCATGGATCGGCGCACGATGCGCGTGCGGCTGGAGGAAACGCTCGACCTGCTCGGCATCCATCACCTGCGCGACCGCGAGACAGCGACGCTCAGCGGCGGCGAGCGACAGCGCGTGGCGATCGCAGCCGCCATCGCGACGCGGCCCGACCTGCTCGTTCTCGACGAACCGACCTCGCAACTCGACCCACTTGCCGCCCACGACGTGCTGGCTGCCATCCGGCGGCTGAACGACGACCTCGGCATGACCGTCGTGCTGGCCGAGCACCGCCTCGATCGCGTGCTAGCTTTCGCCGAACGCATCGCCCTGCTTCGGGACGGCCGCATGATCGAGGGGCCAACGCAGGAGATGCTCAATCACCTCGACGATGTCCCGCCGCTCGTCGAGCTCGCGCGCTCGTTTGGCTGGCAGCCGATCCCGCTCACGGTCCGCGAGGCGCGTCGACACATCGACCGGCTCGCACCACACCCTTCCCCCCAGGACCAGCCCCGAACACTGGGCGATGAGCTTGTCCGATTGGAAGACGTCAGCCATCGCTACGACGGGCAGGAGGCGCTGCGCCGCGTTTCGCTCAGCGGGCGGGCAGGCGAAGTCATCGCCCTCATCGGCCGCAACGGATCGGGCAAGACGACCCTGCTGAAGCACATCAACGGACTGCTACGGCCAAGCGGTGGACGTGTCATCGTGCATGGCAAGGACACCTCCGGCCGACCCGTCTACGAGCTGGCGCGCTCTGCCGGCTACGTCCCGCAGAACCCGAGCGCGATCCTGCATCAGGAGACACTTGCCGACGAGCTACGCTTCACGCTTCGCGCTCAGGAGCGCAACGGCGCAATCGATTCACTGCTGGCGACGCTGGGTATTCTGCAGCAGCGCGAGCGCCACCCATTGGACCTGTCCGGTGGTGAGCGCCAACGCGCCGCGCTGGCAGCCATCGCGATCGCGCAGCCGCCGATCCTGCTGCTCGACGAGCCGACGCGCGGTTTGCCCGGCCGCGACAAGGCGACGCTGGCACAGTTCGTCCGTCAATACGCCGACGCCGGCCGACTCGTGATCGTCGCCACGCACGACGTCGAATTCGTCGCCAACGCTGCCGACCGCGTCATCGTCCTCGCCGACGGCGAGATCATCGCCAACGGCCCCCCACGCCAGACGCTCGCCGGCTCCCTCACCTTCGGCACCCAGATGAACCGCCTGTTCGGCGGCGAGGTGTTGACAGTTGCGGATGTAGTGCGGCAGTAGTGCTTCGGGCATCGGAAAGCAGGGCATGGCTGGTATCATTAACAGTCACGCCTGCGCGCCGTGGACACGCTCGAAAACAGGCATCCAAATCCCCGCGCAGTCGCCTGAACATGACCACTTGACCAATTCGCCAATTACTTCGAGGACGATGCATGCCCCGACGCTCGACCGAAAATAGCCAGCCTCTGCCAGACCCGGAAACGTCGGTTGATATCGATGAAACGGACGCTGCGGAGGACGCCACGGCACCCGAAGCCGAGACCATCGACCCCTCGGCCAATCCGGTGCTGAATCTCCCGGTACTCATCCTGCCGCAGACGTTGCTACTGCCACACATGTCGCTTCCCTATCCGCTCGACGACAACGAGGAGCTACTCGCCGTCGATGAGGCAATCTCTGCAGATCGGCTCGTCCTCGTCCTCGCAACACGCGACCAGGATGAGGATGTCGACGAGGATTTCCTGCCCGATGAGGACAGCCCTTCCGGTGGCTCCACGCAGGACATCACCAGCTACGCATCGCTCGTCAGCGACGAAGAGCTGTGCACTGTCGGCGTTATCGCCGAGGTCGGCCACAAGATCAGCCGTCCGGGCGGGCCGTCGCACGTCATCCTGCAGGGCGTCGCGCGCGGCAAGGTGCTGAGCATCGACCAGCGTGAGCCGTATACCCTCGCCAGGGTCGAGCGTTACGACGACCCCTCGGTCACGACAATCGAGGCCAGGGCAGTTATGTCGCACGTCATGGAGCAGGTCGAGAACTACGTCTCGATGCTGCCGAACGTGCCCGACGAAGTTCTGACGATGGTGCGCAGCGTTGATGAGCCGGGCTGGCTCGCCGATCTGATCGCCTTCTCGCCAGAGTTCCAGTCGGCCCGCCGCCAGGAGGCGCTGGAGATGTTCGATCCGGTGCAGCGCCTGCGCTCGATCAGCTCGGTGCTCTCCGAACGGCTCGAGTTCCTGACTCTGCGCCACCAGATCCAGAGCGAGGCGCAGGCCGGCATGGATCGCCAGCAGCGCGAGTACATGCTTCGTGAGCAGTTGCGCACGATTCAGCGCGAGCTGGGCGAGCTGGTTAGCGAAGAGGCACTGGTCGAGGAGTTCCGCGAGAAGATCGAAGCCGCCGGGATGCCCGAAGACGTCGAGCACAAGGCGCTGTTGCAGGTCTCGCGGCTGGAGCATCAGCATCCGTTCTCGCCGGAGATCGGTGTCATCCGCTCCTATCTGGAGTGGCTGACCGACCTGCCCTGGGCGATCGAGACGGACGACCGTCTCGACCTGGCCGAGGCGGCGCAGATCCTCGACGAAGATCACTATGGCCTGCAGAAGGTCAAGGAGCGCATCATCGAGTTCATCGCCGTCCGCAAGCTGGCCGGCAACAAGATGAAGGCACCGATCCTCTGCTTCGTCGGGCCTCCAGGTGTTGGCAAGACCAGCCTCGGCAAGTCGATCGCGCGCGCGATCGGTCGCTCCTACGTTCGCATGTCGCTTGGCGGCGTGCGCGACGAAGCGGAGATCCGCGGACATCGCCGCACCTATGTCGGTGCGATGCCGGGACGTGTTATCAAGGCGCTGCGCGATGCCAAGACGAAGAACCCGGTCATGGTGCTGGACGAGATCGACAAGGTCGGCTCCGATGCATTCCGCGGCGATCCGTCGTCGGCGCTGCTGGAGGTCCTCGACCCCGAGCAGAATCACTCGTTCTCGGACCACTACCTCGAAGTACCGTTCGATCTCTCACAGGTCATCTTCATCACGACCGCGAACCTGCTGGAGCCGATCCCGGCACCGCTGCGTGACCGCATGGAGATCATCGAGGTACCGGGCTACACCGAGCTGGAGAAGCTGGAGATCGCCCGCTCGTTCCTGCTGCCGAAGGCGCTGGAAGCCCACGGACTGACGTCGGAACATCTCGCCGTCACCGACGACACAATTCTGCGATTGATTCGCGAATACACTCACGAGTCCGGCGTGCGTAACCTGGACCGCGAGCTTGGCGCGCTCTGCCGCAAGGTTGCTCGCAAGGTGGCCGAGACGGATACGCCGGAACTGACCACCGTCGGCCCGGATGACCTGCCGACGTTCCTCGGCATCCCGCGTTTCGAGTACGGGCTAGCTGAGGAGCACGACGAAATCGGCGTAGCGACCGGCACAGCGGTGACCAGCGCCGGTGGCGATCTGCTGTCAGTCGAGGTCAGCATCACCAAGGGCAAGGCTGACCTGATCCTGACCGGCCAGCTCGGCGACGTGATGCAGGAGTCGGCCCGCGCCGCAATCTCCTACGCTCGCTCACGCGCCGATGCGCTCGGTATCCCGGAGGGCTACTTCGACAACCACACAATCCACATCCACGTCCCGGCCGGCGCGATCCCGAAGGACGGCCCGTCGGCCGGCGTGACGATGGCGACGGCGCTCATCTCGGCGATCACCGGCATCCGCGTCCACAAGGACGTCGCGATGACCGGCGAGATCACGCTGCGCGGCAAGGTGCTGCCAATCGGCGGCCTGCGCGAGAAGGTGCTGGCCGCACACCGTGGCGGCATCACCACGATGATCGCCCCGGCACGCAATGAGAAGGACCTCGCCGACCTGCCTGAAACCGTGCGCGATGTCCTGCCGGTCCGCCTCGTCAGCCATATGGACGAAGTACTGGAGATCGCCCTCACCGGCGTCCCACACGCCGTCAAGGAGCTCGCCGGCGTCGCCGACTGATCGGCTCTGAACTGAGCACCCACTAAACGGCCCCGTCGCGATCGTCTGCGACAGGGCCGTTTTTCTGCATGCGTGAGCCCGGAATGTCTGGCGAAATGCGTGGTGGTGGGCGTATGTGGTGCCATGCAGGCGTGGCTGGTGGCTGCACGGGCGTATGCGATACGCCCCTACATATTGGGACGGTGGGTGCCGGGCTAACGTGCTGGTGGATAATCGAGGGTTTCCATCACGCCCCGAAAGTGACTTATCCACACCGCCGTATTGCCGTGTGGTGGAACGTGACAACCGATCACATGTAGAGGCGTATTGCATACGCCCGGCCAGATCCCATGCTCCGCCGCATGGTAACCGTCCGAATGAGACACCACCTCAGCGCCTTGATCCCGCAGTTCATCATGACAGTGCTCGGGATCGATGCGGGGCTAGCTATCCGGACACGTCGTGTTCATTCACGCTACCCCCAAAAAAATCACCACATCAATCACCACATCTGGTGATGTGTACTCACCACATCTGCTCCTACCTTCTGATCAGACCACTGAACGGGCGTCAGACACGAAGGGAGCACAATGAGTACCTCACATGACCCCACAGATGACGGGCAGGCTCACATTCCCGGGCAGTACGAAATCCGCGTCAAGGGCCACCTCGACGCACGCTGGGTCGACTGGTTCGACGGCCTGTGCCTGAGCAACGAGAGCGACGGCACAACGACGATCAGCGGACCAATTGCCGACCAGTCGGCCTTACACGGCCTGTTGCGCAAGGTGCGCGACCTGGGCATACCGCTCGTCTCGGTCAACCGCGTTGCACCCGACTAGTCCGCTCCGCCGCACGGCGATGAAGGAGGCACGCTTGGCGCTCAACGTCCGATCCACGCTTCGACTGGATACCGCGCACGACGCGCGCGTCCCACGTTTCAACATCTATCTGCTCCGGCTGCTCTACATCCTGATGTTCGTCTTCCTGGGCCGCGATGCCTGGACGCACATCCTCACCCATCAGGGATCGTGGAATCCGGACGAGGCCGTTGCGTGGTGCGTCTGGGCGGCGTTCTCGCTGCTGGCGCTGCCGGGGATCCTGCACCCGCTCCGGTTGCTGCCGCTGGTACTGCTGGAGATCACCTACAAGGTGCTGTGGCTGGCTGTCGTTGCCTACCCACGGTGGTCGAACGGCCAACTGGCAGAGTCACCGCGCACCGAGCATCTGACATTCGTCTTCCTGCTGGTGGTCCTGCCGATCGTCGCCGTGCCGTGGAAGTACGCATTCGCGCACTACGTTCGCGGCGGCTCCCAGCCCGTCCCGGCACGTGCTGAGGCGCAGGCATGAACCGGCCATCGAACAACCGCACACCGTCTGAATTGCACTCACAGCCACGAAAGGGAACCACGATGACGAACACGAAACGGACACCGATGGACTCACTGCGCAAGACCGCGCTGATCGCCGGACTGTTCTACCTGCTGACCTTCGTTTCGATCCCGACGCTCATGCTCTACAGCTCGGTGCATGAGGATGGCTACATCCTGGGTTCCGGCCCAGACACCGCGCTGATCGTCGGCGGCATTCTGGAGATCATCGTCGCCCTCGCCGGTATGGGTACCGCCGTGGCGCTGTTCCCGGTGCTGAAGCGGCAGCACGAAGGGATGGCGCTGGGCCTCATCGCCTCGCGCACGCTTGAAGCTGCCGGCATCTTCGCCGGCGTGGCCAGCCTGCTGACCATCGCCCATCTCCGTCAGGAAGGCGCTGGCCCCGATGCCGCAGCTCTGGGCCAGATGCTCGTCGCGTTCTACGACCAGATGTTCCGCATCAGCCAGGGCCTGATTCCAGCCGTAAATGCCCTGCTGCTCGGCACGCTGCTCTATCGTTCGCGCCTCGTGCCGCGCTTCCTGCCGACACTCGGACTGATCGGCGCGGTCACGCTCGTCTCGTCAAACGTCGGTTCACTGTTCGGACTATGGGATCAGGTGTCCCCGGTCACTGCGGTCGCAACCCTCCCGATCGCCGCCTGGGAGTTTGGCTTAGGAGTCTGGCTAGTCGCCAAAGGCTTCAACGCATCTTCGACAATTCCTGTGACCGCGCAGCCAATGTCCGATGAACTGCAGACCGCTATCTAGATTGACTTCAGGCTGCAGAATGGCAAACTCCATTCTGCAGCACAAATGTCACGGCAGTACTTCTGCACCGGATCGAACGAAAGGAATCGGGAGACATCATGGCATCCATCACTGAGCAAAGCTATCCCGTGTCCTTCAGCGTGGACTACCCCGACCGACCATTGAACCGCCTGTCGACCGCGTTTCGCATCTTCGCGGCCATTCCGATCTGCATCGTTCTCGGCCTGATTGGGAAGGAATCCGCCTTCACGTTCGGCTCCGGTGGTCTGCTGGTTGTCCCAATTATGCTAATGATCGTCTTCCGACAGAAATATCCGCGCTGGTGGTATGACTTCAACCTGCAACTACTGCGCTTTTCGAATCGAGTTACCGCCTACCTGACTTTGCTGCGCGATGAATACCCTTCGACTGATGAGGAACAGGCGGTGTATCTGGAGATGAGCTATCCGGATGCAAAACACAACCTGAACCGTTGGGCACCGCTGTACAAGTGGATTCTGGCCATCCCACACTACATCGTTCTGACTGTTCTCTTCATTGGCGTCGTGATTGCCGTGCTCATCGCCTGGTTTGCGATCCTCTTCACCGGTCGATACCCGCGCGCCCTGTTCGATTTCGTCGTCGGCGTGTTGCGCTGGCACAACCGCGTCGTCGGTTACGCGATGGCGCTCGTGACCGACCAGTATCCGCCGTTCAGCCTGGCACCCTGATCCCGCTCAAGTGCATTGACAGGATGCCCGCGCACTGCGACTGAGCGGGCATCCTGTTTCTCAAAAAACACATATCACTCATGGCTCTGTCGATTCCGCGATTCCGCTCGGCACTCTGGCCCGACGGTACGCTATACTCCGCGTACCAGCCGTTGGTAGATAGCAGAGGTAGGCGAGATGAAGCTGATCATCGCGATCGTGCAGGACGAGGATGTTGACAACCTGACCGACGCCCTGATCGCGGATAGCTTCCGGGTGACGCGCATCGGCAGCACCGGGTCCTTTCTCCGCATGGGCAACAGCTCGCTGATGACCGGTGTCGAGGATCACGAGGTTCCACAGGTGATCTCGATCATCCGCCGCGTCTGCCGCCGCCGAAAGCAGATGGCTGTCCCCTATTCACCGGCGCTGGAGCCGGGCCTGCTCTACATGCCCGAGAACTTCGAGGTCGAGGTCGGCGGGGCCGTCATCTTCGTCCACAACGTCGAGCGCTTCGAACGGCTGATGCCGGTCTAGGTCAGAGGCTTTCATCGACGAGCTCAGGTATCAGTCACTGCTGCTCATAGCAGCGGTCGGGACCATCGTCGATGCCTGCACTGTTCCGGCCACAAGGAATCCGGCGAAGACGAGGATCGCCGCGATCGGCCCGACCAGCCGGATGCCCAGCGGATGCTCGGCCGAGCTGCCGAAGATCAGCAGCAGGCCCAGAATCAGCGGGGCGATCGAAGTCGCCACCTTTTCAACGAACGCCTGCGCGCCGTAGAACACCCCTTCGCGCCGACCAGCCGACCTCAGCGCATCCTCATCGCACATCTCCGCCACCAGCGGGCCGGGGAAAAGGAAGACGCCGGCCAGTGGCGCGCCGACGAGCATTAGCACGACGATCGCCTCACCTTCGACCGGGATGCCGGGCACGAACCCGGCAACTCCAAGCAGCGGGAACGTCAGCGCCGCCGCGAGCATAGCGATCCGGTAGCCGTGCAGCGGCGTCGTTCGCCGCGCCAAACGAGAGAACAGCGGGATCGCGAGCATCATCGTTCCAAGACCGACAGCGGTGAGCAGCGGTACCCAGATCCCCTCGGCGTCTTGCCGCACCACCCCGCTGACGTAATACGGAAGCAATCCGAGCAGCATTGTCAGCGCGGCCTGAAACAGGACGAACGACGCCATGAAGCGCAGAAAGCGGCGATGCTCCAGCAATGCGCCGATGGAATCGCGGAGGCTGACCTGCGAGACTGCTGCGCTCTGCCGCGCCGACTCCCAGACGCCGAAGAGCCCGAGGTAGCGAGTTAACAGCGCCAGCAGCGCCACAGCCGCAGCCATCGCGGCAAAGCCCACGCGCGCCACGAGCAGCCCACTACCCACCAGCCCCAGCCCAGCGCCGATGATGCCGAAGTAGACTCGCCGCGCCGAGAGATCAATGCGCTCGGCGGCAGTCGGCGCAATCTCCGGCAGCAACGCATCGTACGGCGCGTTCGCGATTGTCGCGAAAAAGTACAGCAGCTCGATCATCAGGAAGAGATACAACGCCGCACCGAGTGGCCCGGCATTGGACGGTGGGACGAGAACCAGAAAGCCAAACAGCGCCATGAGCGGCGTACCGGCCAGGACGAACGGGATGCGTCGACCGAGTCGCCCTGTCGACCGGTCGCTCCACCAGCCGATCAGCGTGTCATCGAACGCCTCGATCAGCTTGCCGGCAAACAGGATGATGCTCACCGTCGAGATTCGGAGGAGCGCATCGCGGTCGGCATCAGCCGGCGGCGCGTAGCAGTACAGCAGCCAGACATTGCGCGCCTGCGTCATGGCTTCAACACCCAGGTAGCCCACTGGATAGAGCAGGCGGCCACGTCGCGAGAGACTGCGAACGACCATTGGGCAATCCGATCATGCACCACATTTGCTCCATGGAGAGCGCTACAATGAGCATATGCACACGATACACAATCGTGAGCGCAACAATGCACCAGGGAAATCTGCTCAGCTATGATCAGGATGGTGCGCACGTGCAGGATAGACCTCAACCGGCGAACCGCTCGACGCTCGCGACGATCCTTGCGGAATACATCGGTGGCCAGAAGCAAACCGAGGTCGCCGAGACGGCCGGGCTATCGAAAGCGACGCTCAATCGCTGGCTCAGCGGCAAATCGGTCGCGCCATACCATTGGGACGGCCTCCTGCAACTGCTGGCGGCGCTGCGGGTAACACGCGCGCAGGCGAACCGCGCACTTCGGGCGGCGGGCATCCCGACGATCGACGCATTGCATGCGTCCCAACTCGAGCGAGCGTCGTTGCTCGAGCGCTGGCTGGTGCGCGCACCGAACAATCTCCCGGCAGAACTCACCTCGTTCGTCGGACGCGACGACGAAGTGATCGACCTCGCCATTCATCTGTCCCAAGCGGCCGTCCGGCTCGTTACATTGACCGGACCGGGCGGCAGCGGCAAAACCCGGCTGGCGCTGCGCGCCGCCGCCGAACTCCTCGATGCATTCCCCGATGGGGTGATCTTCGTCGGACTGGCTGACATCACCGATCCAGCGGAGCTGATGCCACGGACCGCTACCGCACTCGGTCTCGCCGACAGCACCGACGCATCACCCGAGGAGCGCGTTACTGCCTGGCTTGCGCGCCGCAAGATGCTGCTCATCCTCGACAACCTTGAGCAGCTCATCGACTGCGGCCCGGCGCTCGTGCGGCTGCTGCAGGCCACACCGGGCGTCACGATCCTGGCAACCAGCAGAGTGCCGCTCCACATCAGCGGCGAGCACCGACGAGCGGTCCGTCCGCTGCCGGTCCCGTCTCCTGAAGCGCCGATCGAGACGCTGGCAGGCAATCCGTCAGTCAAGCTGTTCGTTCAGCGCGCGCAGACCGTCGATCATGAATTCGAGCTAACTCCGGCGTCCGCCCCGGACGTTGCCACGCTCTGCGCGCGGCTCGACGGGCTGCCGCTGGCGATCGAGCTCGTCGCAGCGCGCACCGATACGATGAGCCTGCCGGACCTCGTCAGCCGCGTCCCCGATGTACTGGCGCTGGCCGGCGACGGACCTCGCGACGTCGCCGAACGCCAGCGCGCCCTGCGGGCGACGATCGCCTGGAGCGAGCAGTTGCTATCACCGCCGGCCCAGCGACTCTTCGCCCGCCTCGGCGTCCTCAGCGGCTGGGATGCATCGCTGGCGGTTGCCGTCGCCAACGGACCAGACCTGCCGACCGCCGCCATCCCCGCCCTGCTCGCCACGCTCGACGACGCCAATCTCATCGAACGCTTCGACGATGGCGAGACATCCCGCTACCGGATGCTGGCGACAATCCGCGAGTACGCCCTCGAACGCCTCGACGCGACCAACGAACGCGCAGCGACCGCCAAACGCCACGCCCGAGCAATGCTCGCCCTCGCCGAGGACGCGCCACCTTACATTCCGAAGGGCAGCCGTGCCGGCTGGTTTGAGCGCGTCGACCGCGAGCGGGCGAATTTCGACGCCGCGCTCACTTGGGCGCAGACAACCGGCGAAACGCTCTTACTGGCGCGCCTCGTCGCCGCACTCTGGCCCTACTGGCTGGAGTACCCGCTTGGACGCATTGGCTACCACTGGCTCACGACCGCGCTGGCTGATGCAGATGACCTGCCGGCCGGTGTACGAGCAGAGCTACTCACCGGCGCAGCCCACTTCGAGCTGCCCCTGGCCCGGCACGACCTCGTGTATGAACACGCCACGGAGGCACTGGCGATCTGGCAAGAGCTCAACAACCCCATCGGCCAAGCACACATTTTCGCAACGCTCGGATGGGCCAGGATAACGACCGATGGCCCGCACCTGGCGCTCAGTTTGCTCAAACAGCAACTGGAACAATGGCAAACAACCGGCACTGAGCTCGGAATCGCGGCCGCGCTGAACGATATTGCGGTGCTCCACATCGCGCTCGGCGATTTCGATACCGCGGCCCCGTACCTCCAGCAGCAGCACGACATCGCTCAACGCACCGGCGACCCATTCTGCCAGGCGCACGCACTCCACAACCTCGGGCTGCACGCCCTCCTGCGTGGCGACATCGCGACCGCGCTAAAGGATCTTGGTGACGCAGTCACCCGGCTCGAAGCTGAGCGCCCGACGTTCCTGGCCAACACCTCAAAGCTCTACCTCACCACCGCACAATGTCTGTCCGGCCAGCTTGACACCGCCGAAGCTGGCTATCGTGAGCTCCTGGAGCGGCACGAGCGCACCGGCGACCGCTTCCAGCAATCACTCGCCATCCTCGGCCACGCCGCCGTCGCCCATCGCCGTGGCCAGGCCGAGCATGCCGCCTGGCTGTGCGGCGTCGCCAGCACCCTGCTACACGCCAGCGGCCTCACTCCACTGCCAGCAGTCCAGGCCTTCTACGACCGCGAGCTCGCCCTCCTCCGCACCCAGATCAGCGACGAAGCGTTTGCGTCGGCCTTTGCGCGTGGGGCGGCTGTGCCGGGTGACGAGGCGTTGGGGGTCGTGTTGGGACAGGTGAGTAGCGGTCACAAAGCCATTGATCCATAGGTTCATGGCGACCGCGCATCTATCTCAGACACAAGCAAAT
>JBDHWD010000075.1:0-15621 GCA_039810005.1 Thermomicrobiales bacterium | reverse complement strand
TTCGGTTACTCTACGCAACGCACTTGAGATTCTCATCGCGGAAAGAGGCACCCATGAGCGAGTCGGCCCTAACTCAGGATCATAAGGACCGGGTACGCGCCCAGTTTGGCCGCACAGCGCAGGACTACGTCACGTCGATCCGCCACCGCACCGGCCGCGACCTTGAGCGGCTGGTTGAGCTCGCCGAACCCACGGCGACCGATGACGCCCTCGACGTCGCCACCGGCGGCGGGCACACGGCGCTCGCGATCGCGCCACACGTCCGTAGCATGGTCGCCAGCGACCTGACTCCCGAGATGCTGGCTGCGGCCGAGGCGTTCATATCCGGCGAAAACGGGCTTACGAACGTGACCTTCAAGCTGGCCGAAGCCGAACATCTGCCGTTCGACGACGCCAGCTTCGACATCGTCAGTTGTCGAATCGCGCCACACCACTTCGACGACGTTCAGGCGTTCTGCCGTGAGGTTGCGCGCGTCCTGCGCCCTGGTGGGCGGTTCGTGCTGATGGACTCAGTCGTGCCGGACGACGAGGAACTCGCCGCCTTCATCAACGAAGTCGAGTGGCGTCGTGACACAACGCACGTCCGCTCTTACAGTGTGAGCGAGTGGACGAACTACATCGAAGCGACCGGCCTCGTTGTCGATGTGGTCGAGCCGGTCCATCGGCGCTACGAATACGCATCCTGGACAGCCCGCTCGAGGATGACTGACGAAGACAAGCAGGCGCTCGACGAGCTCATCCTCACCGCACCCGACAAAATCCACGAGGCGTTCGCGTTCACGATCGACGAAGGCGCGATCGAGTCGTTCGACGACAGTAAGATCCTGCTGCGGGCCAGGAAGCCGGCCGCCTAGCCAACAATCAGCGTAAGCCCAGCCCCTCGACGAGGTTGAACTCAGCTGCCTCCGCCGCGGCGATCCGTTCGGACAGCGGTGGGTGCGAGTGCAGCAGGAACGTCACCGCTCGCGAGGGGTTGGGGTCGGCGAGGTTCTGCTCGCTGAGCTTGCGCATTGCGCCGGCATATGCACGTGGGTTCCCGGTCAGGCGAATCGCGAAGCGGTCGGCGCGACGCTCCATCCGGCGGCTCTGCGCCAACTGCCAGGGCGAGAGGAGCACGCCGACAACCGAGGCGACGATACCCAGCACCGGCAGCGAGCGTGGATTCGCCAGATCGGACGTGCCAGTCAGGCTCGGCATCGCTCGCACCAGCCGTCCGGCTACCGCATGCACCGATGCCGCTGTCGCAAGCGTCGTCAGCGCCGCCATACCAATCAGTCGCCAGATGTCGCGGTGGATCTGGTGCGCCGCCTCGTGCGCGACGACCCCTTCGATCTCCTCGGGCGTGAACGTGTCGAGCATCGTGTCGGCCAGCACGATCCGCCGCGTCGGACCCAGCCCGGCAAAGAACGCGTTGGCCTTCGACGTTCTGCGGCTCATGTCCATCTGCATGACATCGGCAACCGGCACGCCGGCCCGATCTGTCAGGTCGCGCAGACGCTCAGCCAACTCTTCATCGGCCAATGGCTCATAGCGGTTGAAGCGCGGCGCGATCAGCACCGGGAAGAGTTGCGACAGAGCGGCGGTCAGAGGGATCGTCGCGCCGGACACGACCAGCCACCACGACTGCGGCCAGCGCCGGATCGCTGCATACAGACCTTCAAGCAGGCCGACTTCCAGCGGCATCGAGAGCGCGGTCATCTTGGCCTGATCAGCAAGCCAGTCAGCGGTCGTCTGCTTGCTCAGCTCGTAGCGCTTCTCAATCACATAGCCGCTGTAATAGCGCAGCGGCAGCGAGATCACCGTCGAGAGCGCACCGACAGTTGCAATGTACTTTCCGCGCTGGACAACCGACGCGCCGGTCGGAGGCAGCAGTCGGTCGTTCAGGCGTCGGGCCAGGCCGCTGAACACAAACGCCCCACCGCCCAGCAGCGAAATAGCGGTGCTGAGCAGACTGAGACGATCCTTCGTCCGACTATACTCTCGCGCTCGATCTGCGTTGCTCATGTCAGTTTGCCCTCGCTCACTGAGCATCCGTTGCCATCCGCCCGACACGATCGTAGCATCCGTGCGATGGCGAAGGAGAGGATGAGGGATGCAAAACCAGAACGCAAGACCGCGTGCTCGTGATATTGGCCTGCACATCGGCCAGCTACCAACCGGCCCACACAACGCAATCACCGATGTGAGCGGCGTTCTTGTTGGCCACACCACGCTGATCGAAGGCGACGGGCCGCTGCGCCCCGGCCAGGGGCCGATCCGCACCGGCGTGACCGTCGTTCTCCCGCACGGCGGCAATCTGTATCGCGACAAGGTTCCGGCCGCTATCCACATCATCAACGGCTTCGGAAAGTGCATGGGCCAGGAGCAGGTCGACGAGCTGGGTACGATCGAAAGCCCAATCGCCCTGACCGGCACGATGAATGTCGGGCGGGTGACCGACGCAATCTGCGCCTGGAGCATCCGGCAGAACCCCGATGTCGGCATCGACGCGGCGACAGTCAACCCGGTCGTTGGAGAATGCTCAGACGCCTGGCTGAACGACATGCAGGGCCGCCACGTGCGTGAGAAACATGTCCTCGCTGCAATCGAGTCGGCGGCATCCGGGCCGGTCGATGAAGGTGCTGTCGGCGCGGGTGTCGGCATGACGGCATTCGGATACAAGGGCGGAATCGGCACATCGTCGCGGGTCATCCCCGCCGATCTGGGTGGCTGGACCGTCGGTGTACTGGTTCTCGCGAACTACGGGCGCCGCGACCAGCTGCGGATCGACGGCGTACCGATTGGCCAGCAGCTCGCCGCGACCGAGGAACCACCCGAGCGCGGTTCGATCATGATGATCGTCGCCACCGATGCGCCGCTCCTGGATCGCGGCCTGCGCCGTCTCGCCCGGCGCGCCGGTATCGGCCTGGCTCGCACCGGCTCGATCGCCGGCAATGGCAGCGGCGACTACGTCATCGCCTTCTCGGCGTCCCCAGCCGTCCGGATTCCCTACGAACCACAGACGCCAACACTGCCGATGGAGATCATGATCGATACCGGCGAGCCGATCGACGCGCTCTTCCAGGCGACCGTTGAGGCGACAGAAGAGGCGATTGTCAACGCCCTGTTCCGCGCCGAAACGATCGTTGGCCGCGACGGCAACACACGACACGGCCTGCCACTCGACCGCGTCGTGCCGCTTCTACGCGCCGCCGGCCGCATTCCTGACGCGGACTCATGACGGCGTGCGATGACGACACGTCCGTACCGGTAGCCGCATAGCAAACGTCGAATACTGATAAGCCTGACCGGCACAAACGAACAGCCGCCCATATGGGCGGCTGTCGTATTCGCGTGTCAGTGAGGAAGTACCTGCCGGAGCGCTACTCGCCCTCCACCTTGACGTCACTGATCTCATCGCCGGCCTGAAATGGCAGCGACGGGACGGTCGTCAGGTCGCGCACCATTGATGAGGTGTTCACCACATTAAGGCTGTTGAAGATCAGCTCGAAGCGCTCCTGCAGCTCTTCGCAGATCGCGCCCTTGGCGTCGGCGTTGAGGTTCCAGAGGTCCTTCTTGAACGGGCCGATGGCACGCTTGCGCGCCGTGTAATAGAACTGCGCGTCGGTCATGTCCGGCTTGCGATCATCGGGATGGTTCGCATCCAGATAGGCGTACATCTCCTTGAGCAAATCGGCTGGGAAGGCTGGGCTGTCGTACATGATGTTCTGGAAGCCGGTCGCCAGGTGAACCTCGCACGCGTTCGAGCGCGCGAAGTGACCGAACGCGGCCTCTGGCAGCGTAGAAGCACCGTGCTGCACAGCACCGGCTAGCCCGTACTTCTCGCGCGAGAGCTTCGAGAGCTCGGCGAGGGTATCGAAGTCCACCTTGACGCTGGCTATCGAGCCGTCCGGCAGGACAACGCCGCCGTGGCTGGTGCCGGTCTGGACGCTGATCTTCGAGATGCCGGTGAGGTTGCCGCCGTTATGGGACGCCAGCGCCTTCTCATACTGCCGCATGAACGCGATCAGCTCGGCCGGCGTCGAGTTTTCGGTGCCGACTTCGCCAATCTCGCCACCGACTGAGACGGTAACGCCCTGCGCCTCGCGCTCGCGGATATAGGCGGTCAGCTCGGCGGTTCGGCGCGCATTCTCCGCCTGCTGCTCATCCTCATTCGGCAGCGACAGGTCGACGATCGTCGACGTGTCGACGTCAATGTTGAGAAAACCGGCGACCAGTGCCTCATCGATCAGATCACGAACGCCCTGGACTTCCTTCTCCGGGTCGGCCTTATAGCCCTTGGCGTTGATCTGAAAGTGATCGCCCTGGATGAAGACCGGCCCCTGGAATCCCTCGCGGATCGCTGCGGCAAGAATCGACGCAGTGTATTCGGCGGGCCGTTGCTCTGTGTAGCCCATCTCTGAGCGGGCGATCTCGAAGATCACCTGGCCGACATCGAGCTTATTCGCCGCGCGCACAATCGCGCGAGCCGTGTCGTAGGCCATCGCCCGAACATTGATCGCTGGTGTCGTCTGGTTGTGCCAGACATTGCGACCACCAGCGATGTAGTAGTCGTGGATCGAGGCCGGTGCGCAGCCGAGCGTCTGCGCGAGGTTCCAGATCAGGTGCCGCGCCACCGGCTTCATTGCGTCACTGCCAAGCGCCGACGTGTAGGCCAGATTGTCGACGAATTCCCCTCGCAGGCCGTTCGCATCGGAGACCTGGACACCGTCCTGGTTCACCGCACCATACGGGCGAAAAGCCTCCAGCAGCTCGTCCCTGGATTCGTATGCGCGCATCGTCGTCCCTCCCTGACCGTTCTTCAGTTGTCCCTGCCAGACCGGCTGGATCACCGATTATCGCGCAACAATCATACCCTTGACCGGGGATATGGATGCGCATATCGGCTCACCTGCCATGCCGGTCCGCCTATACCTGCGATTTCCTGTTCAGGAAATCCCTGCCACCTGATCGACTGGCATACAAAAGGGCAGATGGAGACCACCTGCCCTTAATGATGGAGCCTGAGCTAACGCTCGACGACGAGCGTCCCGACCATTCCGGCGTTCTCGTGCCCCGGCTCGTGGCAGACGATCTCGTATTCGCCCGGATCGCTCGGCGCGGTGAACTCCACCGTCTGGCTCTTCTTGCCGTCCAGCGTGACATCAACGTCGGACGCCTCAATCGTCAGGTTATGCGGAATTGCGCCGGTGTTCTTGACGACGAGTACGACATCCTCACCAGCCTTGACGGTTATGGTGTCCGGATCGAACTTCATCGTGTCTTTCATGTCTACCTCGATCGCACCATCGGCGATCGGCGAGGCGGCCGAATTCGATTCGTCAGAATCCGATCCACCACAGGCGACCAGACCAAGCGCGAGCAGCAGGGTCAACAACAGGGCGGCAGGCAGACGGAACCGGAGCACACAAACCTCCAGGAGCTAACGACCTCAGAAGCGCCACAATGGGGAGCAGGCCGAACCACGTGACGCGATTTTGCATTCGCGCCACTCTCTCATCCCCATCATTTATCGCGGGGACGGCCTGAGTATACGACCGTCCCGCGCCCTCTACAGGTAGCGGTCGAACCAGCCGCAGATGCGCTCCAGACGCTCGACGCGATGATTCGGCTGGCCGGTTCGGGACAGTCCGTGGCTCTCATTCGGGAAGCGCACGAACTCAGCGACCTTGTCCAGCTTGCGCAGTGCCGTAAAGAACTCCTCGGACTGCCCAATCGGACAGCGCAGGTCGTTCTCCGAGTGGATCAGCAGCAACGGCGTCGTGATGTTCTTCACATAGGTCAGCGGCGAGCGCTCCAGATAGTGCTCGGGATTGTCATACGGCGTGCCCGCAAACTCCCAGTCGTTGTAGGTCGCGTTCATGTCGCTGGTCCCGTAGGTCGAGATGCGGTTGGCCGTCGAGCGCTGGGTGACTGCCGCCTTGAAGCGGTCCGTCTGGCCGATGGCCCAGTTCGTCATGTAGCCGCCGTACGAGCCGCCGGTGATTCCCAGCCGGTTCGAATCGACGAAGTCGAGCGTCTCCAGATAGTCCGCGCCGGCCATCACGTCGCGATAATCAGCGCCGCCCCAGTCGCCGAGCGTTCCAGCGACGAACTCCTGACCGTAGCCGGTTGAGCCACGCGGGTTCGTATACAGGACAACATACCCGCGCGCGGCGAGGACGTGCATCTCGTGGAAGAAGCCGACGCCGTACATGCCGTGCGGACCGCCATGCACCTCCACGATCGCCGGATAGCGCACTGCCGGGTTGAACCCCGGCGGAGTCAGCAGCCAGCCATGGACCTCGACACCCTCATCACTGGGGAAGCGCACCTCGCGTACCTCTCCGAGCTCACGCTCGTTCAGCAGGTCGCGATTTGTATCGGTCAGCTGCTGGACAGTTCCGTCTGGCCTTCGAATGAACACCTCGGTTGGCAGCGACATGGTGCTCGACGCAAACGCGATCGTGCCATCGTTGGCGATGCTGAACGACTGGATGTCCTGCGTCTCGTCGATTAGCGGCGCAGACGGACCGTCAATCGCGCAGCGGTACAGATGGACGCTACCGGCATCGCTCAGCATCGTGTACACAGCCGAGCCATCGGCGGCCCAGACAGGGAGCTGGTTTGGCAGCCCGTAGCGCGCGTCGGCGATGGCGGAGTTGCCCGGCTCGCGATCGAGCGTCGAGAGCAGACCACGTGGCTCGTCGGTCTCCACATCGTGGACATACAGATCGGCAAGCGTGACCGGACCGTACTTCTCGGTGATCGGGTTTCCAACGTAGGCCAGCTTGTCAGCAGTCGGGGACCAGGAGGGCGTGCCGTAGGAGCCATCCTCGGGTGTGATGCGCGTTGCTGCGCCGGTAGAAAGCTCGATCACCCAGACATCGCTCAGCCGATTTTCGGCACGGCCTTCGCTGCGATTGGACACGACCGCCAGCTTGCGCCCATCGCTGGAGAATGCCGGCTGTGCCGAGTGCCAGTCGCCCTCGGTGACCATGCGCGACTTGCCACCGTGCGCCGGGACGATATGCACCTGCCGTCGCTTGTCGGTGAAGAACCCTTCGCCGTCCATGCGGTAGAGCATGGTCGTGATGACCTTGACATCGCTCTTCGCCGGCGTGTCGTCTGGCGCGACCGCGCTGACGTAGGCGAGCGACGTCGAGTCTGGCGACCAGGCAATCTCGGACGCGCCATTCTGAGCGTCGGTCGCCTGCCACGACTCACCACCGTCTGCATACATCACGTGAATCTGATTGCGGCCGCTGCGATCAGAAAGGAACGCCAGCATCGAACCGTCCGGCGACCAGCGCGGGCTGGTGTCCTTGCCCTTCGCCGTCGTCAGCCGATACGGCGTGTTGTCGCCAGCGAGGTCAGCGCACCAGATGTTGGACGTATACCCATTGGATTCCTTGTCCACCGTCGTCACCACCCAGGCCACCTTCTGGCCATCGGGCGAGATATTGGGGTCAGCAACGAGGCGGATGCGATACAGGTCATCGATCTGAATCGGGCGTCGGGTCATCAACAGCTCCTCCGGTTGTGTCTCCACCACTTGGCACGCACGGCGCATGATAGCCCCATTTCCCGGATGGATCGACGGAGAGCCCCCGATTGTTCGGAATGATCGCGCGTCGAGAAAGACGTGGCCACCGTACCGTGCGTTGCGCGATCAGCCCCGAGCGGAGTGTGCCTGCGCGAGCCACAGAAGCGGGATGGCGGAGGGAATCGGTGCCAGGGATTCTTCGATTGTCGGGAGCGGAGTGTGCCAACGGGCATCTTCGGGTTGACCGCCGATACGCCAGCGGTCGATTGCAGCGACCTGGCAGACGCGGGCGAGATCGGCGTGGCGCGCGTCGGATGGGCCGGACGGCGCGAGCTGGACCACGACATCGCCCTTGCGCAACGCGCGCAAGCCACCCAGTAGTGCATCCTCGACCGACATGGCCGTCGCCAATCGACCGCCTGTCTCGGCGAGAGCCAGCGCGGCTGATTGCGCCAGCGGAATCAGCGGACCGGCCGCAATGAGCAGCACGCGCGCATCTGCTCCAGCAATGGCCATCGCGACGTCGTCCGCAGTCTCACGACTTGCAAGCATTGAGCGCACGATCTCGCGCAGCCGCGGGAGCGATTCTCCGCTGGCCGAGCTTGGCTCGAATCGCGCGGCGATACCGCCGATGGCGGCAACTGCCGCGGGCAGGTTCGCCAGGTGCGTCGGCACATGCGCAGGGCCCACCTCTACCGTCGTCGTCGCATTCGAAATCCGGCCGGCCGGGCCAACGATTGCGATTGATGGCAAGCCGGCGTGACCTGAGCGCTGGACGACGCGCGAGGCGTAGGCGCGATCCTCGCCGGTAGCGATGGCGATCAACAGGTCGCGACCATCGAAGCCGGGCGTGTAGGTCGCCATATCGAAGGCATGGCCGGCGCGAGCATCGACGCCAACGGCGCGCAACAGCACCGCGCCGATCTCCGCAATCGCGGCACTGTGGCCCGCCCCGGAGAACCGCACGCGGCGAGCGCCGAAGATGTGGCCAGCTGCCTCGCGGATTGAAGCGAAGTTCTCGGTGATCGCCGCCGAAACCAGTTCCGGCTGGGCGAGGATGCATGCTTCGAGCTGTTCGGCGGGTGTCAGGTCGGCGTCGGATGATTGGTCGGTAGCGGTCTGGTTGCGATCGGTCAGGTCGTTCGACATTGGGTTGGTGTCCTCCATCCGCCACCAAGGATACGACCCGGCAAAAGCCGGGCCGCTATGGTTCTTATTGTGTGGCTATGGCTGCTTACCAGATGCCCAATTCATCGCGGGCATCCTCGGTCATCATCGCTGGCGACCACGGCGGGGACCAGACAATGCGGACAAACGTGCTGCCGCCACCATCCAGCTTGGCGACCGTCTGTTGGATATCCTGGATGATGACTGGCCCGAGCGGGCAGCCCATCGAGGTTAGCGTCATCGTCACCTCGACGTCGTTGCCCTCTTTGACATCAATTCCGTAGACCAGACCCAGGTCAACGATATTCACCCCGATCTCCGGGTCGTAGACTTCTTTGAGCGCTTCAAAAACCACGTCGTCAGTTAGTTGCGCCATCTACTCCTCCTCGCTTCAGATTCAGTCCCGCGGCTCTGTCGCGACATGGATCTCGCCGTCAACGATGCGGATATCGAACACCGGTAGCGGCACTGTGGCGGGAAACGACTCGACCGCGCCAGTGCGGATATCGAACATCGCGCCGTGAAGCGGACACTCGACGGTATAGTCGTAGAGTTCGCCCTCTGTCAAGGACGCTTCCTCGTGTGTACAGGTGTCATCAAACGCGTACCATTCGCCCTCAACATTGGCGATTCCAACAATTCGGCGGCCAGCCTTGACCGCCTTCATCTCGCCCGGCGCAAGGTCTCCGACCCGCCCGACGCAGACGAACTCGACCACTCATCCCCCATTCAGCACCAGCCTGCGACGGTTCCAGCTTGCCCGATTATTCGTCGGGCCAGCCGTGGAATCCGTACGCGCTGGCCTTCAATACCTTCAACCCCAGCAGGGCACATTTAATTCGCGCCGGGCTGATCGGGATACCGATCTCGTCGAGGAGATCGTCTTTCGACAGCTCTTTGACATCCTCGATCGTCTTCCCGGCAACCATCTCGGTCAGCATCGACGTCGCTGCCTGACTGATCGCGCAGCCGCGTCCGCTGAACTTGATGTCAGCGATGCGGTCGCCATCGAAGCGCAGGTCAATGCGGATACGGTCGCCGCACAAGGGGTTCGTATCCTCAAACGATCCGTCGTTCGGATCGAGCGTGCCGTGGTTTCGTGGATTGCGATAGTGATCGAGGATATGCTCGCGATAGAGATCCGACATGGCTACTTCCTCAGTGCCGCGCTCGCTGCGGCTACAGCCCGAAAATCGAACGCGCCCGGCGCAGGCCGTCGATCAGGCGGTCCACGTCGTCTTTGGTGTTATACACGGAGAAGCTGGCACGCGCTGTTGCGTCCAGGCCAAATCTGGCGTGCAGCGGCTGTGTGCAATGGTGACCGGCGCGAACACAGACGCCATCCTCATCGAGGATCGATGCGATGTCGTGCGGATGAATGCCGCTGATACTGAAGCTCAGCGCGCCGCTGCGCTGCGCGGGCGGCGGCCCCCAAATGGTGAGGTCCGGCAATTCCAGCAGCTGCGTCCATGCGTACTCAATCAGCTCGTGCTCGTGCGCCTCGACATTCGCCATGCCAATGTCGGCGATGTAGTTGCAGGCAGCGCCGAAGCCGACGGCATCGGCGACGCTCGGCGTGCCGGCCTCGAACTTCGACGGCAGATCGGCCCAGGTGGATTCGCGCAGCCCGACGACGCGGATCATGTCGCCGCCGCCGAGGAATGGCGGCATGGCCTCCAGAAGCTGGCGCCGACCGTAGAGCATGCCCGATCCCATCGGGCCGAACATCTTATGGCCCGAGGCGGCATAGAAATCGACGCCCATCTCGGTGAGGTTCATCCCGACATGCGGCGCGGCCTGCGCACCGTCAAGGAGCACGAGCGCGCCGCGATCGTGCGCTCGCGCGATGATCTCGTCAATCGGATTGACGGTGCCCAGCATGTTGGAGACGTGGCAGACAGAAACAAGCCGCACCCTGCCGGTCGCCAGGTGCTGATCGAGATCCTCGAGCCGCAAAAGGCCATTATCGTCAACGCGGATGAACTCCAGCATCGCGCCGGTGCGAGCGGCGACGAGCTGCCACGGCACGAGGTTGGAGTGGTGCTCCATCTCGCTCAGGACGACGGTGTCACCCGGTCGCAGACTGGCATCACCCCAGGTGCGCGCGACGAGATTGATTGCCTCGGTCGTGTTGCGGACGAAGATCACCTCGTCGGTCGAGCCGACGCCGAACAGCCGTGCCACGCGACGGCGCGCTTCGTCGTACGCCTCGGTCGAACGCTCGGCCAGCGCATAGACGCCGCGGTGGACGTTGGCGTTGTCGTGGCGATAGTAGTTGTCCATCGCCTGCAGGACCGCTTCCGGCTTTTGCGACGATGCAGCGCTGTCGAGGTAAACGAGTCGGGGATCATTCAGAATCGGAAATTGTCGGCGGAGCGCGACGGCGTCGAGCGCCGACTCAGGGGTGGTTGCGCTCACTGCGACCTCCTGTCACCAGCGCCCGCGGGGGAGGCACGGGCGGAGTTCGTTGGGTGCGCTTGCTGCGATCGCGCCTCGACATTGAGGCACGATCGCAACGCGGAGTCCTAGACGGTGTAGCCGATCTTGCGGTCGATCGCTTCACGTACAGTCTTCTGCACGGACTCGACCGGCACACGCTCGATCACTTCGTCAAAGAAGCCGTCAACAATCAGCTTCTCCGCCTCCGTGCGGGTGATACCGCGGCTCATCAGATAGAAGACGTACTCTTCCTCAATCTGGGCGATCGTCGCGCCGTGCGTGCAGCGCACGTCGTTCGCGCCGATCTCCAGGTTCGGGATCGAGTCCGCCCGCGCCGTCGGCGAGAGAATCAGGTTGCGGTTAGCCTGATAGGCGTCGGTGCCGTGCGCCTTCGGCCAGACCTTGATGACCCCCGAGTAGACCGACCGCGAGCGATCCTTGATTGCGCCCTTGAAGAGCAGGTCGCTCGATGCGTACGGCGACTCGTGGTTCTGACGGGTCTGGTTGTCGAAGTGCTGGGTGTCGTCGCCAAAGTAGAGACCGAGCATCTCAGCCGACGAGCCGGCTTCGACCAGGTTGGATGCAATCAGGGTCTTCGACATCCGCGCGCCGAGCGAAACGTTCAACGAGCGCACGGCCGCATCCTGATGGATGACACCCTTCTGGGTCGAGAAGTTCCAGGTGTGGCGGCCCCAGTCCTGCACCTGAATGTAGCGCACCTGCGCGCCCTCAGCCGCGTGGACCTCGACGACGCTATCAGCGATCGATTCCTCTTCCTGCGTCTCCGAGTCGTAGAAGTCGACGAGCGTGACGTCGGCGTTCTCCTCGGCAACGATCAGGATATGGTTGAACGTCGCGATGCCGGCCGCTTCCTGAACCGAGAAGACTCGGAACGGCAGATCGACCTCGACGTCCTGCGGGACGTACAGCACAACGCCATTCGTCCAGAATGCGCCGTGCAGTGCCGCAAACTTGTTGTCCGTGACCGGCACCGTCTCGTCGCTCATGAAGTACTTCTGCAGCAGCTCGGGGTGCTCGCGGACGGCCGTCTCAAGGTCCGAAAAGATGACGCCCTTTTCGGCCAGCGACGGATCGGACTCGAAGTAGATCACCGACGAATCGCGCTGCACGACGACGCCCGAGACCTCACCGGCGGCCTCAACCTCGGCCGCGACGCCGGCGGGCAGGTCAGCGCGGCTGGTCAGGCGATCCGCCTGTTCAGCGAACGGCAGGACATCATCGATCGGAAGCAGCCGCAGGTCGGTGCGTCGCCACTCTTCGTCGGTGCGCTTCGGCATCGGGATCTGCTCGAAGGCTTCCCATGCCTCAACACGCTTCTGGCGTAGCCAGTCCGGCTCCTGTCGACGGTGGGACAGCTCGTCCACCGCCGCGCGCGAGAATCCCTTCGTCGCGCCCTGAATAGTCGTTGACATATATCTCCCTCACGTCGATGGGACGTGGTTCTCGCGGCGCGGGCGAGCACCGGCAGACGCTATCTGCTAGCCCGCTTCCGCGCCGCGATTCCCGAACTATCCGACGGACCCTTCCATCTCAAGCTGGATGAGGCGGTTCAGCTCGACGGCATACTCGAGCGGCAGCTCCTTGGCGATTGGCTCAATGAAGCCGCTGACGATCATGCTCATCGCGTCGGACTCGGAGATGCCACGCGACTGCAGGTAGAACAGCTGCTCGTCGGCGACCTTCGAAACCGTTGCCTCGTGTCCGACCGAGACCTCTTCGGACTCAATCTCGATGTAGGGGAAGGTATCGGTTCGGCTATCCTCGTCGATCAGCAGTGCGTCGCAAACGACGTTCGATCGAACGTGGTCGGCTCCCCGATGGACCTTGACCAGCCCACGGTAGGACGAGCGACCAGTCCCCTTGGAGATCGACTTGGAGATGATCTGCGATGAGGTGTGCGGCGCGACGTGGACAACCTTGCCGCCCGCGTCCTGGTGCTGGCCGTCGGTGGACATCGCCACGGAGAGAATCTCGCCGCGAGCGCCCTCTTCCATCAGCCAGACAGCCGGGTACTTCATCGTGATCTTGGAGCCGAGGTTGCCATCAACCCACTCCATCGTCGCGTTCTTGTAGGCTGCGGCGCGCTTGGTAACAAGGTTGTAGACGTTCTTCGACCAGTTCTGGATGGTCGTGTAGCGGCAGCGCGCGCCTTCCTTGACGATGATCTCGACAACAGCCGAGTGCAGCGAGTTCGTCGAATAGGTCGGTGCGGTGCAGCCCTCGACGTAGTGGACGTAGGAGTCCTTCTCGCAGATGATCAGCGTCCGCTCGAACTGCCCCATGTTCTCGGCATTGATGCGGAAATATGCCTGCAGCGGCACCTCAACGCGAACACCTTCGGGGATGTAGACGAACGAGCCACCCGACCAGACCGCCGAGTTCAGCGCGGCGAACTTGTTGTCGTTGGGCGGAATGATCGTGCCGAAGTACTGCTTGACCAGCTCCGGGTACTCACGCACGCCCGCGTCCATATCCAGGAAGATGACGCCCATCTTCTGGAGGTCTTCTCGCAGCGAGTGGTAGACGACCTCGGACTCGTACTGCGCACCGACACCAGCGAGGAACTTGCGCTCCGCCTCGGGAATACCGAGCTTCTCGAAGGTGTCCTTGATGTACTCGGGAACTTCGTCCCAGGACTTGCTGGCCTTCTCGGTCGGCCGGATGTAGTAGTAAATGTCGTCAAAGTCCATGTCGGAGAGATCGGCTCCCCAGGTCGGGACCGGACGCTTCTTGAAGTAGTCGTATGCCTTCAGCCGGAAATCGCGCATCCACTCAGGCTCGCCCTTCATCTCGGAGATGGCGGCGACCTTCTCGGCGTCGATACCCTTCTCGGCCTTAAAAACGTAGTCTTCTTCGTCGCGGAATCCGTACTTGTACTGTCCGAATTCCAGCTCGGATACTGACATCAGCGCCTCCTTGCGCGGTGCTGGGCGGCAGGTTGAGCGGCCAATCAGGCCGTAACAGCCTCCGGCACGTACTTGGCCATGAACTTGTCGTAGCCGAGATCCTCAAGCTCTGATGCCAGCTCGGGGCCACCCGACTTGACGATCCGTCCATCGGCCATGATATGAACGAAGTTCGGCTTGATGTAGTTGAGCAAGCGCTGGTAGTGCGTAATCACCAGCATCGCCATGTTCTCGGTGAACAGCGCATTCACGCCGTCCGAAACGGTGCGCAGCGCATCAATGTCGAGGCCCGAGTCGGTCTCGTCCATGATACAGAACTCCGGCTCAAGCATCGCCATCTGCAAAATCTCGGCGCGCTTCTTCTCACCACCGGAGAAGCCTTCGTTCAAGTAGCGGTTCGCGAAGGACTCATCGACCTTCAGCAGCGCCATCTTCTCGCGGAGCGTGCGGCGGAATTCGCGCGGGGTGAACGGAGCGACATCCTCGCCCTCGTCGGCGCGGCGCTGGCGACGCGAGTTCGCGGCCATGCGCAGGAAGTTCGCCATCGAGACGCCCGGGATCGAGGTCGGGTACTGGAAGGCGAGGAACAAGCCGAGCTGTGCGCGCTCGTCCGGCCCCATCTCCAGGATGTTCTCACCCTTGTAGAGAACCGCGCCCTCGGTAACCTCGTAGTTCGGGTGGCCGGCGACGGCATACGCCAACGTGCTCTTGCCGGAACCGTTCTTGCCCATCAGCGCATGAATCTCGCCGCGCTGGATGGTCAGATCAACGCCACGCAGAATCTCCTGGCCCTCAATGCCGGCGTGGAGATTCTGAATCTGAAACAGTGGGGTATCGCTCATAATCTGGCTTGCGCCCTCCACAAGATACCGATTTTCCGGCGCCCGTCCTTCGCACGCCGTCGCGACGACCTGTTCGTCGCACTTAGTATACCGCTAGGTTGATTAACTCTGGGCCCCGACAGTCGACTGACAGGTTGGGCAGACTCCGGAGAAGACGGTCTGGTGTCCGCTGATCTCGTAACCCGTCTGCTCAGCAGCTACCTGCTGGGCAAGCAGCGCAGTCGGCACGTCAACATCCACCAGCGTGCCGCAGACGAGGCAGTGCACGTGATCGTGCCGGTCGACGCGCTTGTCGAAGCGGCTGGCCTGATCGCCAAAGGGGAACTCAAGGATGAGCCCGCGTTCGGCGAAGAGATGCAACGTGCGATACACGGTGCCATAAGCGATCGTCGGATACTTCCGATGCACGCGCTCGAAGATCTCGCCGGCGGTCAGGTGTCCTGTCGCCGAACGGACCTCCTCAAGAATCGCCGCGCGCTGCGGCGTCATCCGAAAATCGACCCGCTCGCAAAAGAGATCAGCCCGCTCCGCCATAGTTGCGAATCACTCCCAGTTGAGAATCACTCCTAGATACCCAGAGAAACCATAGCAATTTTGTCGGCTATGGTCAAGAACGATGGGCGCGAACCTAGCCCTGGCAAAACAACAGCCTCGGGCATCGTGCCCGAGGCTGTCAGAATCGCCTGAAGAACCGTTAGTCGTTCGCCCCAGTGAGGTAATC